>JBATGJ010000230.1:0-4500 GCA_049665685.1 Gammaproteobacteria bacterium
CCCCCGGACACGTCGATTTCACCATCGAAGTCTACCGTTCACTGAAGGTGCTGGATGGCGGTGTCGGGGTATTCTGCGGTTCCGGCGGTGTCGAGCCGCAATCCGAGACCAACTGGCGCTACGCGAACGACTCAAAGGTCGCGCGCGTTATCTTCGTCAACAAGCTGGACCGCATGGGCGCGGATTTTTACCGCGTGGTCAAACAGGTCAAGGACGTGCTGGATGCGACGCCGCTGGTCATGGTGCTGCCGATCGGTATCGAGGACGATTTCAAGGGCATGGTAGACCTGTTGACCCGCAAGGCATGGATCTGGGACGAATCCGGTGATCCGGCCGCCTACACGATCGAGGAGCCGCCGGCCGACATGGCCGATGCCATCGAGGAGTGGCGCGAGAAACTGATCGAGGCCGCGGTCGAGCAGGATGACGACCTGCTGGAGCAGTACCTCGAGGGTAATGAACCGTCGATCGAGGACATCAAGCGCTGTATTCGCAAGGGCACCATCGCACTGGACTTTTTCCCGACCTATTGCGGCTCCGCCTTCAAGAACAAGGGCATCCAGCTGGTGCTCGATGCCGTGGTGGACTATCTGCCGGATCCGACCGAGGTCACCCCGCAGCCGGAGGTTGACCTGGAAGGCCAGGAGACGGGCGAGTTTGCAATCGTAGATCCGGCCCGGCCATTGCGTGCACTTGCCTTCAAGATCATGGACGACCGCTTTGGTGCGCTGACCTTTATCCGCATTTATTCGGGTGTGCTCGAAAAGGGCACGACCGTGCTCAATACCTTTACCGGCAAGACCGAACGTATCGGCCGTATCGTCGAGATGCACGCCGACTCGCGCGAGGAACTGAACAGCGCGCAGGCCGGTGACATCGTGGCCGTAATCGGCATGAAGAACGTACAGACCGGCCACACGCTGTGTGATCCCAAGCAGCCGGCTACGCTGGAGCCGATGGTGTTCCCGGACCCGGTGATATCCATTGCCGTTGCGCCCAAGGACAAGGGCGCCGCGGAGAAGCTCGGTATCGCACTCGGCAAGATGATCAAGGAAGACCCGTCGTTCCGCATGGAAACGGACATAGACAGTGGCGAGACCATCCTGAAAGGCATGGGTGAACTGCATCTCGACATCAAGATCGATATTCTCCGGCGCACTCATGGCATCGACGTCGAGGTCGGCAAACCACAGGTGGCCTACCGCGAGACGATTACCCAGCGTATCGAGGACAGCTACACCCACAAAAAGCAGACCGGTGGTTCCGGCCAGTTCGCCAAGATCGAGTACACCATCGAGCCAGGTGAGCCCGGCAGCGGTTACGAGTATGAATCCAAGGTGACCGGCGGTACCGTACCGCGTGAATTCTGGCCGGCCGTCGACAAGGGTTTCAAGAAGAGCATGGAAAAGGGTGTACTGGCCGGATTCCCGTGTCTCGACTTCAAGGTTACCCTGGTTGATGGCAGTTATCACCCGGTCGATTCCTCGGCCGTGGCGTACGAGCTGGCGGCGGCGGCGGCCTATCGCCAGACTATGCCCAAGGCCGGGCCGCAACTGATGGAGCCCATCATGCGTGTCGACGTGTATACACCAGAGGATCATGTTGGTGATGTGATCGGTGATCTCAATCGGCGGCGCGGCATGATCAGGTCACAGGAAGCCGGACATACCAATGTACACATCAGGGCGGAATGTCCGCTGAGCGAGATGTTCGGCTACATCGGTGATCTGCGCACCATGACCTCGGGTCGTGGCCAGTTTTCCATGGAGTTCCTGCACTACATGCCATGCCCGAAGAACGTCGCGGACGCGGTCATCAAGGAAACGCTGGAGCGCGAGGCGGGCTAGCGCCGGTAAGTCGGACAGCGCGGCACAAAAAGGGGCGGTTTTTACCGCCCCTTTTGTAATCAATGGGGGTCAGAGTCGATTGATTTTTCTCGCCCTTTAAAAGAATCAATGTAATCAGTCGACTCTGACTCCATTGATTTTGTCGGCAGGGAAATTACCCGATCAGTAGTTTACCCGTCTCCAGGGTCTTGGCCGCTGTCACCGGAGTGGCAAGTGTAGCGTCTGATTCGATCGCTGTAATGATGCCGTTTGTGTCCAGTCCGCACTCGGCCAGTTGTTGTGCATGGTCGCCATGTCCGATGAAGGCGTCGGGTATGCCGAGGTTGATGATCCGGTTTTGCGCATGGTGTGCGAGCAATACCTCGTTCACTGCAGAGCCTGCGCCGCCCTGGAGAACGTTTTCCTCCACCGTTACCAGCATGTCATGCTCGCCGGCCATCGCCATCACCATGGAGGTGTCCAGTGGTTTGATAAAGCGCATGTTTATTACCGTTGCATCGATGGCCTCGCCGGCGGCAAGTGCTGCGGCATGGCAGCTGCCAAACGCAAGGATGGCAACCCGGCTGCCCTTGCGACTGATACTCGCCTTGCCGACCGGGAGGGTATCCAGGCTGTCATCCGGTGCAACACCCGGTCCGGTGCCGCGGGGATAACGTACGGCGGCCGGCCCTGGATGCCGGTATGCCGTCGTTAGCATCTGCCGGCACTCCTGCTCGTTGGCAGGCGCCATCACCAGCATGTTGGGCACACAGCGCAGGAATGACAGGTCAAACACGCCGGCATGGGTGGCACCATCGGCACCGACCAGGCCGGCCCGGTCGATGGCGAATGTCACATCGAGATTCTGCAGTGCAATGTCGTGTATCAGCTGGTCATAGGCGCGTTGCAAAAAGGTCGAGTAGATCGCGACAACCGGTTTCAGTCCCTCGCAGGCCATGCCGGCAGCAAACGTCAGGGCATGCTGTTCGGCGATACCGACATCGAAGTAGCGGTCGGCATACTGTCTGGCGAATGTCACCATGCCCGAACCCTCACACATGGCCGGCGTAATGCCGGTGAGGCGCTCGTCCGCCTCCGCCATGTCGCATAACCAGTCACTGAAAACCTGGGTATAGGTCTTGCTGGAAGTTGCGGACTTGCGCTGTTTGCCGGTAGCCCGGTCAAAGGGCGTTACGCCGTGGTAGACGCACGGGTCCTGTTCGGCCGGTTCGTAACCCATCCCCTTGCGCGTTACGACATGCAGGAGATTGCGTCCGGGAAGCTTGTACATATTGTGCAACGTCCCGAGCAGTGTCGGCAGATCATGTCCATCGACCGGGCCGATATAGTTGAAGCCGAGTTCCTCGAACAGGGTGCCCGGCATAATCATGCCTTTCACGTGCTCCTCCCAGCGCCGCAGGAATTCCTGAGCCCCCGGCAGGCGGCTGAGGATATGCTTGCTGCCCTGCCGGATGCCGGTGTACATGCGCCCCGATAGCAGCCGGGACAGGTAGTTGTGCAGTGCGCCGCGATTGGGCGAGATCGACATCTCGTTGTCATTCAGGATGACCAGCAGGTCGCAGTCCTCGTCACCGGCGTTGTTCAGGGCCTCAAACGCCATACCCGCCGTCATGGCACCGTCACCGATGATGGCCACGGTCTTGCGATCACTGCCGGTCTGCCTGGCTGCAACGGCCATACCCAGTGCCGCGCTGATCGATGTGCTGGAGTGGCCTGCGCCAAAGGCGTCGTATGTGCTTTCCTCGCGACTAAGGAAACCGCTCAAGCCATCCTGCTGGCGCAGACTGTGCATGGAATCGCGCCGCCCGGTGAGGATCTTGTGTGGATAGGCCTGGTGACCGATGTCCCAGACCAGACGGTCATGTGGAGTATCGAATACCGTATGCAGCGCGATGGTCAGTTCGACCGTACCCAGTCCGGCGGCCAGGTGTCCACCGGTCGCAGAAACGGACTCGAGCAGGAACTCACGCACCTCTTCGGCCAGCTGATTAAGCTGCACCTCGTCAAGGCGGCGCAGATCTGCCGGTGATTCGATCTGTTTGAGGATGCGGAGTCTGTGTGGCATGGCAACACCAAAATCAAAATTCTAGCAGAGAATAGGGGGAATCGGCGGTGATTCTGGCCGGGTTGACGTCTTTCGACTTCGGCCGAGCTCCGCAAATTGCTGTCGCAGGCCTTGAGTAGTAAATATATACATTATAAATCAATAACATATGAAATTATTGGTGAGCACGGGATGCTGCGGGCCTGCTCAGTAGTCCTGTGGTTCAAGCAGGAGTCATCAAAGCCGATCACATCTTTGATAAGCCACAGGGAATCCATGCAATGGAAATGCAAACCTTCACCTTCAGCAACGACTCGGGATGGAGTGTAGAGACCTTCCCCGCTGTTGATGCCGAACAAACACTGGTGCTGATATTCGGTGCATCGGGCTTCCTGGAGGACCCGGGACCCGTAGCGGATCTGGCGCAGGCATTCCCGTCATCGATTATTACCGGCTGCTCGACGTCGGGAGAGATTTTCGGGACTGAAATCAGTGACGGCAGCCTGGCGGTTGCAGTGGTTTCGTTTGGCGAAAGCCAACTGAAGCTGGCGATGACGGTCGTCAATGACAGTTCTGAATCATGTGCAGCCGGCCAGCAGCTGTCCAGAC
>JBATGJ010000231.1:0-9734 GCA_049665685.1 Gammaproteobacteria bacterium
GGTGACGCTCAGGTAGGCTTGCTGGGGAATGCAGTAAAACATTGAATCAATACTCAATTTAAACTCCTTCAGGCCCGCCACAAGACGCGGGCAATCTCGCTCAGTAAACTGCACATACTAGCACAGATTACTGTGCCTGTCACATGAACTCATAAATATCAATGGCTTGCGATCGACGAGGCCACGGGGCCTATTCGACCGTGACGGACTTGGCGAGATTGCGGGGTTGATCGATATCCGTGCCCTTGATGGCCGCGACATGGTAGGCGAGGAGCTGCAGGGGCACGGAGAAGATGATGGGAGCGATGCTGTCCTCGGTCGGAGCGACCGGCAACACGATCACGTCGTCGCTGCTTTCCATGCCGACATCCACATCGGCAAACACGATCAGCTTGCCGCCGCGGGCACGCACCTCCTGCAGGTTGGACTTGAGTTTTTCCAGCAGCACATTGTTTGGCGCCACCACCACCACCGGCATACTTTCGTCAACCAGTGCCAGTGGGCCGTGCTTCAGTTCACCCGCTGGGTAGGCCTCGGCGTGTATGTAGGAAATTTCCTTGAGCTTGAGTGCGCCCTCCATAGCCACCGGAAACTGGTCACCGCGGCCAAGAAACAGGGCATTATGCTTGTCGGCGAAATACGCCGCAGCAAGCTCACGGATCTGATCGTTCAGTTGCAGGGCATGCTCTACCTTGCCGGGCACACTGCGCAACTCGTTGACCAGCCGGGCCTCGGTCTCGGCCGGCATGCCGTGACGCCTGCCTAGCACGATCGTCAGCAGCAGCATGGTGACCAGCTGGGTGGTAAAGGCCTTGGTCGAGGCCACACCGATCTCGGGACCGGCACGGGTCATCAGGACCAGGTCGGATTCACGCACCAGCGAACTTTCCGGCACGTTGCAGATGGAGAGTGAGTGCCCGAAACCGAGGCGTTGTGCCTCATGCAGCCCGGCCAGCGTGTCCGCCGTCTCGCCTGACTGGGACAGGGTCAGGATCAGGGAATTGTTGCGCACCACGGGATGCCGGTAGCGAAATTCGCTCGCCACCTCGACACTGCAGGGCACACCGGCCAGCGACTCCAGCCAGTAACGCCCGACCATGCCGGCGTGGTAGCTGGTCCCGCAGGCAATGATGTGAACACCCCGTACCGCTGCGAGGATATCCCCGGCATTGCTGCCAAAGGCCTCCTCCACTACCCGGTGACTGCCGATGCGTCCCTCCAGGGTATCGGCAATTGCGCGTGGTTGTTCGAAGATCTCCTTTAGCATGTAATGGGCATAGTCGCCCTTGTCAGTCGCATCCAGCGTGACATTCGAAGTTTGCACAGCGCGTTCGGCTACCTGACCATTACGGTCGTAGATGGTTAGCCGGTCACAGCCGATATCGGCCACATCACCGTCCTCGAGAAAGATGAAGCGACTGGTTTCTGAAATCAGTGCTGCTACATCCGAGGCAATCAGCATCTCGCCATCGGCCACACCGATAACCAGCGGGCTGCCACGACGTGCCGCAATCAGGCGGCCCGGCTCGTCCTTGCTGATGACGCCAAGCGCAAAGGCACCTTCCATGTCGGCAACCGTCGACTGTACCGCAGCGAGCAGGTCCTGGCCCCGGTCGAGGTAGTGGTGAATCTGGTGCACGATTACCTCGGTATCGGTCTGCGAGGTAAAGCGGTAGCCATCGGCGCGCTGCTGCTCGCGCAGATCATCATGGTTTTCGATGATGCCGTTGTGGACCAGTGCCACGCGCTCGTGGCATACATGCGGGTGCGCATTCTGCTCGCTCGGTACCCCGTGCGTGGCCCAGCGGGTGTGCGCGATACCGGTCATGCCGCTGACCGGGGTCTCCTCCAGCGCACGGGCCAGCTCGGCGACCTTGCCTACCTTGCGCACACGCTCCAGCAGGTCACTGTCGCTTTGCACCGCAACACCGGCAGAATCATAGCCACGGTATTCCAGCCGGCGCAGGCCATTGACCAGCAACGGGATCACGTCACGCCGTGCCGCCGCACCGACTATGCCGCACATATACTCATACCACGAATTGCTCTTTGCCAATCAATCATATTCAATTTTTGCGTTTTACATATCACGGTTATTTATTCGCGCATGCGAGGCGTTCCTGCAACGGACATTTCACGTGTGAATCTCGCCTGCAAGGTGCCCCTGCGGTATTTTTTTTCCGCGCCCTTTTTTCGATTTCCCGGCCATTGATCATGCCTCGAATTTCACGTCTCACGTCTCACTTTTCACGTCTCACTTTTCACTTTTCACGTTTCTTGTTTTTAACCGGCCGTTGCCAGCCCTTGCGGGTCACCTGCTCAGGCCGGCTCAACGTCAACTCGCCGGCCGGCGCATCCTGCGTGATGGTCGAGCCTGCGCCGATAGTGGCGCCTGCGCCGACCTCGACCGGTGCTATCAACTGCGTATCGGAACCGATGAATGCCTGGTCGCCGATCACTGTGCGGTGTTTGCTGGCGCCGTCGTAATTGCAGGTAATGGTACCGGCACCGATGTTGACGTCCCTCCCGATAAGGGTATCCCCGATATAACTGAGATGGTTAATCTTGGAGCCCGCGCCGACATCGGATTTCTTGATTTCGACAAAATTACCCACGTGCGTATTGTCGGCCAGCCGCGTCTCCGGTCGCACGCGTGCAAACGGACCGATACGTGCGCCACTGCCAATCACGGCATCCTCGATCACGCAGTTGGCGAGAATCATGGTGTCATCACCGATCTCGACATTGCGGAGCACCACATTCGGACCAAGCGTTACACGATTGCCGAGCCGGACCTCACCCTCCAGCACGGCATTGATATCGATAATGACATCCTCGCCGGCCTGCAACTGCCCGCGCAGGTCGAAACGCGCCGGGTCGATCAGCGTAATGCCGTCACGCATGCATTCAGTCGCACAGCGTGTGCGGAAATAGCGTTCCTGCACGGCCAGCTGCAGCCGGTCATTGATGCCGAGCACCTCGTCGACAGACTCCGCCGAGAGACCGCGCACGCTGACGCCGTCGGCGACGGCTCGTGCGACGACATCGGTCAGGTAGAACTCGCCCTGGGCATTATCGTTGTCGAGCACATTGATCCAGCGGCGTAGTTTGGTGGCGGGTGCAGCGACAAAACCGGTATTGACCTCCCTGATGGATCGCTCCGCGGCACTGGCATCCTTTTCCTCCACACTACCGCTGATACTGCCGTCGGCATGGTGCAGGATGCGCCCGTAGCCGGTTGGATCGTCGAGCTCCGCCGTCAGCAGGCCAACAAATCCCTCTTCCGCCATGGCGCACAACGGGGCCAGTGTGGACTGGGTGATCAGCGGTATATCACCGTACATGACCAGCACGGTGTCGCCATCCGGTATTCCCGGCATCGCCTGCGCCACGGCGTGTCCGGTGCCGAGCTGTTCATCCTGGACAACCCACTCGACCTCGGCGTCGCTGAAGGTGGCGCGCACCTCTTCGGCCCGATGCCCGATCACTACGTGAATGCGTGCAGCATCGAACTGCCGTGCCGTTTGCAGGACGTGCCACAAGAGCGGACGACCACCGAGCCGGTGCAGTACCTTCGGCAGGTCCGAGCGCATGCGTGTACCCTTGCCGGCGGCGAGTATGACGATGCTCAGAGACATGAATGCATGCTTTCCAGTCGTAATGAATACCGCTAGTCAACCGCAACTACGCGGAGAACGCAAAGGATTTGATCCCGCTGGCTCAGCCGGCGGCACCACGGCGGTGCTACCTTGCGTCTTTGCGGTGAAGTTTCCAATACCAGTATATGCCCCCGTATCGGCTGCGGGCTTGAATTATTGACGGCAATAAAGACGCGGCGTCAGTGCAGGACTGGCATGGCCATGGGCTCGACGCCGTTGGTCATTTCCTCGTCGGTGGCATCACGAATGCCCGTGACCCGGATATGGAAGGTTATGACCTTGCCGGCCATGGGGTGATTGCCGTCGACGGTCAGCTTGCCGTTCTCGATGTGTGTAACGACAAAGTTCTTTGAATCACCCTGGTCGTTGACCATCTCGACTTCGGCACCGACGCGACGGAACTCGGGCGGCACATTATCCAGCTCGTCAGTGTACGTCAGGTTGGGGTCATGCGGCCCGAAGCCTTCTTCAGGGGTCAGCGAAACCTCGACGGTGTCGCCGATGACCGAGCCCTCGAGCTGCTGCTCGACCTTTTCGAACAGGTCGTGCTTGCCGCCGTGGACATAGGTGATTGGCAGGTCGGACTGCTCGAGGATTTCGCCTGCCTCGTCGACAATCGAATAGGTAAATGAAACAACCTTGCCGTTGCCGATGAACTGCCCGGTCATTTCACTTTTTCGCGCAGCTTGCGAATGGCTGCCAGCTGCGCCATGGACTCGGCCAGCTCGGCCTGCGCCTTGGCGTAATCGACGTTGGCAGACTTGTCGGCCAGCAGTTTCTCGGCACGCTCCTTGGCTTCCGTCGCCTGCGCCTCGTCGAGGCTGTCCGCACGGATCGCGGTATCGGCAAGCACGGTCACGACATGCGGCTGCACTTCCAGCATGCCGCCGGAAACGTAAAACGACTGTTCTTCACCGCCTTGCATCTGGACACGCACCTCGCCGGCCTTCAGCCGCGTCAATAGCGGGGTATGCCGTGGCGCAATACCGACCTCGCCCATTTCGGCAGGGGCGAAAACCATCGTCGCCGTGCCCGAAAAGATTTCCGCCTCGGCGCTGACGATGTCAACATGCAGGGTCATTGCCATAACTTTAGCCATACACCATGCTAGAGGGTCTTGGCCTTCTCAACGGCCTCTTCAATACCGCCGACCATATAGAACGCCTGTTCCGGCAGGTTATCATATTCACCATTAACGATGCCCTTGAAGCCGGTCAGTGTATCCTTCAGCGAGACATACTTGCCCGCTGTGCCGGTAAAGGTCTCGGCCACGAAGAACGGTTGTGACAGGAAGCGCTGGATCTTGCGTGCCCGGGTCACGACCTGCTTGTCTTCCTCGGACAATTCATCCATGCCGAGGATCGCGATGATGTCTTTCAGCTCCTTGTAACGCTGCAGGGTACCCTGCACCGCACGCGCTGTATCATAGTGGTCGGAGCCCACCACGTTCGGATCGAGAATACGCGAGGTCGAATCCAGCGGGTCCACGGCCGGGTAGATGCCCAGCTCGGCAACCTGGCGGGACAACACCAGTGTGGCGTCCAGGTGGGCGAAAGTCGTGGCCGGCGACGGATCGGTGAGGTCGTCGGCCGGGACATAGACGGCCTGGAACGAGGTGATCGAACCGGTCTTGGTCGAGGTAATGCGTTCCTGCAACACGCCCATTTCCTCGGCCAGCGTCGGCTGGTATCCCACCGCAGACGGCATACGACCGAGCAATGCCGACACCTCGGTACCGGCCAGCGTGTAACGGTAGATATTATCGATGAACATCAGCACGTCACGGCCTTCGTCGCGGAAGTGCTCGGCCATGGTCAGACCTGTCAGCGCGACACGCAGGCGGTTGCCGGGCGGCTCGTTCATCTGGCCGTACACCAGTGATACCTTGTCGATAACGCCGCCTTCCTTCATCTCGTGGTAGAAGTCATTACCTTCGCGGGTACGCTCACCGACACCGGCAAACACCGAGTAGCCCGAGTGCTCAACGGCGATATTGCGGATCAGCTCCATCAGCGTCACGGTCTTGCCCACACCGGCACCGCCGAACAGGCCGATCTTGCCACCCTTGACGATTGGCATGACCAGGTCGATGACCTTGATGCCGGTTTCGAGGATTTCCAGTGTTGCTGCCTGGTCCGCATAGGCCGGCGCCGGGCGGTGAATGGGCAGGCTGATTTCTGCACCGATATCGCCGGCCTCGTCGACCGGGTTGCCCAGTACGTCCATGATGCGTCCGAGTGTCTTCTCGCCCACCGGCACGGTAATCGGTGCGCCGGTATTGAGCACCTCGAGGCCACGGCGCACACCGTCGGTGGAACCCATGGCAATGGTGCGCACCACGCCGTCACCCAGTTGCTGCTGCACTTCCAGTGTCAGGTCGACATCGTTGACCCTCAGGGCTTGATAGATCTTCGGCACGCTGTCGCGCGGGAATTCAACGTCCACCACCGCGCCGATAATTTCCACAATGTTGCCAGCACTCATGTTGGTTTCCTCGTAACTCAGCCTTTCTGCAGGGTGCGCTGTGCGCACCGGTTCAATTGCAATAAACCCGATGGTGCACAGAGTGCACCCTACATTAATATCTATACCGCCGCGGCACCGCTGACGATTTCGGAAATCTCCTGCGTAATCGCCGCCTGGCGCGCCTTGTTGTAGATGAGCTGCAATTCGTCAATCAGGTCACCCGCATTGTCGGTGGCGGCCTTCATGGCGACCATGCGCGCTGCCATCTCGCAGGCGACGTTTTCGACCACACCCTGGTACACAATGGATTCAATGTAACGGATCATCAGGGCATCCATGACCGGTACGGAATCGGGTTCGTACAGGTAGTCCCAGTGGGTCTTCAGGTGTTCATCATCGGCCTCGTCGCTGACCGGGATCAGCTGCTTTACCACGGGGCTCTGTGTCATGGTATTTTCGAACTGGTTGTGCGCCAGATACAGCCGGTCGATCTCACCGTTCTCGTAGGCATCGAGCATGACCTTGACGCTGCCGATCAGCTCGACCATGGACGGCGCATCACCCAGGTGCTCTGCCGTTGCCAGGACATTGCCACCCATGCGCCTGAAGAAGGCATTGCTCTTGGTGCCGATGAGCGTCAGATCGATTTCCTGTCCGTCTGCGTCCCACTGTTTCATGCTGGCAATGATTTTCTTGAACAGGTTGACGTTCAACCCGCCGCACAGGCCGCGGTCTGTTGAAATGACGATCAGACCGACACGTTTCGCCTCACGCTCCGCCAGGTAAGGATGATGATATTCCGGGTGAGCGTGCGACAGGTGTGCAACGACATTGCCGATCTTTTCTGCATAGGGGCGTGTCGCCATCATGCGGTCCTGCGCACGACGCATCTTGCTCGCGGCCACCATTTCCATCGCCTTGGTGATCTTCTGCGTGTTCTTGATGCTCGCAATCTTGGTGCGGATTTCTTTCGCGCCTGCCATGTCGTTATCCCTTGTTTTCCGCCTACCAGGTGCCGGTAGCCTTGAAATCCTCTACCGTGCTTCTCAGACCGGCCCCGATCTCGTCATCGTAGTCACCGGACTCGTTGATCCTGTCCAGCAGATCACCATGGCTGGCACGCATGAAGGCGTGCAGTGCATGCTCGAAATCCACGATCTTGTTGAGCTCGACATCATCGAGGTAGCCCTGGTCAGCCGCAAACAGCGATACCGCCATTTCGGCAACCGACAGCGGCGAGTACTGTTTCTGCTTCATCAGTTCGGTGACGCGCTGGCCGCGTTCGAGCTGCTTGCGGGTGGTCTCGTCAAGGTCCGACGCAAACTGCGAGAAGGCTGCCAGTTCACGATACTGCGCCAGCGCCAGACGTACACCGCCGCCCAGCTTCTTGATGATCTTGGTTTGTGCAGCACCACCCACGCGCGACACGGACAGACCGGCGTTGATGGCCGGACGGATACCGGCGTTAAACAGATCGGATTCCAGAAAAATCTGTCCATCGGTAATGGAGATCACATTGGTCGGCACGAAAGCGGACACGTCACCCGCCTGCGTCTCGATGATCGGCAGCGCCGTCAGCGAGCCGGTCTTGCCCTTGACTGCACCATTGGTAAGTTTCTCGACCTCGTGGGCATTGATGCGCGCGGCACGCTCGAGCAGGCGCGAATGCAGGTAGAACACGTCACCCGGATAGGCCTCGCGACCCGGTGGACGGCGCAACAGCAGCGAGACCTGGCGGTAGGCCCAGGCCTGCTTGGTGAGATCGTCGTAAATAATCAGTGCGTCTTCACCACGGTCACGGAAGTATTCGCCCATCGAGCAACCGGCGTAGGGTGCAATGTACTGCATGGCCGCCGAATCGGACGCGGCCGCGGCGACCACAATGGTATGATCCATGGCGCCGAATTCTTCCAGCTTGCGCACCACGTTGGCGATTGTGGAATTCTTCTGGCCGACTGCGACATAAATACACTTAACACCGGTACCCTTCTGATTAATGATGGTATCGATAGCGACCGCGCTCTTGCCGGTCTGGCGGTCACCGATGATCAGCTCACGCTGACCGCGGCCAATCGGCACCATGGCGTCGATCGATTTCAGCCCGGTCTGCACCGGCTGATCAACGGACTGGCGAGCAATCACGCCCGGGGCGATTTTTTCAATCGGCGAGGACAGGTTGCTTTCGACCGGGCCCTTGCCGTCGACCGGACTACCCAGCGAGTCGACCACGCGGCCGAGCAGGCCTTCGCCAACCGGCACCTCGAGGATGCGTCCGGTACATTTGACACTGTCACCCTCGGTGATGCTCTTGTAGTCACCGAGAATAACCGCGCCGACGGAGTCGCGCTCCAGGTTCAGCGCCAAACCGAATATGTTGCCGGGGAACTCCAGCATTTCGCCCTGCATGGCATCGGCAAGGCCGTGAATGCGCGCGATGCCGTCTGTCAGGCTGACGACGGTACCCTCGGTACGCGCCTCCGCCACGGCCTCGAACTGTTCGATGCGGCTTTTGATCAGCTCGCTGATTTCAGTCGGATTAAGTTGCATGGTTATTTACCTTGATGGACTTTCGAATCAGTGACTCAGGGCCGTGCCCAGGCGATCCAGCTTGCCGCGCACGGAACCGTCGATGACCAGGTCGCCGGCGCGGATGATGGCACCGCCCAGCAATGAGGCGTCGGTCGAACAGGTCAGCAGGACTTCACGGCCAAGGCGCCTGCGCAGGCTGGCGATGACCTCGGCCTGCTGTGCCTCGGTTGCCGGGAATGCCGACACCATTTCTGCCTGCACCAGACCTTCCGCCTCGCTGCGTTGCACCTCGAACAGGGCGGCAATCTCGGTCAGGAGGTCCAGACGCCGGTTGGCGGCCAGCACACGGACGAAGTTGGCGCATTTATCGTTCAGCCGTTCGCCTCCCACCTGGATAAACAGGTCGGCCAACTGCTGTTCGGTCAGGTGTGGGCTGTCGATTACCTGCTGCATGCCGCTATCGCCGGCAATGGCGGCCAGCAGGCCCAGCATCTCCGACCATTCCTTCAGCATGCCCTGCTCGCTGGCAAACTTGAAGGCGGCCTGCGCATACGGACGTGCAATGGTAAGGGCTTCTGCCATCAGATATCCGCCGCCAGCTTGTTGAGCAGGTCGTTGTGCGCGGACTCGTCGACTTCGCGTCCCAGCACCTTGCCGGCACCGGCCAGCGCGATGGACACGACCTGCCCGCGCAGTTCCTCGCGCACCCGGTTGAGCTCCTGCTCGATTTCGGCATGCGCCGCCGTCTTCAGTCGACCGCCCTCTGCACGCGCATCGTCCTTCGCTTCGTCGACGATCTCCGCGGCGCGCTTGTCGGCACGGTGAATGATCTCGCCAGCCTGCTCTTTCGCCTCGCGCAGGATCTCCCTGGCACGTTCCTCGGCCAGCAGCTTCTCATGCTTGCCGCGTTCGGCTGCGGCCAGGCCGTCGGCAATCTTGTTCTTGCGTGTTTCCAGCGCATTCATGATCGGCGGCCAGATATACTTCATGCAGAACCACACAACCACAATGAAGGTGATGGTCTGACCGATCAGCGTCGCATTGAAATTCATGCTTGCACCTCGTGTAGCATCAGTGAAT
>JBATGJ010000232.1:0-3478 GCA_049665685.1 Gammaproteobacteria bacterium
TCACGTCTCACGTCTCACGTCTCACGTCTCACGTCTCATATTTCACATGTTTACTGACTGACCTCGGCATATGCCGCTCGTGCCTCGTCAATACCGTCATAGTCGAACTCTTCCGCAATCGCTTTGGCCAGGATCTCTTTTGCTGCGCGCTTGTCGCCCTGCTTGTAGTAGGTCATCCCCAGGTGATAGCTGAAGACCGGCACGTCCGGCGCCTTTTCCACGACCTCCGAGAGGACGGCTGCCGCCTCGTCATACTCGCCAAGCCGGTAATGTACCCAGCCAAGCGTGTCCAGCAGCGCCGGCTGATCGCTACCGGCCAGTTTAAGGGCAAGCCCCCTGGCCCTTTGCAGACTTTGCTGGTCATCGCGCTGGTCCGAGAGCAGCGCCGCAAGGTTGTTGGTATAGAGCAGGTTGTCCGGCTGCTTCTCGAGCATCTGTTCATAGATCACAATGGCATCCTCAAAGCGCCGCTGGCGCTCCCGGATACCGGCCAGTCCCATTATATATCGCTCATTTTCAGGATCCGCTGCGATGCCCTCTTCATAGACAGAGGCCGCCCTGTCCAGATCCGCCTGGTTGATATACAGACCGGCAAGCGTTACCAGCAGGCGTTGATCATTGGGTAACACGGCAAGCCCGTCCCTGAGTGCCTGCACCGCACCGCCAATATTACCCTGCCTGGCACGCGCCGCTGCCAGCTGGGTGTAAACCACGTTGCTGTTGGGATTGACACCAAGCTGCTTGCCGAACGCCTGCTCGGCAGCGGCATAGTCCTCCTTCGCCATGTGGGCGATACCCAGCAGGTCATGCGCGATGCGGTTATCCGGCTCCTGCTCGAGCACCTTGTTGAGACGCTCGATTGCATTGTCGGCCTTGCCCATGACTATTTCGGTATTGACCAGTTCCGTCAACACGAGCACCGAACCCGGCTCCAGGCGGTTGGCCTCTTCAAAGGCAGCAAGGGCCTCGGGATATTTTTTCTGGGCCTTGTAGAGGCGCCCCTTGCCGAAGGTACCCAGGCCCGTCTCCGGCGAGGCCTGCTCGAGCCGGGTAAGTGTCTCTTCCAGTGCCTCCGTGTTGCCCTGCCGGGCGAGGATCTCCGCGCGGGCGCGCAGGGCCGGTACCGATGCCGGCTCTGCCTTGAGGGCGGCATCGATGTGTTCCAGTGCAGCGTTCAGCTCACCCCGCCGCACGACAAACGCGGCCAGTCGCAGGCGCGCCTGGACATCGTTCGGCTTGACATCCACGGCACGCAGCAGGTTTTCCTCGGCCAGCCCGGTCTCGCCATTGGCCTCATGGGCAGCCGCCAGCAGGGTGAGGGCATCCGCGGAGTCCGGCTGGTCCTTCAGTACCGAGCGAAACGCACTGACTGCCTGTGTATAGTCCTTCTCCTGCAGGGCAATACGCCCCTTCAACATCAGGGCCTGGCTGGCTTTCGGATTTTCCTCCAGCACTTCGTCGATCAGCGCCTTGGCGGCATCGATCCTGTTTTCCTGCGCGTGCAAGGCAGCCATGACTGTCATGGCCTTCAGGCCGTCAGGTTCCGTGCCCTGCTCATCGATCAGCTTCTGGTATTCTGCCTGCGCCTTGTCCATGTCACCGGACTGCTGATACAGGCGCGCAAGCGCGAACTGCAGGTCGGTCAGCTCCGGCTGCTGTTTGATCGATGCCTGCAACTCGCCGATCGCCTTCTCACGCCCTATTTTTTTATCCAGGAAATCCGCCAGCAACAAATGGCGCTGGGCGTCTTCCGGATCGGCGGCAATCGACTCGCGCAGCACGGCCTCGGCCTTGTCGTTCTGACCCATCTGGGCATAGAACGAGGCCAGCGTGGTGCGGTACTGCAGCACCTCCGGGTGACTGTCGACGAGCCCGACGATGGCGGCCTCGGCCTTGTCATTGTCCTTTTGCTTGAGATAGTGCTGGATAAGGCTGCTCTGCAGGGCAATACTGTCAGTATTTTCAGTCGCCGCCTTTTCCAGTACGACCAACGCCTCGCCCCACTTTTCCTGTTTATCCAGGATGCTGGCAAGCAGCACGGCCGCCTCTTCATTGCCGGGCTCCGTACCCAGCACGCCCTGCAGTATGGATATCGCCTCGCCCGCCTTGTCTGTCCTGAACAGGATCGAGGCGTGGAGCGTCAGGGCCCCGGCATTATCCGGTTCTTTGGCAAGCACCTCACTGACCTGCTCCTCGGCCATGTCCGGCTGGCCGGACAACAGGTAGAACCGTCCCAGCCGGGTACGCGCCTCCAGCAAGCCGGGATCCAGTTCCACGGCCTTGCCGTAACTGCCGAAGGCCTTGCGCCATTGCTGCTGGCTCTCGGCAATCCGGCCCAGGTAGTAGTGGGAGACAGCGGTCTTCGGGTCGATCTGCAGGACGTTCTTGAATTCGATCGTCGCCTTGTCAAAATTGTCTTCCTCAAAATAGGCGATGCCACGTTCCTGGTACTTGGCCTTGCGCTCCTCGGCGCCACCACAACCGGTCAGCAGCAATACCGTCAGCAGCGCTGCAGCGATCGATTTGTCCATCCTGTGAAACAAGAACATGGTTGCCTCCATGGGCCGGGGCTTCTGTCAGGAAGCCCTTAACAATGATTGAGTAGTAAATGTAACTGAGGGGGAATATCGCCGCGCAGGCTCTACGGTTAGCTGATTTTTTTGCCACGGAAACACACGGAATTACACGGAAACAAACCCCAATAAATCCCCGTAAATTATGTATAAGTTCAATGAGAATTTAAATTTAATACAACACTTTAACGTGTATTTGACCGTGGCTACAAGTAATTTTTCCACCCGGACTGTTAACGGAACATCTCACAACTTCCTGAATCGGCAGCCCGTTGTTCATTATGGCCATGCTCTTGTGATTACGCTACGTTCTCGAGAAACCACGCATAGGTCGAGCGGATCCCCGCTTCCAGCGGGATGCTGGCCCGCCAGCCCAGACCGTTGATCTTCGCGACATCCACCAGGTTGCGCGGCGTGCCATCCGGCCGGCCGGCGTCATAGACAATCCCGCCTGTGTAGCCCACGACCTGTTTCACCAGGCCCGCCAGTTCGGCAATCGTCTGGTCCTCGCCCACCCCGATATTGACGATCTCCTCACCGTCATAGTGTTCCATCAGGAACAGGCAGGCGGCAGCACAGTCATCCACGTGTAGAAATTCGCGCCGTGGCTTGCCCGAACCCCACACGGTGACCGTGGGTTCATTGCCAGCCTTCGCCTCGTGGAACTTCCTGATCAGGGCCGGCAGGACATGCGAGGATTCGAGATCAAAATTGTCCTCCGGGCCAAACAGGTTGGTCGGCATGGCGGATATAAACCGGCAGCCGTACTGACGCTGGTAGGCCTGGCAGAGCTTGATGCCGGCAATCTTGGCCACCGCGTACCACTCGTTGGTGGATTCCAGCGGACCGGTCAGCAGGTATTCCTCCTTCAGCGGTTGCGGTGCCAGCTTGGGATAGATACAGGT
>JBATGJ010000233.1:0-7886 GCA_049665685.1 Gammaproteobacteria bacterium
ACGGATCTGGTGGACGATCTGCTGGCTTTGCGTGACATCTTCACGGGCGTCCTCGCCCGACATCTTCTGCCGTGCGCCGCCGATGGTGAAGCCCTGCTCGTACAGCAGGCTTCTGATCTGGCGGATCATGAGCACGTCCTGCCGCTGGTAGTAACGCCGGTTGCCGCGTCGCTTGACGGGCTTTAACTGCGGGAATTCCTGTTCCCAGTAACGCAGTACGTGCGGCTTGACGCCACACAGGTCACTGACCTCACCAATTGTAAAATAACGTTTGCCCGGGATCGCTGGAAGTTCGTTGTTATGACTCGCTTCCAGCATATGCCTCTACCCTCGCCTTGAGTTTCTGACCGGAACGGAAGGTGACCACCCGCCGCGCTGAAATCGGTATCTCTTCCCCTGTTTTCGGATTGCGGCCCGGACGCTCGTTTTTCTCGCGCAGGTCGAAATTTCCAAAGCCGGAAAGTTTCACCTGGCGTCCGTTTTCCAGTGCAACGCGAATTTCTTCAAAAAACAGTTCAACCACTTCCTTGGCCTCGCGCTTGTTCAGGCCAAGCTCTTCAAAAAGCTTCTCTGCCATGTCGGCTTTTGTCAGTGCCATAGTCTTAGTCTCTCAATGATGCCCCAAATTTTTCAGTGAGAAAATCAGTCACCCGCGTGACCACTTCCTCGATATCCTTTTCAGCTAGTGTGCGTGAATAATCCTGCAATATCAACCCAAAGGCTATGCTTTTTCGACCGGTTTCTACCCCCTTCCCCTGGTAGACATCGAAGATCACCAGGGCCTGTAGCAGGGACCCGGCCGCCTCCCGGACGGCCGCCTCCAGCTCGCCGGCCGGCAGGTCGGCATCCACCACGACAGCCAGGTCACGACGGATCGAGGGATAGCGCGAGATCGGGCTGAAACGGGCCGGTGCGCCATGGCTGATGGCGGCATATTCGAGTTCGAACAGGCAGCTTGCCGGATCCAGGTCCTGGCTGGCAGCCAGTTGCGGATGTATGCGACCCAGCCAGCCGA
Organism: Gammaproteobacteria bacterium; assembly: GCA_049665685.1. Taxonomy (GTDB): domain Bacteria; phylum Pseudomonadota; class Gammaproteobacteria; order UBA9214; family UBA9214; genus UBA9214. The sequence continues at coordinate 1,016 of JBATGJ010000233.1, forward strand.
CGACGCGTCCGCCAGCGCAGAGGCTCGCGCTCTGGCCGGGATGCAATGCCGGATGTTCTGCGCGCATGAACTTAAGCGTAGTGCACTGCCCGGCATACTGCAACAAGGCCTCGACATCCTGTTTCAGATCGAAGAAATCAGACGCCAGGCCCTGCCCGTCCCAGTGTTCCGGCAGACGCGACCCGCTGACGATACCGCCCAGCATGATCTCCTGCCGGGTAGCGCCATGGTCTGCCCAGAAGCGCAGGCCGTGCTCGAATAACCTGACCCGCGACTTCTGACGATTGACGTTGTGCTGCATGGCCGTGATCAGGCCGGGCCACAGGCTGGTGCGCATCTCGGCCATCTCCGATGAGATCGGATTGGCCAACGGTATCGGTGCGAGACCGGGATTAACCTGTTGCTGCAGGACAGGATCGACAAAGCTGTAGGTCACCGCCTCCTGGTAGCCACGCGCGGCGAGGATATCGCAGAAGCGATCAACACTGCAGGCCGTCTCTTCCTGTGGTTGTATGTCCAGTGCACCCGTGAGCGGCACGCTCGGCAGGCGGTTGTAGCCATAGACCCGCCCGATCTCCTCGATCAGGTCAGCCTCGATGGCGACATCGAACCGGTAACTCGGTGGCAGTACCTGCCAGCCATCCGCGTCAGTGGACTCGATGTGCATGCCGAGTCGCGTGAGGATATCGACAATCTCGTCATCCGTCGGCAACATCCCGAGTACGCGCTGTATGCGTTGCTTGCGCAGTGTGACCACTGCCGGCGCAGGCAGGTGCCCGGTCGACAGCACCTCGGTTACCGGCCCCGCCTTGCCGCCACAAATCTCCAGCAACAGTGCCGTGGCATGTTCAAGCGCACGCGTCTGCAGCTGCGGGTCGACGCCGCGCTCGAAACGGTGCGATGAATCGGTGTGCAGGGCGTACTTGCGCGCACAACCGGCGATCGCCTCGGGGGCAAAAAAGGCACACTCCAGGAACAGGTCCGTGGTGGCATCGCTCACGCCGGAATGCAGGCCACCCATGACGCCGGCGATCGCCAGCGTCCTGTCATGGTCCGCTATGACCAGCGTATCGGTGTCCAGGGCAATCTCGCGCTCATCCAGCAGGGTCAGTGACTCATCCGCCCCGGCGTAGCGCACGCGGATGCCGCCCGACAGTCGGTCCAGATCAAAGGCATGCATGGGCTGGCCCAGCGCCAGCAATACGTAGTTGGTGATGTCCACCAGCGGACCCAGGCTGCGCAGGCCGCTGCGGCGCAGGCGTTCCTGCATCCACAGGGGCGTGGCGGCTGTGGCGCTCACCCCGCGTATCACCCGGCCGAGGTAGCGCGGACAGGCAGCCGGGGCCTCGATGTCGACCGCGAAGGCATCACTGATAGACGCCGCCACCGCCTCGACGGCGATGGCATTGACCGGTGTGCGCGTCAGGGTGCCGACCTCACGTGCGATCCCCTCGATACCGAGGCAGTCGCCGCGATTCGGGGTCAGGTCGATCTCGATCAGGGTGTCATCCAGTCCCAGCAGTTCGACCACGCGCTGACCGGCCTTTGCCTCGGCCGGCAGGTCCAGCAGGCCGGCATGGTCATCACTCAGACCCAGTTCACGCGCCGAACACAACATGCCGAAGGATTCGACACCGCGCAGCTTGCTCTTCCTGATCGTTAAATCACCCGGTAATTTTACGCCCACCGGTGCCAGCGGGTACTTGCCGCCGACCTGCACGTTGGGCGCACCGCAGACGATCTGCAGCGGCTCGCCCTGCCCGGCATCCACCCGGCAGACACGCAGCTTGTCGGCATCGGGATGGGCCTCAACGGCCACGACCTCCGCGACCAGCAGGTCGCCAAGGCCTTCACCGGCCGCCTCTACCGAGTCGACTTCCAGTCCGGCCATGGTCAGCTGCTCGACCAGTTGATCGGTCGAGACCGGCGGGTTCACCCATTCACGCAGCCATTGTTCGCTGAATTTCATCTATTTGGCAGTCCTAAAAACCAATTCACCACAGAGGGCACAGAGTACACAGAGAGAAATTATTTTTAATGTTTTATACAGCCACGTTGGCATAACAATACGTCCGTCATTCCCGCCCCTGCCTTCGCGGGGACAGGCTCCGGCGGGAATCCAGCCGCAAACCAATGCTCACGCTTTAGGGCTGGGTCCCCGCCTACGCGGGGACGACGAGGTTAATATAGATATGTGTTTCTCTGTGTACTCTGTGATCTCTGTGGTGTAAAAATCAATCAATTAAACTGTTCCAGGAATGCCAGATCGTTCTCGAAGAACAGGCGCAGGTCATTAACCCCGTAGCGCAGCATGGCCAGGCGTTCGACACCCATGCCGAAGGCAAAGCCGGTATAGCGCTCGTTGTCGATGCCGACATTCTCGAACACGTTCGGGTGCACCATGCCGCAACCCAGCACCTCCAGCCAGCCGCTGTGGCCGCAGACACGGCAACCCGCGCCGCTGCACATGACACACTGGATATCCACCTCGGCCGAGGGTTCGGTAAACGGAAAATAGGACGGTCGGAAGCGCACGTCGAGGTCGTCACGCTCGAAGAACGCCCGCAGGAATTCATCGAGCAGGCCCTTGAGGTTGGCGAAGCTGACGTGCTCGTCAACCAGCAGTCCCTCGACCTGGTGAAACATCGGCGTGTGTGTCAGGTCTGAATCGCAGCGATACACCCGGCCCGGTGCGATCACGCGTAACGGCGGTGCCGTCGTCTCCATAACGCGCACCTGCACCGGCGAGGTGTGTGTGCGCAACAGGGTATGCGCATCAAAGTAGAAAGTATCGTGCATGGCGCGCGCCGGGTGGTGGTCCGGAATATTCAGCGCACTGAAATTGTGTTCGTCGTCCTCGATCTCCGGCCCTTCCGCGACCGTGAAACCGAGCGGCCGGAACAGTGCCTCGATGCGCCGCATGGTGATGGTCACCGGGTGCAGGCCGCCAAGGTGCTGACCACGACCCGGCAGGGTGACATCGATCGTCTCGCTGGCCAGTCGCTCATTCAACTGCTCTGCCTGCAGTGCGGCATTGCGCGCCTCGATACCCGCCTGCACCACCTGCTTGACCCGATTGATTTCCTGGCCGGCGGCCGGGCGCGCTTCGGCCGGCAGCTTGCCCAGCTGTTTCAGCTGTTCGGTGAGTGAACCCTTCTTGCCGAGATAGCGCACGCGTACGGCGTCCAGCGCCGCCGGGTCCGTGGCTGACGCGACTTCCTGCAGTGCCTGTTGTTCAAGTTGCTCCAGGCTGCTCACCTGATTGCGCTCCTTCTTTGCGTATATTTGCAGGGTGCGTTTACGTACCGCAGTTGGTGCACACAGTGCACCCTACATTCTCACTTCCCCACAGGGTGAGTGTAGGGTGCGTTTCACGCACAGGGCAGGGCGTGCTACGTGCGCCCTGCATTCCGATACAATGAAAAAGGGGAAAGACTTGCGTCCTTCCCCTTTTGGTATTGCTCTGCAGCCGGGGTTATGCAGACAAGCCGGCCTTGGCCTTCTCGGCCAGCGCGCTAAAGCCTGCCGCGTCGAACACGGCCAGGTCCGCCAGCATCTTGCGATCGACCTCGATGTTCGCCTTGTTCAGACCGTCGATCATGCGACTGTAGGACAGTCCGTTCAGACGGGCCGCCGCGTTGATACGGGCAACCCACAGCGCACGGAACTGGCGCTTGCGTTGACGGCGGTCACGATAGGCATACTGGCCGGCCTTGGTGATAGCCTGCTTGGCGACGCGAAACACCTTGCTGCGTGCGCCGTAGTAACCCTTGGCCTTGCCCAGCACCTTCTTGTGCCGTGCCCGGGCGGTAACACCACGTTTTACTCTTGGCATTGCTAACTACCTCTATATGAATTCAGGCAAATGGCAGCAGGCGGCGAACCATGGCCACATCGGCCTGGTGCACCTCGGCCGGCGAGCCCAGCAGACGCTTGCGCTTGCTGCTTTTCTTCGTAAGGATGTGTCGCAGGTGAGACTGGCCGCGCTTGAAGCTACCGGAACCGGTCTTCTTGAAGCGCTTGGCAGCACCGCGATTGGTTTTCATTTTAGGCATTTCCGTACATCTCCATACTATGTTTAATTCTGTCGGTGCGGCTCACCTGTTTTTCTTCGGTGCCAGCACCATTACCATCAGGCGTCCTTCCATTTTCGGCTCCTGCTCCACGACACCGTACTCTTCGAGGTCGGTCTTCACTCGCATCAGCAACTCCATACCGAGTTCCTGGTGCGCCATTTCACGACCGCGAAAGCGCAGCGTCACCTTGGTGCGATCGCCTTCATCGAGAAACTCGATCAGCTTGCGCAGCTTGATCTTGTAGTCGCCGATGTCGGTGCCCGGGCGGAACTTGATTTCCTTGACCTGGGTCTGCTTTTGTTTCTTCTTCGCAATTTGCTGCTTTTTGTTTTCCTCGAACCGGAACTTGCCGTAATCCATGATCCGACAGACCGGCGGCTCCGCGTTGGGCGATATTTCAACCAGATCCAGGCTGGCCTCGCTTGCCAGATTGTTGGCTTCCTCTATAGGAAGGATGCCGACCTGTTCCCCCTCCTGGTCAATTACGCGTACTTCAGGTGCAATGATTTTGTCATTGAGCCGATGCTGCGGTTTTTTTGCGGCGATGCCTTAATCCTCCAAAATAGTACGGCCGCGGCTCGCGATCTCGGTTGCCAGACCCTCGGTCAGCTGCTGCAGTGACAGACTGCCCAGGTCTTTACCGCTTCGCGTGCGCACGGCCACGGTACCTGCTTCCGCCTCCCGATCGCCAGTCACCAGCAAATACGGAACGCGCTTTATCGTGTGCTCGCGGATTTTAAAGCCGATCTTCTCATTTCTCAAGTCCGATTTAACCCTCAGGCCCTGATTTTTCAGGGATTCTTCGACTTTTCGGGCATAGTCGGCCTGGTTATCGGTAATATTCAGCACCATCGCCTGTACCGGCGCCAGCCACAGCGGCAACGAACCGGCATGGTGCTCGATCAGGATACCGATAAAGCGCTCCAGCGAACCGAGGATGGCCCGGTGCAGCATGACCGGCACCTGCTTGCTGCCGTCCTCGGCAATATAGTGGGCGCCAAGCCGCTCCGGCATGGAGAAATCCAGCTGGATAGTGCCCAGCTGCCAGACGCGTTCCAGGCAGTCCTTCAGGTTGAACTCGATCTTCGGACCGTAAAAGGCCCCCTCGCCCGGCTGCAGTTCCCAGTCGAGCTGTTTCTGTTCCAGCACGGCCTGCAGGGCCGCCTCCGCCTTGTCCCACAGGGCATCGACGCCGACGCGCTGTTCCGGCCGGGTGGAGAACTTCACGCTCACCTCGTCGAAGCCGAAGTCGGCATAGACCTGGTACAGCAGGTCGATAAAGGCCGAGACCTCGCCGCTGATCTGGTCCTCGGTGCAGAAGATGTGGGCGTCATCCTGCACGAAGTTGCGGACCCGCATCAGGCCATGCAGCGTGCCGGAGGGCTCGTTGCGGGTGCAGGAGCCGAACTCCGCCAGCCGCAGCGGCAGGTCGCGGTAGCTCTTCAGCCCCTGGTTGAATATCTGGATATGCGCCGGGCAGTTCATCGGCTTGATGGCATAGGTGCGGTTTTCCGACTCGGTGGTGAACATGTCGTCGGAGAATTTCTCCCAGTGCCCGGACTTCTCCCACAGCGAACGGTCGATGATCTGCGGGGTATGCACTTCCTGGTAGCCGTGCTGTTTAAGCTGGCCGCGCACGTAGTCCATGATCACCAGGTAAATCTGCCAGCCGGCGTCATGCCAGAACACCATGCCCGGCGCCTCTTCCTGGGTATGGAACAGGTCCATCACCTTGCCCAGCTTGCGGTGATCGCGCTTCTCCGCCTCTTCCAGGCGTGTCAGGTAGGCCTGCAGTTCCTTCTTGTCGCGCCAGGCCGTGCCGTAGATGCGCTGCAGCATTTCGTTGTTCGAATCGCCGCGCCAGTAGGCACCGGCCAGCTTCATGAGCTTGAAGCCCTTGCCGAGCTTGCCGGTACTGGGCAGGTGCGGGCCACGGCAGACGTCGAACCACTCGCCCTGCCGGTACACCGAGACCTCCTCACCCGCGGGAATGATGTCCTCGATGATCTGCACCTTGTAGTGCTCACCGATGTCGCCGAACACCTTCACCGCCTGATCACGATCCCACACCAGGCGCTCGATCGGCAGGTCGCGCTTGACGATCTCGCGCATGCGCTGCTCGATCTTCTCCAGGTCGTCCGGGGTAAACGGTTCGTCACGTGCGAAGTCGTAGTAAAAGCCGTTCTCGATCGCCGGGCCGATGGTTACCTGCGTGTCGGGCCACAGTTCCTGCACCGCCTGCGCCATGATATGCGCGGCATCGTGGCGCAGCAGTTCCAGTGCCTCTTCATCACGGCTGGTGATGATCGCCAGCTGTGCATCGTCCTCGATGAGGAAACTGGTATCGACCATGGCACCATTGATCTTCCCTGCGAGCGCAGCCCTGGCCAGCCCGGGACCGATATCGCTGGCAACATCATGCACGGTTACTGCATGCTCGAACGCACGGGTACTGCCATCGGGGAGGGTTACGACAGGCATAGCTTTCTCCAGTGGTGACCGATACGAGGGGCCACTTGATCTACAAACAAAGAAGCATGAATTACCGATGCTTTAATTAACGTCATTCCGGGCGGAGACCCGGAATCCAGTCCATATGCAACCACTGGATTCCCGCCTGCGCGGGAATGACGAGGAAATATTTGGTAGGCGCGATTGGATTCGAACCAACGACCCCCACCATGTCAAGGTGGTGCTCTAACCAACTGAGCTACGCGCCTGAAGATACTAAGGATGCGGGAAGATACAGGAAAGCCTCCTGCAATACAAGGCCTTAGCCTTAACTGGCCACCCGC
>JBATGJ010000234.1:0-3673 GCA_049665685.1 Gammaproteobacteria bacterium
GACTATCACCAGCAGTACCTGGCGAAAAATCCGCGCGGCTACTGCGGCCTCGGCGGTACCGGGGTGGCATGCCACAGTGGTGTGGAATAAAAAAAGCGGCCCGTGAGGGCCGCTACGAGAAGAACAGGTTTATAAAACCTGTAAAGCCTGATCTGCAACTGGCTGACTCAGTCTAGATCGTCGCCATGGTGAAATCTCTAAGCATGAAGGACTAATACATCCGTACCAGGCGCCGGTTTCCGGCTGTCGCACAGACTGCGTGTGAACCCTTGTCCGGGTAAGCGGATGCAGTCGCGATTTTTAAGCGATTGATAATAAATGAAAATATTTCTGGTCGGGCACACCGACCGCCCGCTGGTGCAAAATTTCCCAATGCGATGTTTACAGTGTAAACATCAAGCCTTACCCTGTCACACATGCCGCCGGAAGCAGCCACTGACGGGTATCACCACGGTGATCTGAAAAACGCACTACTGTCTGCGGCAGAGGGGCTGCTGCGCACTCAGGGCACTGGTGGCCTGAGTCTGCGCGAGGTCGCCCGGTTGGCCGGCGTCAGTCACACCGCGCCGTATCGCCACTTCAAGGGCAAGGACGCGCTGTTGCAGGCGCTGGCCCGGCGCGGCTTCGCGCGTCTGCACGCCGCCATGACGGACGCGGCGGCCGGTGTACCGTACGGACCGGAGCAAAAACTCATCGCGGCCGGCATCGCCTACGTGAAACTGGCCGAGAACAATCCCGAGCTCATGCAGCTGATGTTCGGCGGAACGCTGCATCCCGCCACCGACGCCACCGGTGGTGCAGTGGGCAGGGATGCCTTGGCCGCGTTGCAGGCCATCATCGAGCCCGGCATCAGCGCCGGTGTATTCCGTCAGCGTGAACCCGGCGAGCTGGCGCTGGTGGCCTGGACCAGTATGCATGGACTGGCGATGCTGATAACAGCGGGCCTCTTGAAATACGATGTCGATGATCCGGCCACGCTCGACAAACTGATTGGCACGGTTGCGGGTAACGTGATCTACGGCATCGCACGCTGAGTACGGTCCTGCTTATAGACCGCCCCTGCAGTGTGATAATCTTTGCCCCCATGCTGAATCAAACCGGATCGCACCCTGCCTGTCTGCGGGCGTCCTGCGTATGTCAGCCAGTGAAGGACCGCAATCCGGCTGTCCAGTCATGCCGATGGGGCGATCATGCAATTGCGTAACCGCCTGTTGCAGTGCCTGTCTGATGGCGAGTTTCATTCCGGTGAGACGCTGGGCGCGTCGCTGGGTATCAGCCGGATGGCCGTGTGGAAACACCTGCGTGGCCTGCGCGAGGCGGGCCTCGACTTCGAGGTGGTGCGTGGCAAGGGCTATCGGCTGTCGCGGCCGCGTGAGCTGATCGATGTCGCGCAGGTGTTGTCGGCGGTCGCTCCAGAGACCCGTGCGGCACTCGGTCCAATCGATGTGTTTCATGCCCTGGACTCGACCAGCAACTGGCTGCGCGAGCAGGCCTCCAGGGGTGCGGCATCCGGCTCGGTATGTATGGCCGAGATGCAGCACAGCGGGCGTGGCCGGCATGGTCGTCAATGGGTCTCGCCCTTCGCGGCCAATCTCTACCTGTCGCTGTTGTGGCGGACCGAGGCCGGTGCCGCATCACTTGGCGGGCTGAGCCTGGTAACGGGCATTGGGCTGATACGCTGCCTGCGCAGGATGGGGGTAGATCAGGCCGGCCTGAAATGGCCGAATGACGTACTGGTCGACGGTGCAAAGCTGGCCGGAATTCTGATCGACGTTACCGGCGAGGTCGGCGGGCAGTGCACGGTCGTGATCGGCGTCGGTATCAATGTTGACATGCCGTCGCCCGCTGCCGCGGAGATCGGGCGGGACTGGACGGACCTGTGTGCCCTCACGGGCGGGGACAGCCTGTCGCGCAACCGCCTGGCTGCAACCCTGCTGGATGAACTGTTGCCTGCGCTGGACGCCTTCGAGTCCGGCGGTCTGGGCCAGTTCATGGCTGAATGGCGTACACATGATGTGCTGGCCGGCCGGTCGATCGACCTGTTGCTGCCGGACCGGACCGTCAGTGGACGGGCCTGCGGTATCGACGATGGAGGTGCGCTGCTCATGGATACCGCGGCAGGCCGCAGGCGTTTTGCGGCCGGGGAGGCCAACCTGCGGGTTGTCACATGAAGCTGTTGCTGGATGTGGGCAACACGGCCGTGAAATGGGCGACCGCCGAGGCGGCCACACTCATCGCACAGGGGGACTTCATACACCGGGACGGTGATATCGGGCGGCTGGCCGCCCGGGCCTGGTCGGGACTGGCAAGGCCGGATAGCGTGGTGGCGGTCAATGTGGCCGGTGCAGTCATGGCGGCATCGATCGCAGATTTTGCCAGGGAGACATGGCAACGCCCGGTGGAATTCGTCAGGACCGCCCAGTCGGCACGCGGTGTGACCAACGCCTACCAGGTGCCGGGCGACCTCGGTGCGGACCGCTGGGTCGCAATGATTGCCGCACATCAACAGGTCGACGGGGCGGTATGCGTGTGCGATTGCGGCACGGCGATCACGCTTGACCTGGTGGCGGCATCCGGCGAGCATCGTGGCGGTCTGATCCTGCCGGGCGTCGGTCTGCTGGGCGAGGCGCTAGCCGTCAACACGGCAGGAATTCGCCTGGAGGACGAGGTTTCCGCCACGGGCCTGCTGGGACGCGGGACGCGCGACGGTGTTATCGGGGGCGCACGGTATCTTGTTGCCGCGGCCATCGACAGGATCGTGGCCGATATACAAGCGGATGCCGGCGAGGCCATGACCGTGATCATCACTGGCGGTGATGCGGAACAACTGCTGCCGCTGCTTGCAACACCGGTGCAATACGTGCCCCTGCTGGTACTGCAGGGACTGGCCATCATGTCAGACAGGGAGAGCTGATGCGACATATTGTGTACCTGCTGATGATTGCAAACCTGCTGTTTTTCTCCTGGAACCATTTTCAGGCACAGACGCTCGAGCAAAGCCTGCCTTCATTGCCGCCGCTGCCGGCGGATGTCAGCACACTGGTTACCCTTGAGGAGTATTCACGCGAGACGTCTGCACCGGCCGATGGTCAGGCCATCGAGGCGCTGACACAGGCGCAGCCACCCGGCGCGCTGTCTGGTGGCGGATGCAGGGCGCTTGGGCCGTTCCGCGAACAGGAAAAAGTAAAGGACGTGGCTGACCGTCTTGGCGAGCGTGGCCTCGATCCGCTAGTGCGTCCTGTCGAAAACCGGGTCGAGAACGGCTACTGGATCTACCTGTCGGGAAAGAGCAAGGAGCATGCACGTGAGATCGTCAGGCAACTGGAAGACCACAACGACACCGAGTACTACGTGGGCATGGGTTACTTCATTTCACTGGGTACTTTCAGGGATATCGAGCGTGCCGAGATTCGTCTTGAGGATCTGCGTGAGAAGGGTTTCGATGATGCCATTCTCGAGCAGCGCTACCGAACCCGCGTGGACTACTGGCTGGAGCTGCCAGGGGACGCGGCAGGCATCGAATTGCTGGAGGGTCTGACCGGGGAGATACCAGGCCTGGAGGTGCACGCCGTCGCCTGTATGTAAATTGCGGATGTGCGGGGGATTCACTAGAATAGCAGGTATGTCTTAGCGGTCACCATGCCGGTGTAGCTCAGTTGGTAGAGCGCTTCAC
>JBATGJ010000235.1:0-23757 GCA_049665685.1 Gammaproteobacteria bacterium
GACACGGTCTGGACTCAGAAATGATAGATGACGGAAGCCGCAATAATATGCGCATCGTAGTCCGGTGTTTCCTCGTCGAGTAGCAGCAGATTAGCGACGCTGTCCGCCTGCAAGTTGTCGAGTGCCCAGTTATCCGCGCGAAAGCGTTCGTACCGGTAGCCCAGTTTCCAGGCGATGTTCTTGCGGTAGTGATACAGGGTCCAGAGTTTCAGGCTGTTCAGCGAGGACTTCAGGTCGGGATAGGGGTCGACGGGCCCTGCCAGGTTCGTCAATGCGACCTCGCCGGTTGTGCGGGTATAAACGATGTCTGCGCCGATATCCCACTTGCTGCGAATACCGTTCACCCGGAGGCCGACCCCCGCGCTGTCGACCGTGTCATCGAAATCAGCGGTCCAGTCGACAAGAACGACACCCGCCTCGCTGCCGGCCTGTCTGGATTCAATATCCTCGCGTGTGTACCAGGCATGGGTGCTGACCGCATCATGTGGCCGCCAGGCGATATCCAGCGTCCAGGTGGGCCGGGTCGCCCGGGTCAGGCCGATCTCCGAGTTGTCGTAATCGTCCCGAACGTAATCGGCGCTGGCCGTGATGTCCAGCCGTTCAGTGGGCATGACATTGATCGATGCGCCGGCCCGGGTGCGGTCCCGGTCCGCCAGGTAGTACTTGCGCAGGGCCGGATTGTCGCCGGCGGGGGGCTGGTAGTTGCTGCCATCGCGGCTCGACGCCTCGGCATAGAGGTTCAGGCCTACCTTTGCGTGCGGCTTCGCCTTCCATTTCGCGAACAAGGTATGTTCCTCGGTCTCTTCGCGCTCCGCATTGGTGTAATCACGCGACAGGGCGTCGTACTGGTAGCCGCCGCGCAGGCTCATGGCAGTGTTGATGCGGTAGTTGGCGGACAGGTCGAACTGGTCGCGCTGGTAGCCGAGCGGGCGGTTCTGTACTGCGGTGTTACCGGGGTGGGAATCGGCCACGATGTAATCATAGGTGTCGACCGGTGAATTGCTGTCCCGCTCGTCGTAGCGGTAACGGGCGTTGAGGCGCAGCCGGCTTTTGGGTCGGCTGCTCAGCGACAGCTGCGCCGATGTCATCGACACCTTGCCATCGAACGAAGTGCGCGGCAGCGGCGCGGTAACGATGGCGGGATTCACGGTATAGGGCAGGAACGTCTCGTCCTGGGTCATGCGCCCTGCCGAGAGAAAGGCCGTGACCTGGCTCTTGTAGGGCAACGCGTAACTGCCGGTGAGAGTGAACTGGTGAAATTCGTTGTCCGGTTCCAGCGACTGGCTACCGAAAGTGCCGGGTGCAAACGGGTCCTCCCAGGTGAGGACATTGTTGCCATTGTCGAATAGCGACAGGTGGTAGCCAAGCTCCAGCTGTCCCTTGCCTTTGGCATAGTGCAGTGTCACATCCACCAGGCGGGTGGTGTAGTCGATGGGTTCGGGCAGCAGAGCCACTGTGGCATTGGTGAGCAGGCCGTTGCCGCCACCGCTGCCACCACCACCACCGCCGCCACCGCCGCCGCCACCACCGCCGCCGACACCGTTGGCGATGACACCGCCGATCAGGTCGACACCGTCCTTGGTTTCATGGCGGAAGGCGACGTCCAGTGTCCAGTGCCGCCGGGGGATGAACCGGCCGCCGAGACTGACACGTTCGCGCGTGGTCTCGATATCGAACGGCAGCAGGGCACTATTCAGGTTGGTGGTGATGTCGAAGCCGGCAGGCAGGGTCAGTGAATCCGACCCGACACCCAGGAACGGGGTGCGCGCCGTATCGTTTTCGTTGTTGGGCAGCCCGTCGTACTCGATGAAGTATTGTTGTTGTCCGCGTCGGCCGCCCTCCAGTCGCAGGTAACGCGAGTCCAGACCCAGGTTTGTGCCACGCGCGCGCCAGAAGCGACCGTCTTCTGCGTAGCTATAGGCATCGACGTCACCGAGCAGGTACGGGCCCTGGTCTGTCAGTCCATTGTAGCGGCCGAAACCGAAAGCATCGTCGCTGCTATAAATGATACCGAGTTCGACCGTGCTGTACAGCGGTGGTGACGGGTCTGCTTCTGGCACAGGATCGTCCTGCGCGCGGCCGGTCACCGGGTGGAGGATCATGACCAGCAGGCTGATCGTCGCAATGGATAGCTTCATGTGCATAGCCGATTATCTGATAACGATTTCCGTAGGTTTGACTTACCGCAACAGGAATGCCCCGGACGGGTGGTTGGAACCATGGACCTTTGAATGGCAGTTTGTGCAGCTCTCGCCCACGATGAAGCGGCCACGGGCGGGATCGGGGTCGATATAGTCCAGGAAGCGGCGGACATGCTGCCGGCCCTGGGTGCCGGTATCGGTCTGGTGGCATTGCTGACAGAGTTGCGGACGCTGCCGGTTCAGCAGGTTCTCGTGGACGGAGCCATGCGCCGTGTGACACAGGGTGCAGTCCTCGGTGACCGGGAAATGTTCCCACAGGAACGGGCCGCGCTTCTCGGCATGGCAGCGGTAACAGGTTTCGTTGATGCCGGTTTCATTCAGGGCGGCCGGTGCCACCGACCCGTGCGGATTGTGGCAGTCGCCACATACCACCTTGCCGTCGCGGATCGGATGCGTGGACGGACGAAAGGATTGCGCCCGTACGTCCTTGTGGCACTGATAGCACACCTCGGCCTGGGTCGTGCGCTCCAGCACGCCGCTCGGGGTGTGTATGCCATGGCAACTGGTGCAGGCGAGGTCCTCACTCTCGTGGGCACTGCCGGGCCAGTGCATCTTCTGGTCGCTGTGACAGCCGAGACAGATGCCGTTACGCAGTTCCACGGACTCGCCAAAACGTCCGCGCAGACTGATGATGCAATTGCCTTCCACGTCAAAATGCGTGGTGCCCGGTCCGTGGCAGGTTTCACAGCCATCGGCCGCAAAGGGTGTCCGGGAGTCAGTCGCCTGACCATGCGGATTCATGCGCATGCCGGTGACCTTGTCCGCGTGACATTCTTCGCAGACTTCCACACCCATCACTTCACCGTCTGCCATACCCTTACAGGGATTCTCGTCCGGCTTTTCCCCGCTAGCGCCGAATGCGACTGTACTGAACACAAGCAGGAGGACCAGCAGGCCGGGATTTGTTTTCATGACGGTAGTTAACCAGTCGTCAGCGCTATTCGCAGCCACCCGCCCTGGCCACTTTCTTCAGCAGTTTGACCTTGGGGGTATATTCACGCGCGGGAAAAAAGTGTTCATCCGGTCGTGCCGCGGCATGGCGGGCGCCGAGTGCCAGCTTGAAGGGATGCCGCAGGGTGCCATCCGGCCTGGCCAGGCTCGCGGCACCGTGACGTTCGTGCTCATCCTCCACCACCCCGTAGACATTGAGCCAGTGATTGAGGCCGCCCTCGAGAATGTATACATTCGGCTTTGCCAGTGCCATCAGGCGTTTCCAGGCCTGTGTCGCCAGTATTTCATCGTTGCTGACAATGACCACCACACCGAGCTCCGAGAGACCTAGCAACCGGTCGCGTTGTCCAGGCAGGTCCTCAAGCGCAACGCGCTCGGCATCCACCAGATGGAAGATGTTCCAGTCACGCTCGTCGCGCACATCGTAAATGACCAGATCGATATAGTCGTCGTTCATTATATGCAGCAGTTCGGCCGGGTCTATATAGATTTCGCGATACTCCAGCCGGGAGGCATACTCGGGTTCCATGAATTCCCATTTCTGTTCCAGGTCGGGCTGGCCATGCAGCGCCAGCGCACCGGCGGCGGCGAGCAGGAGACCGGCCCCGAGGACCTGCAGGTTGAACGCGCCCTTCATTCCGGGTCTCCCCGGCCATAGATGAGCCGCTGGATCCAGCCAAACCCCAGGAACATGACAAGTGCCAGGCAGACCACCAGCAAAACCACCGCGCCGGTCTCAAGGCCCAGCAGTTCCGGCAGCGTAAAGCGGCCCATAAAGCTGGAGTTCCAGAACTCGTTGATGTAACCCACGGTCTCGCCAAAGGCGAGTACGCCGACGATGTGGCCGAACAAAAAGAACATGCCATCGATCTTCAGCGTTGCCACACTGACCAGCGAGGTGCCAGGGCAGTAACCACCCAGGATGAAGCCCACGCCCATGATGAGACCGCCGACGATCCCCGGCCACAGCCAGGTCTGCTTGACCATGAGTTCGTCGTAATCCAGCAGCCCCAGCGCCGAGGCCCAGAAGACCAGCAGCATGGCGACTACGATAGCGGTGAACATTACCTTGAGGACCCGCAGTTCGCGAAAGTAAAACTGGGCGGCCAGTATGCGCGAGTCACCGAAGCCGCTGGATTCCAGGATGATGCCAAAGCAGAAGCCGATACCGAGGTAGACCAGGTAGGAACCGGTGACCCCGAGCGTGGATACCAGATCAATGGGTGCCATGGTCTATGCCCCCGGCTGCCACAGGCGCCGGACGAACCACGCCAGGGCATAGCCACCGGCGAATACGGCAAACATGAAGGCCCAGCTGCCGACCGACAGGACGGCACCACCACTCAGTGCCTGGCCCGAGGTACAACCGCGCGCCAGGCGTGCACCGTAGCCCATCAGGATACCGCCGGCAAAGGCGTAGGCCCAGCGGGTACGCGGTGTGATTTGCGGGCCGTGGTAGGTCTGCAAGCGGACACGGCCACGCAGCAGGCCGGAGAGGAAACCGCCCAGCATTACGCCGACGACTTCCAGCACAATCCAGTGGCGCAGCGGGTCGATATCACCGCCGGCGAGTTTTGCCAGATAAGGCGATTTATCGACGTGCTCGGGTACGACCATGTCCTGAACGACGACGGCGATACGGTTGACGCCGCCCGAGGCACCCAGGCCGTGGCTGGTGATGAAAAACGACAGGAACAGCACGACACCCAGCAGTGCACCGCCCACGTAGGGGTTCCAGTATTTTACCTTGTTGGACGACTCGTTCATGGTTCACTCCGTATAGTCTGCTCCAGCGTCTGCCAGGATTTCGCAACACCACGCCCGGGCGCAAATAGCAGCTTGCCTTCCGGCAAGGTTTCCCAGCTGCCGTCCAGTATGATCTCTGTGGTGTCCTGTACCAGCACCGGTTTTACGTTGGCTGGAACATAGGGTGCCAGTTCGAAACCCGGCAAGTCCTCTAGCGAGTCTGGGTGACAGGCGCTGCAGTCACGGTTTACCCGGGAGCCATGGCGAATATTGTGATGGATATGGTAGGCGCGCACCTCGCCGCGTATCAGCGGATTACGTACCCCCGCGGCACGCAGGCGTTCCTTGATGTGCATCACCTTGATGTTGTTGTCCAGCCGCAGCTCCTGCCGGCCCAGCTCGCCGTCGTGATTGGCGTCAAAGACCTCCATGACGTCTGCCGGGTAGCCATCGTCGGCAAGCCAGGCCGCGCGCAAGCGTTCCGCGTCGATGGGCTCGTGGCTGTCCCCGTCCGACCAGAACCATTCCGATACCAGGTTGTAGGGTAATACCTGGTTCCGGCCCAGCGTGTCCTTGCCGACCCGCAGCAGCGGTTGGTAACCGGTAATGTAGGCTGTACTCAGGTCGCCCAGACTCTTGTCGTCGATCCCTCGATAGCTGATCAGGGGTGAACCGTCCAGCTGCAGGACGGTCCTGTCGATACTGCGCCGGGCACCCATTTCCAGTTTCGGTACATGGCAGGATTCGCAGGCGACCGCATTGAAGTGGCGCGCCGCTTCGGGCAGCCAGGTGTGGGTATTTTCCAGGCTATGGCAGCTCTCGCAGCGGCGCTTGACGCCCTCGGCCGGGAGTACGTTTGTCGGCGTCGCCTGGCCGGCCAGACGTGCCGGCCGGTCGTGCGAGTAGTGGCAATCACCGCAGGATACCAGGCGTTCGGCATGCACGTCCCACACCATCTCGAGCGTGCCCTTGTTGGCATGGTTCATGCCGGACAACCGGACCGGCTGTGGTGAAAATACCTGGCCGGTGGTTTCCGTGGTCCATTGCTGGCCGGTGCCCAGTGGCACCCGCAACGGACCGGCGCCGTCATGCACCATGCCATGGCAGGCACCACAATTGGCTTCTGCAACCGGCCGCAGGTCCATTTCGACCTCGCCGTCCTCGCCAACCAGTTCCGTGTTCCACCGGTAACCGTCGGCGGTGGAGGTGAGCAGACCGGTGCCCAGCAGGGTTGCACTGACTGACCACTCCGGTTTGCCGGCGTCGATGGCGGCCTGCCTGCCGGCGTGGTCGGGCTGCTGCAGATGACAGAGGAAGCAGTTCATCTCGCTGTCCCCGTTGGCGGGGATGCGCGGTCCGTTGTCCATCAACCGGCGGCGCTCGGGCGACAGCTGTTCATCCTGCACGCTGCTGTGATAGCCATGGGTGGCGATAAAGTCTTCATCCTCGAGTTCATGGCACAGGCCACAGGTCTCGGCCACCGACAGCGGTTCGCCCGATTCACTCACCGGCTCGCCATTGCTGTCATTCAGATAAACGGGGTCATGTTCGATACGTGCCCGGGTGATCGGATCACCCTCATAACCCAGGGCCACCCAGTCGATGCGGCCGCGCTCGCCGTGACAGTCGCGGCATTGCAATGCCTCGTCCGTGTTGGTCACCATGTGCGACAGCGGAAAGTACATTTCGGTCGGGGCGAAGGCAAAGGACCCGCTGTAGGTCAGCCCGGTCACCTGCGATCCTGTATGCAGCGCGTCCTTCCAGTCGAAGGCAGTCCAGAAGCCCCTGTCGCCATGCACGTTCGGCACCAGGAAGTAGTTGTGCTCGGTGTCATAGGGCTGTTTGCCGCGATGTACCTTGAACGGCCAGATCTTCGCCGTGGGATCGTCACGTTCACCCAGGGGCGCAGTGATTTGTGTCGGCCGGGTGGGGTCGATCGTGTCGCCGGTGATGTAGCGGGTCGAGGTCTCGTTGTACCAGTAATATTCAGGCTTCACCTTCTTTGCCCAGGTGAATCGACCCTTGATCTTCAGGTAACGATGCTCGTCGGTGATGTCCAGGTCCTGGCCGGCCTCCGACCAGTCCCAGGTCATCTTGGTGCCGGTGTCGGCCGCCATGTGCGGGATATGGCAGGCCTGGCAGGCCAGCCGGTCGGTATGCGCGTTCTGGCGGACATCGGCATGTGGCTTGAGTGCGTGGCAGTCGGTGCATTCCACACGGTTCTTGTCATCCACGCTGACCGCCATGGCGCGGCCTCTGATCTGGTGATGCTCGGTGCGGTGGCAGTCGACACACTGCATGTCGTGCCTGCCCATGTGGATATCGATACGCTCGCTGGGAAACAGCAGGGTCTCGTCCATGTCGCCGTGTTTCACGGCGTTGCCGCCACCGCCCTGGAAGTGACAGCCGCCGCAGTTCCGGCGCCGGGGCATGCCCACGCTGCGGGCGGCCGTGAGCAAATCGACGGCATCGTCCGGCACACCTGCCGCGCGGAATTTTTTCACGTAGGTGCCGCTGTTGTCATGACATACCAGGCAGTCGACCCGCGAGGCGTCGTTGAAATCGAAGTGCTCATCTTCCCAGCCATAGCCGATGTGGCACATGGTGCAGGCCGGCCAGTTGGACTGCACGCCGATACAGAAATTGTTGATGACATTGCGCTTGCCGATGCGCACCGCGCCATCATGCCCGGGGACCATGACTTCCTCGCCCTGCCAGTTCCAGTGCGCGGTCTGCATGACTTCCCTTGCCGAGTCGGGATGGCATTCCAGGCAGGCGCGGGTGACGCTGGGGCCGTCCGCAAAGGGCTCGAAAAAGAAAAACGAATGATTGATGTGTGACGGATGCTTCGGCATGTTCTCCCAGGCGCTGGCCGTTTCCCCGTCGGCCTGCCCATTGCCGGCGCTGGCTGCCGTGGCCGACAGTACGGTACTGAACACAATCAATAGCAGCAGGGCACGCATCGGTCGGTTTGCAGTTGCAGCGCAGCTCATGGTGAGGTTTTTGTTAAAAGTAAGCATTTTCTGTTGGTCGCGACTATCCCATTTGTTGTCCGGCGCTTATTGATGCAGATCATGAAAGCCAGTGATTGTGTAATTGATAGCGGGTGTTTCATAGCTCCGTACCGCCCGCGTCGCGCCCGTGTGGTGTAACGACCGGTCGCCCCTCGTTGTGTCCTTCATCGGTATGCACGGCAGCCTGGCGTGCGGCAAACAGTTCGACGATCGCCTGCTGCCGGTGTTGTTCGGCCAGCGCAGCCGCGCTGCGGCCTTCATTGTCCAGCAGGGCAGCATCGGCGCCGGCATCGAGCAACAACCTGACGAATGCCACATGGCCTTTTACTGCCGCCCACATCAGTGCGGTGCGCCCGGTCGTCGCGTCCTGGCTATCGATGTTTGCACCCTGCTCCAGCAGGCGCGTGGCGGCCTTTACCCGACCCGTCCACGCGGAGCTCAGCAGCGCCGTGAACCCGCGGCTGTCTTGCTGATCGACGTCGGCACCGCCAGACAGCAGCGCGCCCAGGGCATCCGGTTTGGCCAGCGCCAGCATCAGTGCCGTGGTACCACGCGCATCGGCGGCATTGACCGCTGCCCCGGCGGCCAGCAGTGTCGCGATGACTTCAGACTGGCCGTTGCTGGCGGCCCACATCAGCGGAGTTCGTTGCCGGGTATCCCGGGCCTGCGGATCGGCCCCGCGCGCCAGCAGCAAGCTCACCACGTCCCGCTGGCCGGCAAAGGCGGCACCCGTCAGCGCCGTAAAACCGCGCGTATCGCGCCGGTCGATGTCCGCGCCGGCCGCCAGCAGCGCCTCGACCAGCACCGTGTTGCCGGCCTGTGCCGCCAGCATCAGGGCCGTGGTGCCACGCTGATCGGTGATATCGATGGTTGCGTCATGGGCCAGCAGGGTCTTTGCAATCCCGGTCTGGTTGGCGGCCAGGGCCATGAGCAGAGCGGTCTGGCCGCTGGTGTTGCGCGCGTCGATATCCACACCGCGGGCCAGCAGATCCTGCACGATCTCCGGCAGGCCCTTCGCCGCCGCCAGCATCAGCGGCGTGACCAGCTTGCTGTCGGCGTGGTCCGGTCGGGCGCCCCGTTGCAGCAATAGCCTGGCGGTGACCGGGTCCTCCTGCTCGATGGCCAGCAACAGCGGCGTCATGTCGCTCTGACTGTCCATGACCTCCAGGTCGGCGTTATGCGCCGCAAGCAGTTCTACCGTGGCGCTGTCGCGACCGGCCACGGCGAAGTGCAGGGGGGTGGCTCCGGCACGGTTCAGGGCATTGACGGCCGCACCCTTGCCGACCAGTGCCCTGGCCACGTCATGCCGGGTGCGCATGGCGGCCCAGTGCAGCGCGGTCATGCCGTCCTGATCGGCCAGGTTGATCGCGGCGTCACCCGCCAGCAGCGCCTCGACCACCTCGACATGACCACCGCGGGCGGCCAGCATCAGGGCCGTCTGGCTATCTGTACCGACGGCTGCTGCATTGGCACCCTGTTTCAGCAGGGCCCTGACGATGTCGGGGCGACCCAGCGCAGCGGCCACTTGCAGGACCGTTTTGCCGGTCGCATCCGTCCGTTCCGTGTCAACACCCTGGGCCAGCAGCTGTTGCAGTGCGGGGACATCCCCGCGCCGAGCGGCATTGAACAGGTCGCCCTGCATGTCGGCCCGTGCCACGGGCGGCCACGCCATGACGCACAGCGCCAGGTAAAGCGCGATCGTTCGAATGGCAAACATCCTTGATTGACTCCCGACTGTTTGCCGGCCTATTCGCTGCCTGCGGACTGTTCGCCGGCCGCTGGCTGCGCGGGATGATAAACGGGCGGGTTGCCGAACTGCCGGTGATGGGGATAGCGCCCGCCACCAAGGCCGCGATAGCCTGGGTAGCCATAGCCATAACCGCGCTGGTAACGGCCATAACCGTAGCCCCTGCCGCGCGAGTACGGATCCCAATTGCCACTGTAGTAAGGCTGTCCCTGGTCGGCGGTATTTCCATAGGGGCCCGGGACTGCAGGTGCAGGTTCGGCGTTATTCACTGGCTCATCGGCTGCCGCATCAATGGTCGATGCAGGCTGTGTGTCATTGCGGGTGTCGCCACTGGCAGGGTCAGCAGTCGCTGCCGGTTTGGCGTCACGGCCACCCTGGTACTGTGGTGAGCCCTGGCCGGGCCCTCCTGTGCCTGTCTGGTAGCTGTGGCCACTGCCCGGACCCTTGCCGCCTGCGGGCGGGTAGCCGGAGGCAACGCCGGCCGGTGTCCGGGCCGGCAGGTCATGGGCCGCCGGGGTGTCGGCCGGCTCCTGTGCGGCACTGAATGAGGCCAGGCCGCTGCCGAGCAGGCCAATCATGATCAGATGGGTTAAGGATCGTATCTTCATCATCTCGTTACTCTTTGCCGGGGTTAAACCGGCGGGTGCCGGGTGTCACCCTGCAGATTCATGCAGGCATGCCAATGTTGCCTGCTCACATAAAAAAGGAGGAAGCCACGGCTTCCTCCCTGAAGGTGACCCGGACTCCGTTAGGCCGGAGTCCGGGTTGACGTGGTCAGTAGGAAGTTACTGCACCACCACGCTGCCGGGCAGGGTATCGGTGACCACACCGTTGACCGTGACGGTTACGGTGAAGTTAACCGTCTGCGGTGTGGCCGGCGTTACCCAGCGTTCCGTGACGCGCTGTACCGAACCCGGGGCCAGGTTGTTGAAGCTCCTGGTGAACGAACTGCCATCCGAGCCGGCCAGCGTCGCGGTACCCGTCACCGGGACCGTGTCGTTGTTGACCACGTTATAGATGATGGTCAGGATCCTGTTGGTGGAGAACGGGCTGAGTAAGCGCACCCATTCGGCGGTAACATCGACCGTGGCGACCGGACCGGTCGAGACGACCAGCGTTACCTGGCTGCCGGGGGCAACAAGGGTGCCAGCCGTCGGTACAGTGCTGATAACCGTCCCGGCAGGGCAGGCGTCGGGCTGAGTTATATTGACCGGGTTCACAATCAATCCGGCACCTGTAATCGTGTTGGTAGCGTTAGGCACCGTATCGCAAGCCGCAATAGCCGGTACCGGGACGGTTACAGGTGTGCAGGGTGTTCCATCAGAGAGTGTTACATCCACTGTATCGCCCGCGACCGCCGGAGAGCCTGCCGTTGGGTCCTGAGTGATGACAGTATTTGCCACAGGGTAGGTGTCACTGCACGAGGTGCCCGTGACGTTCAGGATAAGCCCAAGACCTGTGAGTGTTATATCGGCATCTGCCTGCAATTCACCCACGATGTTTGGCACGGTAATAGCCACATCGTAGTCAATCTCGAGGTAGGCGTCGTACACCGCTGTTGGCTTGCGGTCGCCTTTGATGTACACGGCGAGGTCGAAGTCATCCGACATGGGCAGGCCGTTGGTCGTGTAAGGCACGCCACCAGCACCAGGTAATGGTGATGTCGGGGCCAATTCTACAGCCCCGTTCTGGGTGACATCGATCCAGCCGCGGCTGAAGGCGAGCGGCGAAGTGCTCTGGTTTTCCCAGTCGAGCAGGTTGATCTCCGTGATGGTCGGATCACCCACCGGGTACTTGATCAGCGCCGATTCAAACGGCGGCGCATAGCAGTCCGCACCATCTGTGCCCTGGCCGGGGAGTGGTTCGATAGCGATTTCCAGGCCCGGCAGGTCCTGACCGTACTTGTTGGGTCGCAGGCGCCAGCGCGGGCCGGAGACCAGGGCGCCGAGGGTGGGATCTTCCAGCCAGCTGCCGACGAAATCCTGAATCGTCGGATCCGGGTTCGCGTCATAGGACCACTCGAACGGTGCGCGGTCGACGGTGGTGTACCAGGCGTTGGTGAATCCGCCCGTCAGGTCCGATGAGAGCGGATAGGGCAGATCACTGTTGGTCGGCACGTTGGACGTCGGCGGACTCGTGGTGATGGCGTAAAAGGCATCCTTGAAGGTGGTGCCGACACCCAGGAAAGTCGGATCCACATTGCCGTCCTCGGTATCGATCAGGTCACTGTCACCCTCGAAGCAGGCCTTGGTGGACTTCCATACTTCGTTGGTACCACCGATGGTGCCCTCGATTCGGTAGGCGGGCTTGCGGCCGGTGGCGGCCTCGTTCTCCAGGTCCTCCGGGCGCAGCTGGTCGTTAGGGTTGTTGGTGATGTGGTGGCGGATCACCAGCTTGGCGCTGTTTATGACGTAGTTGGCGCCCGGCACTTTCCAGGCGGCCGGCAGCGGGATGCTGGCATACAGGCGCACGTCGTTGGGGCGCTTGTGGATCGTGCCCCAGCCATACAGGGCCTTGCCGTCATCCTTCAGCTGCACCGAGTAGTCGTCTGTCAGGGCGACGTTGTTATTCACATCGGTCTTGTCGTTGGGGAAAATCTGGCAGCCGACCGGGTCATTCACAGCCTCACAGGGTGTGCCATTGACCAGCTGGGCTCCAGGTACGCCTCCGACCAGGATCAGCGCGAGGTCGTCCAGGCCGGCGTCGGCGCAATCGAATTCGGCCAATGCCGGGATCTCGACCGAGCCTTCATTGAGAACTGCTTGCCTGTTGTTAACGAAGTCGAAGTTGAAATAGGGGATGACCTCATGGCAGCTCAGGATGTGCTCCATGACCGAGTAGTGCTCGGTCTCGCACTTGACCGAGTTGCCACCCAGGCCGCGGCACCAGGTGCCCAGCGGCGGCTTGACCTTGTAGGTATCGGTGGCCGCGTTGGAGATGGCCACACCGCCCGTGATGGGCGGATATTTCCCTGTAACCGGGTCCTCATTGTATAAGTAGTCAACGCCGTCAATAGCCGCCTGAGTCGGGAAATAGGCCGGGGGGACGTCACCGATAAAGCCTTCCGCGTAGTCACCGTCGCGGGTCTTCTGTGCTGCACCCAGGAAATCAATGATGTCATAACCGAATTCACTGTCGATCGGGTACAGGGTGATCGGGTTGCTTTGACCGTAGAGCTTTCTGTCCACGACCGGCGCTATACCTTGAGGACATGTGGCCATGCCTGCTCCGCCGCAAAGAATGGTGGTATCCGCTGGAATGCTGCCATCCGAGGTGGTTGTGCCGCCGAACGTGCTCCCCTGGAAGTCACCCTGCACGTCCTGAATCGAGAAGGTATGGCGTCCAGTATGCTGAAGGGCCTGTACCGGGGCTATCATTGAAAGGCCCAGGGCCAGACCTATGATGAAGTTCGCAATCCTTGGTATTTTCACGCGGCAGTCCTCGTTGTTAGTTGCTGGTTTTATATTTAACTACATGAATTGAAATTAAAAATATGGTTTGGCACGAGTCCAGATGTATTGGATATTTAGTGATTAGTTTTTCAGTAAATTAGAAGATGGTGAATTTAATCAGTGTCCCCTGTTGCGTGCAATGATTTATATCAATTTTTTGACGTAAAAATTTACAAAGTGATGACAGGCATGTCGGCACCCGATGAAAACCGCCCGTCACCTGGTCTGTGAGCAACCAGGGACATCATTGATCAGAGCATGCTCATGCGAGGTGTCGCATCACGGAGGTATGGGGGAATATCCAGTCAATACTGCTGCATCTGCCAGGACATCAGGGCAGGGTTAAGAACAGCGGGAGTGACTATGGCATGTTCCTGTAAGGGAGGGTCTGCGGGCATAGAGATGTGCAGGCTCAGAGTTGTGAAAAGACAGCAGCCGTCATGCTTGCCGTTGCAATCAGTGTCAGTCGCTGCCGGAGCTGTCGATACCAGATGTGTGTGCCCGCCTGCCAGCGGCCATCGGCGATACAGGTCAGGAGCAGCCCGGTAATCACCAGCGCGATGCCGTACCTGTGCGGCAGCAGCATGGCCAGCCAGCCGAGCAGGGCGGGGGATACCGCAAACGACATCTTTGCCAGGGTGGCGCTGGCGCCACCGTGCACGATGGCCGCATACCAGTGCCAGGCCCCGAGAAAGCTGATGATGACCGCACCGTAGGCAATCAGGGCCGCGCGGGCCTGCGTCTGCAGGTCGCCGTCAGTGACCCACACCAGTGCCGCCAGTGCAACAAAGGGAAGCAGTCCTGCATAACCCAGCCATGCGGCGTTACGCCGGGCGTTGCCGTTGTGCGGTAGTGCTGGCTGCAGCGTCTCTGGCAGATCTAAGACCGGAAGATTCATAACAGTTCCTCGATTTTCCTGAGCAGTCGCGGGTCATCGGGCTCGACCTGGCTGGGAAAGCTGGCAATGACCTGGCCGTTCCTGTCGAGCAGATATTTATGAAAATTCCAGCGCGGCGCTTCACCCGTCTCGCGGGTGAGATATTTATAAAAAGGATCTGCCCCCTCACCCTTGACATGTGTCTTCTCAAACATGGGAAATTCGACGCCATAGGTCAGCCGGCAGAATTTGGCGATCTGCTGTTCCGTGCCCGGTTCCTGCCCGGCGAAGTCGTTGGAAGGGAAGCCGGCCACCACCAGCCCGCGCTCGCGATAGCGTTGGTAGAGCTTTTCCAGGCCATCATACTGAGGTGTATAGGCGCACCGGCTGGCCGTGTTGACTACCAGTACCACCTTGCCCTGCATGGCCTCGCACAAATGAACGGGTTCCTGCCCGGTTAGTGGTCGTTTGTAATGATCGAGTGATTCCGGACACGCGGCCATCACCACGGGCGTGGTGAGGCCACTGATAAACAGGGTCGTGATCAGGGTCAGGGTTTTCATCGGGTTCATGGCGAGCACCTCGTCAGTAATGCCTGCTATTTATACCTTATCCAAAGCAGATGTACAATAATTGTACGGTTATAAATCACAGGTCACATGACCGGTAAAAATCATATAACTATATGTTATTAATTAAATAATAGTAGGTTAACGGGTGTAGAAAACCATTTTTAAAAGCAAGCTGCCTTGACAGTCCGAGGGTTTATTTGTATAACTCTTGTATATTAAATGAAATCCATCCGGGGGTAGTGAAATGCTGGACAGTGCAACCAGGGCCATTGACTGGACGGAACAGGGTCTGGTGCCCGATTCGGTGATACGCCACGGCATCCGGCGTCTCCTGAAGCGACGTCTTGCCGGGCTCGCCATCGATGACTGCGAGGTCATGGCTGACCTGAAGGCGGCACACATCAGCCACATGGACCGCGCCGAGGTAGCACCCTTACCGCACCTGGCCAATGAACAGCACTACGGGGTTCCACCTGAATTCTTTTCCACGGTGCTCGGCAAGGCGGGCAAATACAGCTGTTGCTACTGGGGCGACGGGATTACTGATCTCAACTCGGCCGAGACCGCGGCACTGCGCATTACCTGCGAGCGGGCCGGACTGCAGGATGGCATGGATATCCTGGAGCTGGGTTGCGGCTGGGGTTCACTGACGCTCTGGATGGCGTGGCAATTTCCACTCAGTCGCATCACGGCTGTGTCGAATTCATCCTCACAGCGCGATTACATCATGAGGCACGCAGAAAGGCTGCAGCTGTCCAATGTCGAGGTGATTACCTGCGATATGAATGATTTCGATGCAGGGGCAACATTTGACCGCATCGTCTCGGTCGAGATGTTCGAACACATGCGCAATTACCGCGTGTTGTTCGAACGTGTCAGCGGATGGCTGAAACCGGACGGCCGGTTTTTCATGCATATCTTCTGTCATCGCGATGTCCCGTACATCTTTGAAGACAGGGACGCGAGCGACTGGATGAGCCGTTACTTCTTCAGCGGCGGCATGATGCCCAGCTGTGATCTGCCACTGTATTTTCAGGACCATCTGCGCATCGCCCGGCACTGGCAATGGAGCGGCCTGCACTACGAACAGACGGCCAATGCCTGGCTTTCCAGCATGGATCAGAACAAGACTGTTATCTGGCCCATCCTGCAAAAAACCTATGGCGCTGATGCTGCCCAGCAGTGGTGGATGCGCTGGCGGATGTTTTTCATGGCCTGTGCCGAGCTGTTTGCCTATGACGGCGGCCAGCAGTGGCAGGTCGGCCACTACCTGTTCGACAAGGCGAGGCGGACATGATACCGGCGACACTCCAGCCGGTCGTGACCGGATGGAAAGCCCGTGTTTGAAGGCGAGGTCTACCTGGCGGGCCTGCTGCTGGCCGCACTGCCGCTACCGGCACTGGTGTGGCTGGTGAGCCTGGTCAAGGGCGATGTGAGTATCGTCGACAGCCTGTGGTCACTGCTATTACTCGCGCTATGCCTGACCTATTACCTGGCGTTCGACTACGGCACTCAGCGTGGTGTGATCGTCCTGCTGCTGGTTGCAGTCTGGGCACTCCGGCTGTCCGTCTATATCACGTGGCGCAACTGGGGCAAACCCGAAGACGCTCGTTACCAGGCCATGCGAGAGAAACATGGATCGCAGTTCGCGGTCACGAGCCTGTTTACCGTGTTTCTGCTGCAGGGGGTGCTGGCATGGATCATCTCCCTGCCGCTACTGGCCGCCACCACCGGCAGCATTCCGCTGAACGTGCTGGACCTGCTGGCAATCCTGCTGGTGCTCTTCGGCATCCTGTTCGAAGCGGTGGCCGATGCCCAGCTGGCCGCCTTCAAGGCCATCCCTGATAACCGTGGCCAGGTGATGGACACGGGCCTGTGGCGTTTTACACGCCATCCCAATTATTTCGGCGAGGCCTGCGTGTGGTGGGGATTCTTCCTGTTTGGGCTGGCCGCCGGTGGCTGGTGGTCTGTGCTCTCACCGGTGCTGATGACCTTCCTGCTGTTGCGTGTATCGGGTGTCTCGCTGCTGGAAAAGGATATCGTCGAGCGGCGACCGGCCTATCGCGATTACATCGAACGTACCAATGCGTTCATACCCGGCCCTGCCGGCCAGCGTACAGCGAGGTAAGGTGCAATGTTCAGCATGACGACAAGCAGCGTTCGCCATTTCGTCACCGGCCTGTTCGGCGTGTTATTCATGCTGTCGCCGTTGGCCGCCAGTGCCACAGTCGAGCAGGAATGGCGTTTTCGTGTGTTCCTGGATGATCGTGAGATCGGTCGCCATTACTTCACTCTGACGCAAACAGAAAACAACGAACGCCTGGCCACCCAGGCAAACTTCAACGTGACTTTTCTGAAAATACCTTTTTTCAAATACAGGCATGACAATGTCGAGTACTGGAATAACAATTGCCTGGCACGTATCGATTCATCTACCGACCAGAACGGCAAGCAGTTTGTTGTCGAAGGTGTGGCCACCGAAGATGGCTTTCTGGTCAATACGAACAGCGGCGAGCAAAAACTGCCGGCCTGCATCAGTACCTTTGCCTACTGGGACAAGTCATTCCTCAACGAGAACCGCCTGCTGAATTCCCAAACCGGTGAGTACCTCAATGTCGAGGTCAATTACCTGGGTGAAAACACATTCACAGTTGGAGAAACAACCGTCCCGGCACACCACTACAGGCTGACAGCCGACAAGCTCGATATCGAAGTGTGGTACTCACAGGACGATCGCTGGCTGGCTCTGCAATCCACGACTGAAGGGGGTCGGCGGCTGCGTTACATTGCCGAGTAAATGTACATGGCAAAGCTCATCAAGCTCTTCACTATCCTGCCGGCCATGACCCTTGCAGCCTGCAGTGCATCGGTCCCGATCCGCACCGTGCCACAGCTGGATCTGGAGCGCTTCATGGGCGACTGGTACGTCATTGCCAATATCCCCACCTTTATCGAGCGCGATGCGCACAACGCGATCGAATCCTACCAGCTGCTCGACGGCAAGCGGGTCGCGACGACCTTCCGCTTCAACAAGGGGTCCTTCGATGGCCCGCTCAAAACCTACAGGCCAATGGGTTTTGTGAAGGATGACCCATCCAATGCCATCTGGGGCATGCAGTTTATCTGGCCGATCAAGGCGGACTACCGGGTGATCTACCTCAACGAGGACTACACGCAGACCGTGATCGGGCGCAACAAGCGCGACTTCGTGTGGATCATGGCGCGCACACCCGCGATAGCCGAGAGCGATTACCAGGCCATTACGGCTGCCATTGCCGGCCATGGCTACGATATTTCCAAAGTCCGTCGCGTACCCCAGCAGACGGGAAGCCAGGGAGTATCCACACCATGAAGATTGCCGTCATCGGCACGGGTATTGCCGGCAATGTGGCCGCCTGGCAGCTGTGCAGGGAACACGACATTACCGTATTCGAATCAGGCGGGCATGTCGGCGGGCATACCCACACCCACGACATCGTGCATGACGGTCGGCACCTTGCCATCGATACCGGTTTCATCGTTTACAACGACTGGACTTATCCCAACTTCATCGCACTGCTGCAAAAACTCGGTATTCCAACACAGCCGACCACCATGAGTTTCAGCAGTCGCTGTGATCAAACGGGCATTGAATACAACGGCGCATCGCTCAACCAGTTGTTTGCCCAGCGGCGCAACCTGTTAAGACCGCGTTTCCACGGCATGATCAGGGACATCCTGCGCTTTAACCGCGAGTCGCGCCAGCTGCTCGAGAGTGGCAATGAAACCCTAACCCTTGATGCGTACCTGCGCGAGAACAACTACGGACGTTTATTCATCGACAATTACATCATTCCGATGGGTGCGGCCATCTGGTCAACCGATCCGGAGCAAATGCTGGAATTTCCGGCCTGTTATTTCATCCGCTTCTTCGTCAATCACGGCCTGCTGAATATCAAGGATCGGCCACAGTGGCGCGTGATCAGGGGTGGATCGCGCGAATATGTCAGGGTGTTGAGTGCACCGTACAAAGACAGGATACGCCTCAATGAAGGTGTGGTCTCGGTCAGGCGCCTGCCGGGCCACGTGGAGTTGCATACCACGGCCGGCAACACGGAAAAGTTTGACCATGTGTTCATCGCCACGCACAGCGACCAGGCATTGCGCATGCTGTCCGATGCAGATCAGGATGAGCGTGATGTGCTGGGCGCAATTCCCTACCAGAGCAACGATGTCGTTCTGCATACCGATATATCACTGTTGCCGAGACACAGGCGCACGTGGGCGGCATGGAACTACCGGCGCAGGCGCGACAGCTCGCGCCGGGTATCGGTTACCTATAACATGAACATGCTGCAGGGCATCGATGCGGCTGATACATTCTGTGTCACACTGAACGATACGGACAATATCGATCCTGACCGTATCATTCGTCGCCTGCAGTATGAGCACCCGGTCTATAACCCCGAGGGTGTCGCTGCACAAAGGCGTCATGGCGAGATCAATGGCCGCTATCGCACCTGGTACTGCGGCGCCTACTGGCGTTACGGTTTTCATGAAGACGGTGTCGTCAGCGCACTGACTGCCGTAGAAGATTTCAAGGAACATCTTAATCATGCACAGCCGTCTTTACTTAGGGCAGGTTAAACACCGTCGCCATACGCCAGTGCCGCATGCGTTCCACTACGGGATGTTTATGCTGTACCTGGATCTCGATGAATTGCCTGCCCTGTTCAGCAGACGCTGGCTGTGGTCGGCTACGCGTCCGGCACTGGCGCGCTTCAGGCGTGCAGACCACCTCGGCGAGCAATCGCACAAGCTTGCCGACGAGGTGCGCCGTCTCGTTCGGGAGCAGGCAAATATCGAGCTCAACGGTCCGATCCGTCTGCTTACCAATCTTCGCTATTTTGGTTTTGGCTTCAACCCGGTCAGTTTTTACTACTGTTTTGACGAGAACGGCGAGAACCTCGAGCTTATCGTCGCCGAGGTCAACAACACACCCTGGGGTGAGCAGCATTGCTATGTACTGCCCGAGTCACTCAACCGGGGCCGCCGTGAAAACAAGCGCTACCTGCTCGACAAGCAGTTTCATGTCTCACCCTTCATGGACATGAATATCGACTACGACTGGCGCTTCACGCGTCCGGATGAAAAACTCATTGTGCATATGAAGAACTACCAGCACGGGGAGCTGCTGTTCGACGCCACCCTGTCGCTCGAGAAAAGGCCGATAACGGGGCGCAACCTGGCGGGTGTGTTGATCCGTTACCCCTTCATGACCCTGAAGATAATCACGGCTATTTACTACCAGGCCCTGCGCCTGTGGCTGAAAAAGATTCCATTCGTTCCACATCCCGACAAACAGGAGGCACCCGATTCGGTGAAAAATGCATGAAATCTGCGTCATTATGTGCTGAAAAATCTGACCCACAGGCATGGCTGACGGGCCTGTTCAATGACTATCCCAGGCGTGTGTTGCTGAGCCGTCTGCAGGCCATGCAGCATGGGGAACTGATCCTGAATGACGGCCAGGAGCAACATATCTTCGGGCAACAGGACGAAGTCTTTCCGAGAACAGTCACTGTCAATATCAAGGACCCCCTGTTCTATACCCGGGTGCTGTTACATGGAGCGCTCGGCGGCGGTCAGTCCTATATCCAGGGGCACTGGGAGTGCGAAGATCTGACCGGTATGGTGGAGTTGTTTCTCTGTAATCGGGAATACATCGAAAAGACCGGGGCATTAACCAGGGCATTTATCATCAAGCCCTACCAGCTTGCACAACGTTACCTGCGTCGCAATACCCTGAAGGGAAGCCGTCGCAATATCGAGGCACATTACGATCTGGGCAATGACCTGTTCGAACAGTTCCTCGATCGGACCATGATGTACTCCTGCGCTATATTCACGCATCCGCAGGCGACACTGCAGCAGGCCTCCGAGGCCAAGCTGGCCCGCATCTGCGACAAGCTGCAGCTGAAGCCGACCGACCATGTGCTCGAAATCGGCACCGGTTGGGGTGGTTTCGCCCTCTATGCGGCCACGCACTATGGCTGCCGCATCACCACCACCACCATTTCCAGGCAACAGTATGACTATGCCAGGCAGCGCGTACGTGATGCCGGACTGGAAGACAGGATTACCGTGTTGTTCGAGGACTATCGCGACCTGGAAGGACAATACGACAAGCTGGTGTCCATCGAGATGATCGAGGCCATTGGCCACCGCTACTACGATACCTATTTTGACAAATGCAGCGAACTGCTTGGCCCCGACGGCATGATGTTATTGCAGTCGATCACCATCGGCGATCAGCGCTACCGTGCTGCCAGAAAATCGATTGATTTTATCCAGCGTTATATTTTTCCGGGTGGCTGTCTCCCGTCGGTTGCCGCACTGAGTGATGCCATCGCGCGCAAGACCGACATGCGCATCTTTCACCTGGAGGACATCGGCCCGCATTACGCGACCACACTGCGTCACTGGCGCGAGCGTTTCTTTGCCAATATCGGGCAGGTCCGACAGCTTGGCTATCAGGAGCACTTTGTTCGCATGTGGGAGTATTACCTGAGCTACTGCGAGGGCGGCTTCCGGCAGCAGACCATTGGCACCGTACAACTGCTCCTCACCAAGCCAAGGGCCCTGCGTCAGTCACTGACGGGCCAAAAGGCCTGAACCCTGAAGCGGAGTGACGCTATGATAACCACGACACTTGATCCAGTTTCAATGCATGAAGTCACTGACCTCGACCATGCCCCGTTCGTCATCGAGGGCGAGGGTGACAATGCCCTGAAGATCTACTTCGAGTCCGAGGCAAACAAGCAGGAATATCTGGATATCCCGATGCACAGTTCGGACGGGACATCGGGGCTGAAGAAGATCTACGACGATATGGCCGACAATCCGAATACCGGCTCCATCAACTAGGGAAGCTCGGATTTATCCGTCATTGCGAGTAACAAAGTGACGGGAATGTTTCAATAAATCAGAGCACCCCTGGACATGCAGCCGGCAGACTTGCCGACTTCTGCATCAGTACCGGGCAGGAAAGGTGAACATCTACCTGTATAGCCCAATCCTGCCGATACAGAGGTCGGCGTCGAAGGCCCGGCCGATAGCGAGAATGCCGATCCTTTTCAGCCGGGTAATATCCAGCGCCTTGCCGGTGCGGTAGGGCTCGAATTCGGCAAACGGGAGGTACAGGGTCTGCCATTGCGGGCTGGCCGTGAAGGTCGTGCGATAGGATTGCCAGGGCAGCCATAGATCGCGTGTGCGCAGGTGAAGATTGTAGGCCTCGCCGTTGCCGCTGACCTCCAGCATCACGCCGGTATAATCGGCCACTACGTCCAGCACCTCATCTGACACATCCAGTGCGGCCTGTATGAACCCCCCGTTGTTGTCCAGTCTTACTTTGCCCTGCAGTTGCAGGCAGGGGCGGTTTTCCGCAACGGCCGGCTCCAGGCGGCCAGCCGAGACGCCACCCATGACCCCGTCGCTGACGAAGCGCCATTGCTTGCCCGAGGACGACACCTTGTCACCCGTGGTGCGGTCATCGATGATGAAGCTGTCCTGTTCTGCCATCAGGTACGCTACCGGGTAGATACACAAGAGTGTTGCCAGCAGGCTGCGGGCGAGTATACGGTTCAACATGAGCAGGCTACCGGCATGACCATTACCATGGTAACAGTTCGCCGTCGAAAGCCCAGAATTTACCGCTGTCTTCGGGCGTAAGATGATCGAGTACCCCAAGCATATAACCGACACTCTGTTCCGGGCCGAACAGGTGTTCCTCCGGGACACCTCTCTGGAACGGCCTCGACAGGGCCGTATCCGTGGTGCCGGGGTGCAGGGCTGCCACGCTGACATTGGGGTGGGTGCGCGCCCACTCGATTGAGATCGTCTTCAGGCACATATTGAGCGCTGCCTTGGAGGCACGGTAACTGACCCAGCCGCCCAGGCGGTTATCACCGATACTGCCGACCTTGGCAGAAACCGTGGCAAAGATCGCCGGGCGGCCATGTCTGAACCTGTCACCGAGATGCCTGGCAAGCAGCAGAGTGGGCAGGGCATTGGTCTTCATATTATCCATGAAAAAATCCGGCTCGACCCGCCGGATCGTTTTCTCCGGACCGTGATCAGGGCGGTGGAGTATGCCTGCCGCGTTGATCAGCCAGTCCAGCTCAGGCAGTGTCGCGGCCCAGGCCTGCACGGCGGCGTCATCGGTAATGTCCACTTTGTTCCATGTCACGGCGGGATGCTGGAAGGCAGGCTCGTTGTGATGGTAGGTCGCCGACACGTGCGTGACGGCTGGACGTGTTGCCAGCTGTTTCACAAAGGCCTGTCCGATGCCTCCTGAGCCACCTGTAATTGCAATGTTCATAGCCCGTTCCTGTGACTCGTTGTCTGCTACAGCGTGCTGCGCAGGGCATCTGCCTGTCGGGCGATGTCGGCAAGCCTTGCCGGATCCATTCTATCCAGATGGCGCCACTGCAAGGCTGTACGCGGGTGCTTGGCAAAACGCTCGCGGTGCTGCAACAGGAAATCCCAGTACAGGGTTGTGTACGGGCAGGCTTTGTCACCCGTAGCCTGGCCCGGATCGTAGCGACATCCCTTGCAGTAATTACTCATGCGGTTGATATATTTGCCCGAGGCGACATAGGGCTTGGAGGCCAGGTAACCACCGTCGGCATATTGCGACATGCCAAGGGTGTTGGGCAGTTCGACCCACTCCACCGCGTCTACATAAACAGCCAGGTACCAGGCATGCACGGATCGGGGCCGCACACCCAGCAGCAGGCAAAACAGGCCGGTGACCATGAGTCGCTGGATGTGGTGGGCGTAGCCATAGCGCAGGGTTTGCCCGATCGCCTCGCGCAGGCAGACCATGTCGGTGTCGCCGGTCCAGAAGAACGCGGGCAGGACCTGCTCAGCGTTGAGGGCATTGAGCTCTGCATAATCAGGCATGCGGGCCCAGTAAATACCCCGCATGTACTCACGCCAGCCCAGGATCTGCCGCACGAAGCCTTCCACGCAGGCCAGCGGTGCGAGTTCCTCGTGCAGGGCCGCTTCCGCGGCGCGCAGCACGTCACGCGGATCGAGGAGTTTCAGATTCAGACTGGATGCAAGCAGCGAGTGGTTGAGGAAGGGTTCATTGGTCCACATCGCATCCTGGTAGCTGCCAAACAGGTCCAGGCGGTGTTCGATGAAATCCTGCAGCA
>JBATGJ010000236.1:0-1570 GCA_049665685.1 Gammaproteobacteria bacterium
CACCTGTCGTAACCACCAGCACCCTTGCTTTAATATCAAGCGAGTTTCCGGCGGCACATAAAAAAAGTGATTAACGCATAGTGTGACATTCGCTATTATGTGTATGCCTCGCGCTACAGCGATCAGATAAATTTCATGCTGACTGTATTTGGATATTCCCTGGCCGGTCTCGTGCTGGTGCTGTTTCTAAGCCGCAATATGTCGCGCAAGACCCGTCTGCAATTATCCCTGGCAACACTTATGATACTGAACGGGCCCACATTACTGGCCCTGCTGTTTCATACATAGCCGGCAACTGGCCTCTTCGTACGGGACAAGCATTAATGTGATCCGGATAGCCTGATAACGTCTGACCGTCTTTGGATCAGCGGCACAGTTCCCGAACCTGACAAAACTGGTCAATCCTGGATACAGGGGAGAATTTCCGAGCACCAGGCGGACGGTGATCTCGTCCGATGCCCGCCCATTATTGCGCCACTGGGATCAACTGACAGGCAGACAATTGGATGGTGGCTACGGGTGGACTTGAACCACCGACCCCAGCATTATGAGTGCTGTGCTCTAACCAGCTGAGCTACGTAGCCAAAGGGGTGCGAAGATTACCTGAAAAGGGCATGCCCGGACAAGTTTCCCGGCCGCACCGCTGCCTGCGGGTGCAGAGGTTTCAGCGACTTATAGCCCCAGCGGTTCGTCGGAGTCCTCATGCCCCTGGCGATGCTGCGCCTCGCGGGCATGATCGAGCGCCGTGACGAGACGCGCATGTTCCTGTTCCGCCATACCGGTGTTCATATAGTTCTCAACGTGCTGATACACCTCCTCGAGGTGCTGATTGCGATCATGCAAGTACAGGAAGCAGCGGGCCAGCGTGCCCTCGGCTGACTCGTCTGCTGCCAGCCCCATGGCCGTCTCGACTGCCCGGTGGATATCGTCTGCATGCGGTTTTGCCATGGTTTACCTCGACTGTCTTGTGAGTCCGGTGACGAATGCGGCTACACGTTAAACCGAAAGTGCATCACATCGCCGTCCTGCACAATATAGTCCTTGCCCTCGAGTCGCAACTTGCCTGCCTCCCTGGCACCGTGCTCGCCGCCGTATTCAATGAAATCGTCGTAGGCCACGACTTCCGCGCGAATAAAGCCCTTCTCGAAGTCGGTATGGATCTCGGCCGCGGCACGGGGGGCCGTGGCACCCACCGGTGTGGTCCAGGCACGCACCTCCTTTTCGCCGGCAGTGAAATAGGTCTGCAGGCCGAGTAGCCGGTACCCGGCCCGGATCACCCGGTTCAGGCCCGGCTCATCGAAGCCCAGTTCGGCCAGGTATTCCTGGCGCTCGTCCGCATCCAGCTCGACGATCTCGGCCTCGATCTCCGCACACACGGCAACGACCTGCGCACCCTCTTTAACGGCATGCTGTTTCACGGCAGCCAGATGCGGATTATCCTGAAAACCGTTCTCGGCCACGTTGGCGATATACATGACCGGCTTGGCCGTCAGCAGGTGCAGATCCTGCAAGTGTGCGGTTTGCTCCACGTCCAGCCCCATGCCGATGACCAGGTGGCCCGCGTTCAGGT
>JBATGJ010000237.1:0-2274 GCA_049665685.1 Gammaproteobacteria bacterium
TCGAAGGTGCGTCCGAGCAGATTTCTTACAGTTTGGCATTTATGAACTCTGTTGAACTAATTGTGATGGCAGCAGCTTGGTTAATCGACACGGCTTAATCGGCGGGTGCCGACGATACACAGAACAAGCCCCTGTTTTCCATTAAGTATTAGCCTAACAGGTCGCTACGATCCAATGCCCCGCAAAATAAGGGATTACCGTGACCGCATTCTGGCGACATATTTGCAGACCGACCCGCGCAGACCAGGCTTTTTTGCCGGCGGGGCACCCGATTGTCCGCATAGCCTGTAGCCTGTTGGCATTAACTCTCTTCCTTCTGACCGCGGCAGCTTCAGCGGCGGTCACCAGCTTTGTCGAAGTCCATAAGCAGGGAGTGTCCGGCGTCACCGGCCTACGCACTCCGGTAGCGGTTGCAGTAAGCCCTGATGGGGCTACCGTGTATGTCGCTGGCTATGACTACACCTTCAGTCCCAGTTACACAGCATTTGGAACTCTTGCCGTTTTCAGCCGCAACCCTGCCACCAATCAATTAACCCCGGTAGAAGTCATCGCACAAGGTACAAATGGTGTGGACGGCCTTGGCACTGCGGCTCGCTCTGTCGCGGTCAGTCCCGATGGAAACCACGTCTACGGAATCTCGAGCAATTCGATTGCCGTCTTCCAGCGCAATCCTGCCACTGGTGAGTTGACCTGGATCGAAATGCACAAGGACGGCGTCAACGGCGTGGACGGACTTGGGGGCGCTTGGGGCATCACGGTGAGTCTCGATGGAAATAGTGTTTACACCACCAGCGCCGGTGATAGTTCCGTTGCAGTATTCGCACGGGAGAGCAGCACTGGCGCACTCACCTTCCTGGAATATCATAAAGATGGCGTCAACGGTGTAGACGGGTTGGGATTTGCCTATGGGGGCCTCGCGGTGAGTTCCGATAACAAGAATCTGTATGCGACAGGTTATAACGATCACGGCCTGGCGGTATTCACTCGGGACCCGGCCACCGGCCTACTCACCTTTCTGGAAGCACATAAAGACGGTGTCAGTGGCGTTGATGGCCTGGGCAATCCGGGCGCTGTCTCCATAAGTCCTGACGGCGCGAGCGCTTATGTCTCTTCTGAACTCGACAGTGCGGTCGCGTTTTTCAATCGAGACACCGACACCGGGGTCCTGACTTTCGTGGAGACCTATGTGAATGGCGTTAACGGTGTATCAGGACTCGCCGGGGCCTGGTGGAATGCGGTCAGCTCTGACGGCACCAACTTCTATAGTAATGGCTATTATTCAAATTCCCTGGCGGTATTTCGCCGTAATACCGTTACCGGAAAACTCACTTATATTGAAAAACACACTGACAACGTGGCCAGCGTAGACGGGCTGTCCGCTGCCTGGGGTTTGGCCGCCAGCCCCGATGGGCAGGGTGTATTTGTAACCGCATCCGGGGAGAGCGCCCTTTCAATATTCAGCATGCCCTATACAGATTTGAGTGTGGTGAAGACCGATAGTTCTGACCCGGTAGATCCGGCCAGCGCACTTGCTTATCAGGTTACGATCACGAATTACGGAACCAATGATGCAAGTGGCGTAGCCATCGTAGACACGCTGCCCGCAACGGTAGGCTATGTCTCGGCAACGCCGGATCAGGGCGCCTGCGCTGAGAACGGTGGCACTGTGACTTGTGAGCTTGGGGTATTACTGGCTGGCGTGAGCACCCGTGTTGCAATCGATGTAAGTAGCGGTGCGGCCGGGATGATCAATAACATTGTTTCTGTATTTGGCAACGAATACGATGACAATATTTCTAATAACAGTGACCAGGAAGACACCACTGTTAATACAGCCCCCACTGCCAGCGGAAACAGCTTCACCACACTCGAAGATGTATCCGCCAGCGGCACACTCTCTGCCAATGACAACGATGGCGATAGTTTAATCTATACGCTCGTGGCAAACGGCGGCAAGGGCACCGCTGTCATTACGAACAACGCGACCGGCGCTTTTACCTACACACCCGCTGCCGACTTGAACGGATCTGATTCTTTCACCTTCAGGGTCAACGACAGTATCGAAGATTCCAGCATCGCCACTGTCTCAGTGACCATTAATCCGGTCCAGGATGCGCCGACTGCCGACAACAGCGCTTTTATTACCTACGAAGAGGTGGCCACC
Organism: Gammaproteobacteria bacterium; assembly: GCA_049665685.1. Lineage (GTDB taxonomy): Bacteria > Pseudomonadota > Gammaproteobacteria > UBA9214 > UBA9214 > UBA9214. Next base: position 2,165 of record JBATGJ010000237.1, read on the forward strand.
AGCGGTACGCTCTCCGCCACTGACAAAGATGGCGACACGCTGACCTATCAAGTCGTCACCAATGGCAGCAAGGGAACCGCGCTTATTACCAATACCCTGTCCGGTACATT
>JBATGJ010000238.1:0-3466 GCA_049665685.1 Gammaproteobacteria bacterium
CCACGGAAAAATAATTATTCCAAAACCCAAATGAAGAGCTGTAGTTCGTAGGGTGCGCTGTGCGCACCGAACAATGGCCACTGAATCCACGCAAGGACACGGAATAATCAATTAATAAATAGCCAGATAAGAACGACTGCAGGAGCGCCTTGCAGGCGCGATACTCTGGGGTTGAATAACCACCCTCTGATAAGATGATTTATACGGCATTCGCGTAACCCCTTTAAATTGGCTCGCAGTGATCCTATTGTTTAATAGAGACGGTCATGCACCGCCAGGCTTTTTCGGCCGTTGGGAATTTTTACCAGCTGTAACAGGGCATTAACGAAGCTGAGGCCATCATGATCCGACGCGTCCGCACACATGGAATGAGAGTAAACGGCACACTGCTGCTGTGGTGCCTGCTGCCCGCGCTGTTCGGCGCCGCCGGGGCAGCCGCCAAGCCGCCACCCCCGGGCTATAGCCTGGCGCCGATGCTGGAGCGGGTGGTGCCGGCGGTAGTGAATATATCGACACGCTCGACCGTCAGGCTGCGCAGCAATCCGTTGCTGAATGATCCGTTCTTCAGGCGTTTCTTTTCGTTGCCGGACGCCATGCCCAGGGAACGCCAGTCCGTGAGTGCGGGCTCCGGCGTCATTGTCGATGCGCGGCAGGGTTACGTTCTGACCAACCACCACGTCATCGACGCTGCCGACGAGATTACCGTCACACTGCGCGACGGACGCAAGCTGGATGCCCGTGTCATCGGACAGGATCCGGAGGTGGACATCGCGCTGTTGCAGATCAAGGCCGGTAATCTCGTCGACCTGCCGATCGCCAATTCCGATGCCCTGCGTGTCGGCGACTTCGTCGTGGCCATCGGCAACCCGTTCGGTCTCGGCCAGACCGTAACCTATGGCATCGTCAGTGCACTGGGACGCACGGGTCTCGGCATCGAGGGTTTCGAGAATTTCATCCAGACCGATGCCTCGATCAATCCGGGTAATTCCGGGGGTGCACTGGTCACCACGGACGGGCAGCTGGTCGGTATCAACACGGCCATCGTGGGCCCGTCCGGGGGCAACATCGGCATCGGCTTTGCCATCCCCAGCAATATGACCAGCGCGATCATGGTGCAGCTGGCCGCATACGGTGAAGTGCGTCGTGGCGAACTCGGTATCCTGATGGAAGATCTGACACAGGATCTCGCCGCGGCCTTTGGCCTGCGGGGTACGGGTGGCGCGGTCATCACCCGGGTGGTGCCGGGTTCTGCAGCGGAGCAGGCCGGGCTTGCGGCCGGTGACATCGTCATCGCCGTCAACGGCCGTCCGGTCCGCAGCAGCAGTGCCCTGCGCAACGCCATTGGTGTGCTGGCGATCGGTGACGACATGGCCCTCGATGTGATACGCAATGGCAGCAAACGTACCCTCCGTGCGCGCATTGCCGAACCGCAGCGCAAGCCGGTCGATGCCGCGGCGGCCAGTGGCGCGCTGGCAGGGGCGACGCTGGAGGATATCCCGCCGGAACAGCAGGCGGACCGCGGCGGTGGCGTGATTGTGCAGGCGGTTGAGCGTGGCAGCCCGGCATGGGGCACCGGCCTGCGCCCGGGCGATGTCATTGTCTCGGTCAACCGTCAGGCCATACAGGATGTGGCCGGGGTGGCGGACGCCCTGCGGCAGTCCCCGCAGCAGCTGGAGATGAACCTGCGACGCGGCCAGGCAGAAATATATATATCGATTCGTTAACGGTTGGCTGGCGCTCCGCTACATTCAGCCAGGCACCGTTGAAGGAGACGAACATGTCGACATTGCAGCAATTGCGTGCGATCAAGGTTAAAGTGAACTGACCCGGACCTGCGGACATAACGCCAGATAATGGAATTCAGAGACTACTACGAGATCATGGGCGTGGCGCGCGGCGCCACCCAGGACGAAATCAAGCGTGCCTACCGCAAGCTGGCTCGCAAGTATCACCCTGACGTCAGCAAGGAGGCCGATGCCGAGGCCCGTTTCAAGGAGGTCGGCGAGGCCTACGAGGTGCTCAAGGATCCCGAGAAGCGCGCCGCCTATGATCAGCTGGGCGCCAACTGGAAGGCCGGCCAGGACTTCCGTCCACCGCCGGACTGGGACCAGGGCTTCGAGTTTCATGGCGGCGACTTTACCGGCGCCGACGCCGCGGGCTTCAGCGATTTCTTCGAAAGCCTGTTCGGGCGCGGCACTGTCGGCGGGGGTTTTGGCGGCGCCCGGCCCGGTGGTTTCCACGCCCATGGCGAGGATGCGCATGCCCGTGTGATGATCGACCTGGAGGATGCCTACCACGGGGCCACGCGGACACTCACCCTCAAACATACCGAACTCGGTGCAGACGGCCGGCCGCAGGTACGGGAGCGCACACTCAACGTGCGTATCCCCAGGGGTGTGCGCCAGGGACAGCAGATCCGCCTGGGCGGGCAGGGCGATCCGGGTATCGGCCAGGGCAAGGCCGGCGATCTTTATCTCGAGGTGGCGTTCCGTCCCCATCACCATTACCACGTCGAGGGCGCCGACGTGTATCTCGATCTGCCGGTCGCACCCTGGGAGGCGGCGCTGGGGGCCACCGTGAAGGTACCGACACCCACGGGTGCCGTGGACCTGAAGATACCGCCCGCTTCGACCAGCGGCCGCAAGCTGCGACTCAAGGGACGCGGGATCCCGGCCAGGCAGCCCGGTGATCTGTATGTGGTGTTGCAGGTTGCACTGCCGCCGGCGGATTCCGAGGCCGGCCGCGCCGCCTACCGTGCCTTCGAGCAGGCGCTGGCCTTCAATCCGCGCGCACACCTGGGGGTCTGAGATGACAAACGATCGGGAATCACTGCTGACTGTTGAACTCCTTGATGAAGACATGGAGCTGACGCTCGCCGAGCTGTGCCAGGCCTGCAGTGTGCCGGCCGAGCAGATTGTTGATCTGGTAGGTGAGGGCATCATCGAACCGCTGGGCCAGAGCCCGCGGCACTGGCGCTTCCAGGCCATCAGCGTGCGACGGGTGCGCTGCGCACTGCGCCTGCAGCATGACCTGGGTGTGAATCTTGCCGGCGCGGCCCTGGCGCTGGAACTGCTCGAGGAGCTCGAGCGGCTGCGCATGCGCGGATGATTAAAAGAAGTGAGACGTGAGACGTGAAAGGTGAAAAGTGAAACGTCAAAGGTGAAACGTGTGTGGACGGCCACGGAAACGACGGAAGGACACGGAAAAATTTAGTACAAAAACGAAAAAAACCCGTCATCCCCGCCTGCGCGGGAATAACGTGAAAATTTTTAACTTTCCAGACATGTCCTTCCGTGGTTTCCGTGGCCAATACGTTGATATAAACATCAAACCATCTTACACAATTCCCCTTCCATTCCTTTATCCTGTTCCACCGGGCCATTCCACGGTCAAATAAATACCCGACGGCCCGTTTATTTCTGCACCGGAAAGACAGATAATCCCCCCCCGATCATGAAGCCTGCCC
>JBATGJ010000239.1:0-3727 GCA_049665685.1 Gammaproteobacteria bacterium
CCACAGGCGCAGGCGCAGGCCGAGACCTGTGGTATATCCCCGCTCGACAAAACTTATATTGCCGACGGGGTCGATGACGAAGCTGGTCGGTACACCGCGAATGGCATACGCACGGGCGATGTCATTGCCAGGATCATGCAGCACCGGATAATCCACACCTGCCTCTCTAAGGTATGCACGGATGTCATTGGACGGGCTCTCGTCGATGGCAACTGTGAGGACCGGGTAATCTTTGGCAAGCGCATCGATGCTCCCCTGCTCCAGCCCGCAAATCGGACACCAGGTCGCCCAGAAATGCACCAGGGCCGGTTTGCCGCGCAGCTCGGCAAGTGTTACCGGCGTCCCGTCGAGGAGGACACCGGCGATGTCCGGGGCTGCTCCCCGTGGTGCATCACGCGTCATCCATGCCTGCAGCAACAGGAACACCAGCGCTGCAACACTCAGTTCCAGCAGCCAGCGGGGCCAGCGGCGCCGTCTTGCGCTCATGCAGGGAGCCGCTGCATCATCATGCAGACAAACAAGGTGTGAGTTATCATGATAAGGCAACAGCTGAAAAACTTTGTATGTAACGCATGGCTTTGCTCTGTGCGCAGTGACATAACCCGTGCGGATCTGCCCTGCTGGCTGGCAAAGGTAAGCTATTCTTCGTCCGGCACCCCCTGCCACAGCATCTGGTAGCCGAGTTCGTAGGTCTCGTCGCAGAAATCAGCCAGTGCCTGGAATTTCTCCTTGAAGATCCTGTCGGCATGCGACTTTTCATGCTGCTCAAACGAGTTCCAGAAGGTCACAATCGCCAGCTCACCCTGCTTGATCCTGGCAGCGGTCTCGTTATCGCCCGGGGCTTCCCCAACGGTGCCCTCCGCCGAGACGAATCCGGAATATTTGTACACCTGTCCTGCGATGAAACCGCCGTTGTCATCACCATAAGTATTCTTGACGACGTTACACATCTCACCAAGTGCCAACTCGACATCTTCGACGGTGACGCCGTCTTTCAGATAAACCACATTGAACAGCATCACGCAGCCAAACGGTATCTCTATCGGTGCAAACATACTATGTCTCCCTGGTTATGAATCCGTTACCTTAGATAGAAATGACAGGTTAAAGTTCTCTGACAATGTTGCCAAGCTGCATGTTCGGCTGGTAGACAAAGGTCTATACCATCAGCTTGCGTCGAACCAGGATTGCCGCGATGACATAACTGACCAGGGCATAGGCAGCCAGCACGGCAAGATGCAGCACAGGTTGTGCCAGCTCGGCACCGGCCACCAGTCCGCGCGTCAGGTGCACGGCATGGGTGAGCGGCAGCAGGTAAACGGCGCCGCGAACCGCTTCCGGTAATGTCTCGATGGGATAGAAAACGCCGCACAGGATGAACATCGGGGTGACGACCAGTACAAAATAGTAGCTGAAAAAATCATAGCTGGTTGCCAGTGAGCTCATGATCATGGCCGGGCCAGCAAAGCACAGGCCAATGAGAAACACCACCGGAACGACCCACAGGGCCTGCCAGCCCTGTGCAACACCCAGCAATGCTGCGACGACCAGAATGGCGATGCCGCTGAACAGGGCCTTGGTGGCACACCACAGCATCTCGCCGGCAACGATGTCATCGACATCCAGCGGCGTCGCGAGAATCGCCTCGTAGGTCTTTTGCGGGACCATGCGGGTAAATACCGAATACATGCCCTCGAAGCTGGCGGTGGTCATGGCACTGGAGGCGATGATGCCCGAAGCAAGAAACGCCAGGTACGGCATGCCGGCCATGTCCCCGATGAAGTGACCCAGCCCGTAGCCGAGCCCCAGCAGGTAGAGCAGCGGTTCACCGAAATTCATCAGCATGGCCGGTATCAGCAGTTTGCGCCAGACGAGGATGTTGCGGCGCCAGACGTACAGGGCACCGGGCCGGATGCGTGGCAAGTACAATGTATTCATCAATCGCGCAGCTCCCGGCCGGTGAGACGCAGGAATACGTCCTCCAGTCCCGTGGGACGATGTACGAAGCGCAGGGCGTGCCGGTCCTTGAGTTGTTCTATGAGCGGTGCGGGATTCTGCGTATAACAGTAAAGGCTGTTGCCCATTTGCTCCAGGCGGCACCCGCTTTGCAGTGCAATTTGCTGCATGCCTTCACCCTGCCCGCGTAACTCAATGACATCCGACTCGACATGCTGCTCGATAAGTTCACGCGGCGAGCCCTGCGCCAGGATCTGCCCGTGATCCATGATGACCAGCTCGTCGCACAGACGTTCGGCCTCTTCCATATAGTGCGTGGTGAGCAGCAGTGTCTTGCCGCGGTTTTTCAATTCGGTGAGTCGCCCCCAGATGACATGCCGTGCCTGCGGGTCGAGTCCCGTGGTGGGCTCATCCAGCACCATCATTTCAGGCGCGTTGATCAGTGCGCGGGCAATGGTCAGTCGGCGCTGCATACCGCCGGACAAGGCCTCGGGCTTCGCCTTGCATCTTTCAGCCAGCGAGACGAAATCCAGTAGCGTTTTGATACGGGCTTCAATCTCCGGGCCGGCCAGTCCGAAGAACGAGGCATATACTGCCAGGTTTTCCTCCACGCTGAAGTCCGGATCGAGATTGTCCGCCTGCGGCACGATGCCGGTGCGTGCACGGATGGCTGCGGCATGCTGCTGTACGGCCAGGCCGAAGATCGTCAATTGACCGCTACTCACCGGTGTCAGGCCCATGGCCATGCGCAGCGTGGTGGTCTTCCCCGCCCCGTTCGGGCCGAGAAAACCAAAGCATCTGCCGGGCGCTATATCGAAGTCGATGCCGTCCACCGCGCAATAGTCCCCAAAATGCTTGGTGAGCCTGCGGGCGGAGACGATGGGTGTGTCAGAGGGTTGCGATACGGCCGGTTCCATGGCCGCATTGTAGCGGGTTTGGTGATCGCAGGGTGCGCTTTGCACACCATTACACGGACAAATAGTGCGTGAAACGCACCCTGACATTTCTGGTTTTAATGCCTCTGCTGCGATTTCATTTCGCTGTAGGAGCACATTGCAGCCGCGAATTCTGGATGTAAATAGAATCGCGCCTGCAAGGCGCTCCTACATCAGGCTATGTGCAGTGTTGCTATGCCGGCAGGAAGTCGATCGGGTAGGTGATGGTGACTTCGTTGACGTCTTTGGCACCGAAGTTGAATTGCTTCACGCGCGACGTGATCTTGCTGCCCAGTTCCGTATCGCCGAGTTCGCTCGAAACGATATCGCAGCGGGTGACCTTGCCGCTGGGTGCGATGGTCAGGCGCAACACCACCTTGCCCTGCAGGTTCGGATTCTTGCGCAGTGCACGGTTGTAGACACTATAGATCGAGCCCTTGTTGCGGTCGAAGATCATCTGGATCTCCTCGATGCTGCGGCCGGCCGAGCGACTGCCCTTGCCCTTGCCGCCGACGCTGGCGGTCTCAGCATTACCGGCGGGACTGTGCACGGTCGTGGTGGAACGACCAGCCAGCGAACCGCCACCGGTATTGCGGCTCAACGAAGCGGTCTGGATGCCGCTGCTGGAGCTGGTGGTGCCCGCGGTCAGGATGGCACGCTCGGTCTTGCTGGCCTTGCCCCCGGCCTGAGACAGGTCCTTGTTACTGAAACTTTTCGTCACCGTGTTCTGACGCAAGTCAGACAGTGAATCACTCAGTGCCAGCAGCCCGGACTTTTCGGCCTTCTGACGCGCCGTGACTTTCGGTTTCACCGGCTTCGGCTTTTTGACCACCACC
>JBATGJ010000240.1:0-2544 GCA_049665685.1 Gammaproteobacteria bacterium
CATTATTCGAGTCCTGGTAATAAGTGATGGAAAACCCGGACACTTCAACACATCCGCCGGTTTGCTTAACTGGCTGGGTGAACGTTACACCATCAGGGAAGAGTGGATTACAGTCAAACTGAGATTCAAGTTTCTCGGCAGTATTCTGAGATACCTGATATCCAGCAACATTTACCCGCCCATCCGGATACTGAAATATTTCTACCAGGGCGACACGACGATCAACGACGAGGTTGATCTTGTAATCTCGGCGGGTGGTGATACAGCACATATCAATGCCATTGTTGCGCGCGAATTCAGAACCCCCAACCTGTTAATGAGTTCACTAAGAGGCTTGCCGGCAGAGTCCTTCAGTCATGTACTGACAGTACTGCCCGCCCAGCAAATCAGTAACAGTGTCTATCTGAACCTGGTACCGACTATAGTGCGCATAGACAAGCTGCAGCAGGCAGGCCAGCAATTGCTCGAACGCATCGACGAACAGAGCCGTAACTCGACAATGTGGGCGCTTCTGATAGGCGGCGACACAGCTGCCTACAAGTTCCGCAGGGCGCACTATGCTTGCCTGGCACACGCCATGAACGAACTATCACGACGTTATGGCATAAAATGGCTGTTGACCACCTCCAGAAGGACCGGCGCAGGCAACGAAAAAACACTGGAAAAAGAATTAGCCCCTTCCAGTGTCGCCTATGCGGTCTACTATCACCGCAAACCTGAAAAAGTTGTTACAGCTTACCTTGGTCTTGCCACACGGGTATTTTGTACTGAGGACAGCGGCACCATGATGATGGAGGCAATCGCCTCCACAAAACCTGTCACCGCCCTCTTCGCAGAAATCGGTCAACCGCCACTGATTCACAAATTCGTCGTCAATAATTTACAGGAAAAACACCTCATCGACAGGATTTCGGTCGCTGACCTGGAAGCCTATGATCCAGGCAAGGCAACATCACTGGCCAGAAGCGAGGTTGTCTCCTTTATAAACATGGAAAGAGACAAGGTACTCAAACTGACGGAAGGACTGGGCTTGCCACAGGACTGAAACAGAGATGAAAATACTTGCCCTGGGCGACTGCAACACAGTCGGCATCAATGAGTGCCACTTCAATTCGTTTCCCGAACGATTCGCCAGCCTGGTCGGTGCAGAGGTGCTGAATTGCGGCTATACCATGGCAACAACACGCGAAGGCGTCAGCATGTTTAATGACAATTACGACAAATCGTTCGACATGGTCATAATTTCCTTCGGGCTAACCGACTCCTGGCAAGGGATCCGATACATACCCTATATCCCGTATTACCCTGACAATCCGTTGCGAAAGATCGGCAGAAAAATAGTCAAGAAGATCAGGAAAACAAGCAGGAAACTGAATCTGAACCGCTACATGCCCGTAGAGCACATCACCACCAGGGAACAATATGTGGCCAATATACGCTACTTAATCAGGCGCAGCAGCCCGGCACTGGTATTCCTTCCGGACACGCTGCCGATAGACAGCGAAGGACGCAACGACGATATTATTCTTTACAACAGGTTGCTTGATAACCTGGTATCAGACCGGGACAACGTCATTCGCGTACACTTCTACAACCACTTTGCCGGGCATCGGGCTGAACTCTTTCAGGATCGCACCCACCTTAACGAGCGCGGATGTGATTTAGTGGCTAGTTACATCTACCAGGCATACATGAGTAACACTGCTCTGCCGCCAGCCTGAATTGTTTTAACAACATGTTTTTCAGCGGAAGGCATGCACGACTCCGGATATGCCAAGCACCTGCCTGCAGAATGACGAACGAAGCAACCCTGCACGCTACCCGAATATCCTGTAGTTATCGATTCGTATCTCGGGGAGCGTCCAGTCCGTACGCAATCGGGTAGCGACATTACAGGCATCCTCGAGCTGCCGGATTGTGCAATCCCAGGCAAGCGGGGCAATTGGATATTTTTGCAGCCGTGCCACACCATCATTCTTGTGCGTATTCCCCGGCAGAGGTATATAAGGTACATGATAGATAAAAGCAAAGATATTCGGGTGTTGACGCCCACCTATCATCAATTGCGCGGAAGCTATGATTGCACTTGCATCACGGTGACGGACCGGCGGCTTGATGGTTATGAATCCGAATCGCCCGCTTAACCTGTCAGCAACCCAGATATCAGTCTTTGCATTGGCAAGAAACACGATATCAAGCCCGGTTATTGACTGGATTGCCTGCAGCAGGCTCGCCGCACGTCGCAGGGAGTGCCGGTTTCTTTTCAATGCCGAAGATCCTGTCACTGCAACAAATTTATCAGGCAGGTCATATGATTTAGTGATGGATGCAATTTCTTCGTCTGTCAGTTTAGGCAGACCATATACAGCATCCGGAACAAGCCTTGCATTTGTGAGTCCTGCCGACCTGACGTAGTCCAGCGAGACCGGCTCCCTTACCGACACGAAAGGCAGTTTGTTGTAAACAGTGACTAGCGCTTTCTCCTTTGCCGGCGACCTGCCCAGGTCTACGGTCTGGTTGATTGCAGCAATGACCTTATTGTCC
>JBATGJ010000241.1:0-22412 GCA_049665685.1 Gammaproteobacteria bacterium
GCAACGGACAGTTACTGCTGCACCGTGCAATGGCCGGGGCGCAGTCGGATCATCCCGTCTGGCAGCAACTGCTCGCCACCGCCGGGGAAGCGAACCGGGCAGAGCATCCTGTCGGTAGCGTGCTCGACAGTATCTTCAACGAGGCCGGAGAGCCGCTGCAGACCCGGGCAATCGCAGCACGCGAGACCTACCCGGACGCACCGCTGGCGGGACACCTGCACAGTTTCGCCGCCGGCTCCGCGGAACAGGAGGCGCGCGCCATTGACCTGCAGGTACGCCAGTGGCTGCTGGACGGTCACGTGCCGATTGCCGTGGTCACCGAGGATCGCCGGCTTGGCCGGCGTGTCCGCGCACTGCTGGAACGCGCCGGCATCACCCTGCAGGACCCGGGTGGCTGGGCGCTGTCCACCACCCGTGCCGCCGCCGCGCTGGAGCGCTGGCTGCAGAGTATCGAGGAGGACTTTGCGCACGAACCGCTGCTGGACACGCTGAAGTCACCGTTTACCCTGCCTGACGAGGACCGTGACACGCTCGACAACTGCGTGTTTCGGTTCGAGACCGACATCGTGCGGCGCGAGAACATCGCACGCGGCTTGCAGCGCTACCGCAAGCACATCACTTCACGTCTGCAGCACTACGAGACCCGCTGGAGCAAGGAGAGCGCCGCGCACCTGCACCAGTTACTCGATCGACTCGAGCAGGCCGCCGAACCGCTGTATCGCTGTCTCAAGGGTGAACACGCACCGACCTCATTACTGGAACGCCTGCAGGCCAGCCTGGTGGAACTCGGGATGTGGCAGGCCTTCGGCAGTGACCCGGCCGGACAGCGCATCCAGCAGGAATGGCGCCTGCTGCACGATGCGGCACAGGGCAGCACGCTGAAGATGGACTGGAGCACGTTCCGTGCCTGGCTGGGTAGCACGCTGGAACGGCATGATTTTCGCCCGGCCATCGATCACAGCCCGGTATGGTTGCTGAACCTGCGACAGGCGCGCCTCGGACGCTTTGCCGGCATCGTGGTCGGTGCCTGTGACAGCGAATACCTGCCGCCGGCACCCGCCCGTTCACCGTTTTTCAATGATCGCGTGCGCGGCGAACTTGGCCTGCCGACCTGGCCGCAACGCTATCAGCAGCAACTGGCGCACTTCCGCGCCCTGCTGCAAAGCGCACCGCAGGTACTGCTCACCTGGCACCGTGAACAGGATGGCGAACTGCGCACGCCGAGTCCCTGGCTGGCACGCATCGCGCTGTTTCATACGCTGGCCTGGGACCATGACCTGAATGACACGCCGCTGGCGGCCATGCTCGATCACCCCGGCACCCGGGTGCGCGGGCAACACCCGCTGCCGGTGCCACGCCCTGCCCGGCAACCGCGCGTGCAGCTGCCTGCCACGGCGATGCCTGACGAACTGTCGGTCAGCGCGCACGGCATACTGATCGACTGCCCGTATCGTTTCTTTGCCACCAGCGGACTGCGCCTGAAAGCACGCGAGGAAGTCAAACAGGCCCTGGAGAAGGCCGAGTACGGCACCCTGGTGCACGCGGTGCTGGAGGTGTTCCACACCGGCAGGGACGGTTACCCGGTACCGCTGCCACAACCGATTACCGACGCACATCGCCAGACCGCCATCAGTCAACTCGAACAGGTCTCCCGGCAGGTGTTCGAGCGTGAACTGGAAGACAGTTTCGAGCACCGCGCCTGGCTGCGGCGCTGGCTGGTGCTGGTCGAGCCTTACATTGAATGGCTGATCGGGCACCAGGCCAGCTGGCGTTTTCTGGCGGGCGAATGCCAGCGTGAACGCCGGCTCGCCGCCGGGCAATTACTCACCGGCCGCATCGACCGCATCGACCGGGGCGCCGATGGCGACCTGGTCTGTGACTACAAGACCGGGGCGGCGCCGAAACAGGCCGACGTCGACAGCGGTGAGGCGGTGCAACTGCCCTCCTACGCGCTGCTGGAGGAAACCGCGCCGGCCGCCGTGCAATACATACAGTTTGGCAGATTCAATCACCGGAACACGGTCAGGACCGGCAGCCGGCTGGACGGTGCAGCCCTGGCAGACCTGTCGCAGGCAGTCCTTGACCGCCTTGAAATCGTACTGGATGAAATCACCACCGGCACCCCGCTGCCGGCCTGGGGTGACGAGGTCACCTGCAGCTACTGTGAAATGGACGGCCTGTGCCGCAAACAGGCGTGGTCCGAACCGTGAGCAACAATCCGTCACTGGCGGCGACCGATCCGCACCGCGATGCCAGCGTGCATGCGTCCGCCGGGACCGGCAAGACCTGGTTGCTGGTCACGCGCGTGCTGCGCCTGCTGCTGGCCGGGGCAAACCCCGACAGCATCCTCGCCGTCACCTTTACCCGCAAGGCCGCCGCGGAAATGGAACAGCGCATCATGGAGCGCTTGCATGCACTGGCGTGTGCCACTGATGAGGAGCGGGTGGCGCGCTTGCAGGAGGCCGGTATCGAAGCGGATGCCGATACCCTGCAACGGGCCGCGCAGCTCTACGAAGCCGTGCTGTGCAACCCGCGCCGGCTGCGTTGCACCACCTTTCATGCCTTCTGCCAGGACCTGCTGGCGCGTTTCCCGCTGGAGGCCGGCGTCGCCCCGGGCTTCGACGTGGCGGAAAAGGCCGGTCAGCTGGAACAGGCTGCCTACGATGCGTTAGTCGCCGAATCCACCCGCGCACCGGACCACCCGGTGACACAGGCGCTCGACCGGCTGGCCACGGGGTGCGACAGTCTCGACAGCGCACAACAGGCGCTGCGTTCCTTCCTGGCCCAGCGCAGTGACTGGTGGGCCTGGACATCGGGCGAGGATAATCCGCTGGACTTTGCAGTACAGTCACTCACCCGGTTTCTCGATATCGACACAGCCGTTGACCCGCTGGCCGCATACCCGGACAAAAAACAACGCGCCCGTCACAAGGAGTTTGCAGAACTGCTGAGGGACAACACAGCAGGCGACGGCAAGCTTGCCGCATACATCGAAGCTGCACTGGAAAACGCACTGTCCGGCCGTCAATACATGGATGCGATTGCCGATGCCTGGCTCACCAAAACCAGCGAGCCGCGCAAACGCAAGTCCACCCCGACCCGGCAAAAGCGCCTGGGACCGGAGCGCGAGGCGCGTTTCCTGTCATTGCATGAAGCGGGCTGTGTGGAACTGCTGGCCCTGCGCGATGCCATCGCGCGCAGGCACAGTCTTGCGCTCAACTCGGCCTGGTACCGTGCCGGCAACGCCCTGCTGGAACACTACCAGCGTATCAAGCGCGAGCAGCGGGTGTTCGATTTTTCCGACCTGGAGTGGCGGGCCTGTGAACTGCTCAATCACAGCGCGCATGCCGAGTGGGTGCAGTACAAGCTCGATGCGCGCATCGACCACCTGCTGGTTGACGAGTTCCAGGATACCAACCCGACGCAGTGGCGACTGCTGCTGCCGCTGCTGCAGGAGCTGGCCGCCGGTGATACCGGACGCCAGCGCTCGGTATTCCTGGTCGGTGACCGCAAGCAGTCCATCTACAGTTTCAGGCGCGCCAACCCGTCCCTGCTGGAAACGGCATCCGGCTGGCTCGAGCAACACCGCGATGCACTACGCTTCCCGCTGAATCATTCGCGGCGTTCGGCACAGGCCATCATGGAATGCATCAACCGGGTATTTTCACAGGCGACCATGCAGGGACTGCTGGCCGACTTCGAGCCGCATGACACGCATCTGGCCGCTGTATACGGCTACGTGGAACTGCTGCCGCTGTGTACGGGTACGGCAGACGAGGACGCGCCGGACAAACAGGCCGCACCGGCACTCACACTGCGTAACCCGCTGCATGCGCCCCGTATGACAGACGGGCCGGCAGCCTACCTCGACGAAGGCCGGGCCATCGCAGCGACCATCCAGCGCCTGCGTACGGACGGTGCCACCGTGGAGCGGGACAGTCAGGTCCTTCCCCTGCGTTACGGCGACATCATGATCCTGCTGCGCCAGCGCACCCATGCCGCGGCCTATGAACAGGCACTGCGCGAGGCCGGCATCCCCTGCCTCGGTGCCAGCCGCGGGCTGCTGCTGGAGAACCTCGAGCTACGTGACCTGGTGGCGCTGCTCAACAGCCTGATTTCGCCCTACGACAATCTCGCGCTGGCGCAGGTGCTGCGTTCGCCGCTGTTCGATCTGGACAGCGAGCAGCTGCTGCCACTGTGCGACAATACCAGCCACTGGTACGCGCGCCTGGAACAGCTTGCCGGGAGCGGCGAACAACCCTGGAGCGACATTTACAGCCTGCTTGCGGGCTGGCGTGAGCTGGCCGGGCAATTGCCGGTACATGACCTGCTCGACCGCATCTTCCACGAAGGTGAAGTCGTGCAGCGTTACGAGGCCGCCTTCCCGTCCGCACTGCTGCCGCGTATCCGCGCCAGTTTCACCCGCTTCATCGAGCTGGCGCTGGAGCTCGACAACGGTCGTTATCCCAGCCTGCCCCGTTTCCTGGACCTGCTGGCACGCCTGCGCGAGTCCGACCAGGACCAGCCGGACGAAAGTGCACCGGACGACAGCCACGGCGACCGGGTGCGGCTGATGACCGTGCACGCGGCCAAGGGCCTGGAAGCACCGGTGGTATTTCTCGCCGACGCAGCGACTGTGCCGAAGGACCGCAGCGCCTGGAGTGGCTGTGTGAACTGGCCGGACGATGCCGAGCGCCCGGACCTGATCGTGCTGGCGGCGCGCAGCAGCCATCGCGACAGTCGCACCCAGGCCCTGCTGGATACCAAGGCCGCAGCACAGCGCTGTGAAGACGCCAACCTGCTCTACGTTGCACTGACCCGTGCACGCCAGTACCTGTTCATATCCGGCAGTGCGAAACCGAACGCCGGCAACACCGGCTGGTATGGCCTGCTCGAGAATGCACTGGCGGATTGCCTGCGCAGCGGCGATGGTCATGCCTGCATCCGGTCGGGCACGCACCGACAGCCGGACCCGGTCACGGCCAGCGGTACAGACAGCCTTTCGATCGATCCGGCGCTGGCCCGGCCTGTCACGACTTCGCCACGCGACCTGCCCATTGCGCCGAGCCGTCTGGCACTGGCCACTGAACATACACACACCGATGTGGATGGGCGTGAACGCGGCATCGCCCTGCACCTGATGCTCGACTACCTGACGCGAACGGACACTGCGAATAACGACGTCCTGTACACCACGATCGCCAACCGGCTGCAACGCAGTGAAGACGACGCACAACTGCAGGCATGGTGGGACGAGGCACGCGCGACCGTCGGACATCCCGACCTGTCGTTGCTGTTTGATCCCGCAGAGTACTCGAAGGCATACAACGAAGCGCCCGTGCAGTACCTGACCGGCGAACGCATGGTGTACGGCGTGGTCGACCGCCTGGTGGTGACGGACGACAGCGTGCTGGTGATCGATTACAAGTCGCACCTCAATGCAGACCGCGCGACGATCCCGCAGCTGGCCGAAGACTACCGCGCGCAACTGGATTGCTATGCACAGGCCGCCGCACGTCTCTGGCCGCAACACACTGTCAGGGCCGGCCTGCTGTTTACCGCCTGCCATGAGCTGGTCTGGCTGGATGGGTTACAATCGGCTGTCCATCCCGATTAATTTTCAATTATTTTTAATATTATGAACGATTTAGCACTGATAACTGATGTAAGTTACGAATCATTCGACGCGCTGGTCACCGCGCGCTCGCAAACGCTGCCGGTGCTGGTCGACTACTGGGCCGACTGGTGCGGCCCCTGCCAGATGCAGATGCCGGTCCTGAAAAAACTGGTTGAGGACTATGCCGGCGGGTTCGCCCTCGCCAAGGTCAACACCGATGAACAGCGTGAACTGGCACGTGCGCACAATATCCGCAGCCTGCCGACTATGCGCCTGTACCGGCATGGTGACATGGTGGAGGAAATACTCGGCGCACAAACCGAGAGCACCCTGCGCATCCTGCTGGACCGCCACATCGAACGTGCCTCCGATACGCAGCGCGCACAGGCACGCGAGCTGTTTGCTGCGGGCGAGGCGCAACAGGCCCTGGCGCTGTTGCAGGCGGCCCACCACGCGGAACCCGATAATCATGGCCTGACGCTGGATTATGCCGAACTGTGTTTTCATGCAGGCAATACAGATGAAGCCGGCCGGCTGCTCGATGCCCTGCCCCGCGATATCCGTGAACAGGCCGAGGCAGTGCGACTGCGCGCGCTGCTGGTGTTTGCCGCGGCGGTGCCGGCAGGTGAGTCGGCAGCCATAATCGAGGCGGCCGTCGCCGCCCGGCCGGACGATACCGGGACCCGTTACCGGCTCGGCTGTGCTTATGTTATGGAGGACAACTACGAGCAGGCAGCTGACACGTTCATGCACATTCTGCAGCATGACCGGCAGTTCCGGGATGATGCCGGTCGCAAGGCGCTGCTGGCGCTGTTCAGCCTGCTGGGTGAATCAGACGAACGCGTCGCCACCTGGCGACGCCGCATGTTCAACGCACTGCACTAGCCTGACTACAGGATTCCAGCTAGCCGGCAGGCGGCTTGTCCAGCTCCTGGGCAAGCCGTTTGGCAGGCACATAACCGGGCAACAGGGCGCCGCTATCCATCAGAATGGCCGGCGTACCGGCCACACCCATCTCCATCCCCAGGTCGAAGTGCTGCTTGACCGGGTTGTCGCAGTCCTTCTCCGGCAGCTGCTTGCCGGCCTTGGCATTGGTCAGCGCCATGTTGCGATCTTCGGCACACCACACGGATACTGCCTTGCTGAATGAGGGCGTATTCGGACCGCTGCGCGGGAAGCTGAGATAGCGCACGGTAATGCCCTGCGCATTGTATTCACTGATTTCGTTGTGCAGCTTGCGGCAATAGCCGCAATCGATGTCGGTGAACACGGTGATGGTGTGGCGCGGCTGCTGCGCAGGGAAGACGATCATGGTCTTTTCATCCAGGCCGGCCAGGGTCTGCAGGCGGACCTTGCCCAGCCGTTGCTCGGTCAGGTCAGTGCGCGATTCCAGATCGATGAGCTTGCCCTCAAACACATATTTACCGTCATTGCTGACATAGAAGACATTCATCCCGACCAGTACTTCGGAGATGCCGTTGACCAGCGACGGACTGATCTGGTCGATTGCAGCCGATGGTATGGCCCTTGACAACGAGTCCCTGACGACCTTGTCGACACTTTGTTCGGCAACCAGGTAACCGGTCAGCAATACACCGGTCAACAGCAGACCCAGGGCGGCAATACGTTTTTTCATAGTGGGTACCATAATTTTCAGCAGACTGAAGCAATTATTGACAGTCCTGCAAGCTGTGAAGTTTCAATTAGTGTGGGTGCCGGCGACTCAGCCGCGCGGGTGGTGTTTCGAGTGGAGATCCTTTAGCCGCTCACGGGCAACGTGAGTATATATCTGTGTTGTCGACAGGTCACTATGGCCGAGCAGCATTTGTACCACGCGCAGGTCCGCACCGTGATTCAGCAGGTGCGTGGCAAAGGCATGGCGCAGTGTGTGTGGCGACAGGTGTTTGCTAATGCCTGATTTGACTGCATATTCACGCAACCTGTACCAGAAGGCCTGGCGCGTCATGCCACTGCCGCGGCGCGACAGAAAGACCTGCCCGTCAGCCTGTTGCGCGGCCAGCGCCGGCCGCCCCTCCGCCAGGTAGCGGCCCAGCCAGTCCAGCGCCTCCTCACCGAGTGGCACCAGGCGTTCCTTGCGTCCCTTGCCGAGCAGGCGCACCACGCCCTGGTTCAGGTTCAGTTGCTCGTGGGTCAGGCCGACCAGTTCCGAGACCCGCAGGCCGCTGGCGTACAGCAGTTCAAGCATGGCCCGGTCGCGCAGCCCGAGCAAGGTGCCCACATCCGGTGCATCCAGCAGCTCCTCGACCTCCTGCTCACTGAGTGAATCCGGCAATGGGCGCCCGATACGCGGCGCATCGATACGTACACTCGGGTCATCGCGCAGCCCCCCTTCACGCACCTGGTAGCGGTAAAAGCGACGCATCGAGGACAGCAGGCGTGCGGTGGTGCGCGGCCGCGCACCGTCCGCGACCCGCTGTGACAGATAGGCCAGCAGGTCCTCGCGACGCGCCGTCAGCAGGCTGCGGCCTTGCCGAATCAGCCAGCCGGCCAGTGCGCCGAGATCATTGCGGTAGGCGGCCAGGGTATTGTCACTGAGGCCGCGCTCCATCCAGAGCGCATCGGTAAAACGTTCGATGACCTGCTGCTCTGCAGCAAGCCGGGCATCATCCTGGGTCATGTTGACGACCGTCAGCGGCAAGCCTGAATTGACTCATGTCTGTTGTACACTAGCATAACTGTGTAAACCAGAGCAGGCTGACCATGAATGCTGACCAGACGTCCGGCAAACCCGATATGAACGCGTTACTCGCGGTCATACGCGAGCTGGTCGGCGAAGTCCATCCACACTGGAAAAACCTGCATTTTCTGCCCGACACCCTGCTGGAACGCGAACTGGGCCTGGACAGCATGGCACGCGTGGAACTGCATGGCCGCCTCGAGCAATCACTGCAGATAACGCTGCCGGATAACGCCGCCGTGCGCGCAGCCACTGCCAATGACCTGATGCAGGCAATCCTGCATCCGACTGGCAGCGACACGACGGGCGACATACCGGCCGGCGATGCCAGCGAGCTGCTGATGGGCGAATTCGGCACACCGGGTGACACCACCAGCGGTACACAACGTACGCTGACCGAATGGCTGTTTGCCATGTATGCCTGGCCGGTGTTCGTCGTGCTTGGGCTGGTGGCCTGGGTCCTGGTGGTGCTTACACCGACCGAGGGGGGACGGCGCAAGGTGGCACACTGGTGTTCCCGCCTGCTGTTTTGGCTGACCTTCACATCCTTGAAGGTACAGGGCCATGAACACCTGGACATGAAGGATCCGCAGATCATCGTCGCCAACCACGCCAGCTACCTGGACGGCATTATCGTCACGGCCGCGCTGGACGTGCCGATTCACTTCATCGTCAAGGGTGAACTGGCGCGCAACACGCCGATACGCATCCTGCTGCAGCGCTTCGGGGTGGAGTTCGTCGATCGCTTCAACGCCCGCAAGGGCACCAGCGACGTTGGCCGGATCGCCACGAAGGCACGTAACGGACAGTCCATCGTGTTCTTCCCGGAAGGCACCTTCACCACTTTCGACGGACTGCAGCCATTTCGCATGGGTGCCTTTGTCACCGCGGTGCGGGCCGGTATTCCCGTCGTGCCGGTCGCCATCAAGGGCGCGCGCGCGCTCGTACGCGGTTCCGAGTGGTTCCCCCGCCGCGGTCGCCTGCAGGTGACGATCCTGCCCCCGATTCAGCCCACCGGTGACGGCTGGCAGGTTGCACTCAACCTGCGCGATGCGGCACGCCGGGAACTGGCGCCCTTTACCGGCGAACCGAACCTGGTGGAGGATTAATAACGAATTGGCGCGCGCTGTTGCCGGCAGCATCGGCAACTGGACCGCAAGCGGCGTAAAGCGGTTTCGCTCAGGGTACTACCAGCTCAATCGTCCCGCTGACCGTCACCCGGATATCGCTCTGCCCGCCCTCAACCGCAACCGCGGATTCGGCGACGTCCGCCATGGCCATACGCGCCTGGTAACGGATCGGAGGATGCTGGGTAGAGGTGCCGACGTTGATGTCCACGATCCGATAGCCACTTGCCTCCAGGTTGACCCGGATAATGCGCGCGCGCTCCTTGAAGGCGTTCAGCGCCTCTTCGACCAGGCGGTTTTCGGCCGCCTCGCGCTGCTTGTCGGAGACCGTGAAACGCATGGAGTTGATCTTGAGCTTTTCCTGCAGGATGCCGGCGAGTTTGCTCAGCGCTTCTATATCGGTGCCTTCCAGTTCCAGCGTCTGCTGCCCGCGCCAGCCCTTGGTCAGTAGCTTGTCGCGATCGACTGGCCAGGTCTGATAACCGCCGGTCTTGGCACTCACCATCTTGTACATACCCGCCTGCTTGAGCGCCCAGGCCATGTCGGCATTGATGCGTGCCGCCAGTTGCGCAGCATCGCGGTCTTCGCCATAGGTATTCAGGCTCACATGCATGGTATCGTTGTTGACCTGCTCGGCACGGTCTGCCTGCAGACGGATCAGGTTATAGCGGCGCTCTTCCTCGTCGGCCACTGCAGCGGATTGCAGCAGGCAGACCAGCAACAGGAGCGCAACACGCTTCATGCCGTGGCACCGTCGCTGTTCGCCTGTTCCGCCACCTGCCGGCGCACCTCGTCCATATCGAGCGCAGCCACCTTGCCCAGCACATCCTCCAGTGCGGCCGGCGGCAGCGCGCCGGGCTGCGAGAAGACGATGATCTGCTCGCGAAAGATCATCAGCGTCGGGATCGAACGAATCTGGAAGTGACCGGCCAGCTCGCGCTCTTCTTCGGTGTTGATCTTGGCAAACACGGCCTCCGGGTGGGACTCGGACATAGCCTCGAACACCGGCGCAAACTGTTTGCAGGGGCCGCACCAGGATGCCCAGAAGTCCAGCAGGACGATATCGTTTTCGGTAATCGTTGTCTCGAAGGTTGCCGCGGTGAGGTCTATGGTTGCCATGCATGCTGCTCCAGCAGTGAGAGTGTCACGGCATTATACAGCCAGTGGCGGGAGGAATTCAGCCGTCCGAACTGCGGCGGCGTGGCGAGTCTTCGCTGCCTTCCTGGTGGTAGGTCATGTCCAGTTCGATCCGGTTGCGGCCCAGGCGCTTGGCCCGGTAGAGGGCCTTGTCGGCCCGCTCGATGAACGCACTGGACGATTCACCCGGCTTGTAGAGCGACACGCCGGCGGAAAACATCGGCACATCGGCCACCGTGCCGTTAGCCTGCCAGCGGGTCTCGCTTGCCCGGCGGCGGACCTTGTTGAGGGCGCGCACCGTGCCGTCGGAATCGGTATTCGGCAACAGGACCGCAAATTCCTCGCCCCCGTAGCGCGCCACCATGTCATGGTGGCGAAAGATGGACAGGATGTTTTTCGAGTAGACTCGCAACACCTCGTCACCGGCGGCATGGCCGTAATCATCATTGATCGATTTGAAATGATCGAGATCGATAAGCACAAATGACAGCGGGAAGCCGTAGCGCTGCACCCGGGCCACCTCGTCTTCCAGTCGGCGCATGAAGGCACGACGGTTGGGCAGGTCGGTCAGTTCATCGGTCAGGCTGAGCAGGCGCACGCGTGTCAGCTCATCGCTGAGCTCGCGGCTGTCCGTTTCGAACAGCTGCAGGTAGTGCCGGGTACTGTCGAGCTTGTCGGCCAGGTCATTGTGTCCCGACAGCATCTTTTCCACCTCGCGGATCATGGTCCAGCGGACGTTCTCGAGTTCACTGACCTCGTCAACCTCACGCAGGTCATCGAGCACATTTTCCAGCACCCCGCCGAATTCCTCATTCGTGCCGATGGTTTCCAGCACCTGGTCGGCCAGCGTTGCCTGCAGTTTCTCGATATCCTCGCGGCGCGCTTCCAGTTCGCTGCGATTGATGGCATTCAAATCCTGGCCGGCCGGGATGACCGGACTGATTTCCTCCAACGCGTCGTCATCGAGCTCGTCCAGCTCGTCCAGCTCGTCGAACTCGTCGGATTCGAACGTGTCATCTGCCAGTGCTGGCTTGATGTCCCGAATGGCAGGCGGGGCCGGTGGTGCTTCGGCCTCGGCGAAGGACTCAACGGCGGGGAATTCGCCGGTCGGGGCCGCGATCGCGTCGATGCCGAAGGCGGCCAGCAACGGTTCCACCGCATGCATCATGACGGCCGGCTCCAGCGTGTGGGCATGCTGGATCTGGTCACCGCAGTGCGAGATAAAATCGCTGAGGATCTCGAGTTCGGTCGGCGTCAGTGGCGGCTGCAGGCGTGCCTGCAGCAGTTTGACCTGCAGAAATTCGGCAGTGCCGGGTGTCTGGTGCGCATTGAAGGCTTCCAGCAAGACGTTCAGGAAGCCCGCATAGGCAATTTCCGATTTGATATGGCTGGAGGCAATCTCATCGAGTATGGCCGCAACCTGGCGGTAGATCAGGTCCCCGGCAGGCGAGTTGCGCAGTGAGGACAGCAGCTGCAGCAACTTGCGTCCGCTGCCTTGATCAACCGCTTCCGGTCTGTCAGTACCCGCAACCATAAAGTCTCCGGCACATCCCTGTGCAATGCGCAGGACATACCGCCCTGTTATTTTTTCTTGATGACCGATACCGAAACGGGGCTGGCGCTGCCGGACCGGTCGCCCACCGCATCGTTGCAGAACAAATGGTTAAATCATCCATTGACCCGGCAACCGACGCCCGGGATGTCACATAATTGACGTAAAACGAGTGTATCAGTTAATCCCGTTCATTTAATAGTGGTACGTAGGTACTAGACAACCCTGCAAGAAATGAGGGTAAAAAAAAAGGCCGGCAATGCCGGCCTGATGTGGAGGGTGGGGGATCACCTAGCCGTCCAGACCGGTAAAGATGGCGTCGCGGATTTCATCCACCTTGCCGATGCCGTTGATCTTGACATAACGGGGTGCGCCTTCGCCACCGGCTTCCGCCCACTTCGAGTAGTAGTGGATCAGCGGCTCGGTCTGGTCATGATAGACACTCAGGCGTTCACGCACGGTGGCCTCCTGATCGTCATCGCGCTGGATCAGCGGCTCACCGGTCTCGTCGTCCTTGCCCTCTTCTTTTGGCGGATTGAACACCACATGATAGGTGCGCCCGGAAGCCAGGTGCACACGGCGACCGCTCATGCGCCTGATGATCTCGTCATCATCGACATCGATCTCGACCACCGCGTCCACCGCGATACCCCTGTCCTTCAGGGCATCGGCCTGCGCCAGGGTGCGCGGGAAGCCGTCGAACAGGTAACCGTTCTTGCAATCGTCGCCTTTCAGGCGCTCGTCGATCAGCCCGAGGATGATGTCATCCGATACCAGCCCGCCGGCATCCATCACCTTCTTGGCCTCGACACCCAGCGGGGTACCGGCCTTGACGGCGGCACGCAGCATATCGCCGGTTGAAATCTGGGGAATGTTGTATCTGTCTTTGATGTAGTTTGCCTGGGTGCCCTTGCCAGCGCCCGGCCCTCCCAACAGGATGACCCGCATAGTCGTTCTCCTCGTCCTTAAACTAAAAAATGTGCGCGTATTATCCATGGCCGGCCACTGGATGGCCAGCCAAGGGAAATGAATGGGTCGATGCAGCGGATTTATGGATTACTTCCTGACCACCGGCATGCCGGGCGGTCAGCCGGGTCGCTGCGCCACGATCAAGTGCCAGGATTCACCGGAGGTGACCGTCCTGACCTCATCGAAATGACCGCGGGCGAGTTCAAGCGTCTGTGGTTCCAGTGATAAATCCGTCCGGTCGATGTAGCCCCGTCGGCTCACCACCCACTGATAAAGCCGGGTCAGCCATTGCTGCCATACGGCCTGACCTTGATGGATGGCGCCGCCCAGTGAGGGTGGAAAATAGCCGATCAGCAACCGCCCTTCGGTCGTGAGAATACGGCTGATCTCGTCCATCACGCGCTGCGGTTCCCTGAAATGGCGCCATGTGCCCAGCGAAACAACGGCCTGAAATGATCCATCACGAAACGGCAGCTGTGCCCCGTCGCCGTGCACCGCGTTTATGAAAGCTGCAGATTGTCGCATCAGGCGGAGCGATTCAAACGAGATGTCCAGCCCCGTCACGGCAAAGCCCTGCCCGGCAAGCCTGCGCGCCAGCAGTCCGGTACCACAGCCGAGATCGAGTACCCGGGTGGTGCTTGCCTGACCAGCCTGGCTTGCAACCAGCAGCTCGACCATCCGGTCTGCATGCACTACATGGTCAACAAAGACCTGATCGTAGATCGGCGCGATGCGGTCATAGAACTGTTGATTCGAACGGCTGCACAGGGCAGCTGTCAATATCTGCCACCACTGTCTGAAACTAGCCATGTCCCTTGCGGACATAATAGATGCGGACCGGGAACAGGGAGACCCGACTCAGCTTGGTATAGGACATCACCAGATTATGCTGTTCATGCAGATAGGCGCCCAGGGCAATGGGCCGACAATGGGGTGCATAGCCCGCAAACAGGAATCGCCAGATCGGATTCCATCGCCCCTTGTGGTAGCCGAGGCAATAGAATTCATTCATCAGCCGGTAGACAGATTTTCTGAACCATGGCAGCTCATCGAGTTCGGTCGTCATGGTAATCAGGATCGCGAACCCGTCCGGCAGCAGCACCCGCTCCATCTCCTGCAGTGCCTGCAAGAGCTCCGGCTCCGGCAACAGGTCGAACAGATAACTCGATACGTACAGATCAAAGGTGTTGTCATCCCAGGGCAGGTGCCTGCAATCGGCCTGTCTGAATTGTATGCGTGGTGTGAGCTGGTCATGGTTTGACAGGTAGGCCCTGGAGTTTTCCAGCATTTGCTGTGACAGATCCACGGCGATAATCTCCTGCTCCTCTCCTGTCACCCTCACCAACCGGCTGAGCAGGTAGCCGGTACCGGCGCCAACATCGAGTATCTTGCGCGAACGCTCCAGTATCGGCCCGCGCAGCGCCTCCCGGTTGGATTCACGCTCGTAAAAACCCATGATCCAGTCATAGAAGGGAAAGGGATTCGGTATGAACTTGAGAATCTTCAGCTTCTTACCGATGGTCTGGAACTCATCGATGACAGATTCCGAGGTATCAAACCAGGTCGGGACCTGGCGCAGGCCGATCTGATGCAGCCAGCGGGTCAGTCCTGACCAGAGTTTCATTGATGCCTTCCCCGCGATGTCGGCAGATTCATCAGCAGGCCATAAACTACCAGACAGGCCAGCTGGAATAACAGGATCGGCAGGATATCCAGGAGCTGCGCCCAGCCGGTTGCAAAGGTGTGGAACAGCCCGCAACCGATGCCCATCGCCACCATCAGTCCAGTCAGCAACCCGATCCCGGCTGTCAGAGATGCACAGCGGGTTGCCTGTCGCCACAGGACAAGGGCGGCAATGATGAACGACAGGTTAGTGGCTGCATTGATGGACTCTGACCATAATGTCGAATCGAGTCGTTCGCAATAAAGGTCGATCATTTCATCGCCATCGCCAGTCCTGCCAACTCGATACATCGCGTCAATAGTAGAAGCTGACAAAAAATATTTTGCCTATACTTCTTCCTGGAGTGGCCTTTCATGAAAAGCAATACTGAACCGATCTCCGGAGAATCCAGCCGGAAATGAATATAAATCGTTGAGCATTATCATTAACGGGTTGGCCATCCAAACTTCAAACTCCGGGTATGTTCCCTACAAACTGTATGTTTCCGGCCAGAAAACTGCATTCTATAAACTATACAGTTCCGTACTGCCTGTTTATATCTGAGTGGTTATGCTCCTTGTTGATTTGAATTTATTCATATTAATCAGGTGGTCAACTGATTATCCACGTCTGGTTTGGTTTTTTTCGTTATTCATCGGTCTTTTCCAGGCCAGTAGCGAACACCACTGCATCAAGCCAGAAATAGCTGCACCTACTCACGGATACGGGTCATTGCTTTCAGCCGGGCACGGCACAACCACTGATGAATCCGCTCCCGGTCAGGGTTTCCACAGAAGCACTTCAGAGGGACACTCTGCTGCAGATCACTCTCTGCTTTTTAAACCCCGCCCCGAGGAATGAGCGATGCTCAGTTCACTTCGGCATATCGCAAAAAACACGGTCGTTGCACCCTTTCGCGCCATCTTTCAAGGCGATACCTTGAACTCGCATGGAGGCATGGGTAGTATCATTATTAAAAAGGGTATTCCCGGCAGGACAATTCTCAACGTTCCCTTCCACACGAACACCCATAATGAGCGTCAAAAGTTGACATGATCCGCGGCAATCACAAGCCCATTACCCGGCAACCGATAGCCCAGGCGCCAGAACTCCGTGACGAGTTTCGCCTGCTACTGCTGTGTGCCCGTACCCGGGTTGAGCCGCAACAACGCGAGCAGATTCAGGCACTCGCCCGGAAGCAGCTGGATTGGGAGTTCATCCTCGGCAAGGCTCACCCGCATGCGCTGATACCGCTGCTGTATCGCAACCTGAGTGAATGCTGCACAGACCTGGTTCCGCCTGCCATACTTCAGCAGCTCGAATCAGATTATGCAGTGATTGCCGATCGCAACCGGGCCAACACGGCAGAGCTGATCAAGGTGTTGGGCATTTTTGAATCCGCAGGCATCAGCGCGGTTCCGTACAAGGGGCCCGCCCTCGCTGCTCTTGCCCATGGCGATATCACACTGCGCAAGTTCTGGGATCTGGATATCGTCGTACGGCCGCGGGATATTATCCCTGCCAAATCACTCCTGACATCGCACGGTTTCGAGTGGCGCCCCATCAAGGGACAGGTGACAGGGCGCAATGAAGCGAGAAACTTCCGCGTCTGGCACGAGTACAATTTTATCCGTCCCGGCACCCGTGTCATGATCGATCTGCACTGGCGCATCAGCGCCTCGCGTTTTCCTTTCAATGTCGACCTGGACAGTCTGTGGGAACGCCTGGTACCGGCGCGCCTGCTCGACGAGGAGATACGGGCGTTTCCGACCGAAGCGCTGCTGGTGTTTCTCTGCGTGCATGGCAGCAAGGACATGTGGTGGAAGCGGATTGGCTGGGTCTGCGATATTGCCGAACTGCTGGCATCGAGCCCTGACCTCGACTGGTCATACAGCATCAAGCTGGCGAAGGAGACCGGGGCGCAACGTATGCTGATGCTCGGACTGGCCCTTGCCCACGACCTGCTGCAGGCGCCGCTGCCCGGGCAGATTCAGACAAGCATTCGTTCGGATAACAAGGTACAGGCACTCGTCGAACATGTGCGCAGCCGACTGTTCGAAGAGCAGATCGTCAATAACCCTTTCCTGGAAAGACAGCGCTTTCACTGCAGGGTGCGTGAACGACTGCGCGACAGATTACCGGTTTATCGACAGATGGCTAAAGTTACGCTTAATGCGTTTTTTGTACCGAACAGCAAGGACCACGAGATGATCAAACTGCCCGGTGCGCTGTCTGCCATGTACTACCTGGTCAGACCTGCCCGGCTCGTCCATAAACTGTGGTCGAATACCGTCCACCGCAGCGATTCGACACCTTGAGTAGATCATCAGGGCACATCAGGAAGGGTTCAGTACCCGATCCAGGTATCGCCAGACAAATACGCGCACTGTTAACCGCAAGGGAGCGCCTGCGTTTTTCTCACCTGGTGCTGGCTGCCCTGGTGATGACCGTTCTCGAACTGGTGGGAATTGGCGCCATTGTCGGCTTTATGGGCGTCCTGGCCCAACCGGACCTGGTGTTCGAAAATCGCTGGCTGAACCGGTTGTATACCGCCCTGGGTTTCGATGACGCCCATCAATTCATCCTGGTATTCGGCTTCACACTGCTGCTGATCTACCTGCTGAGAAACCTGTTCGCCGCCTTTATGGTGTGGCTGCAGCTGCGTTTCGTATGGGGCACGCTGCGGTCACTGTCAAACAAACTGCTGGAAATGTACATTTACAGCCCCTACCAGTTTTTCCTGACGCGCAACACCGCCGAGATCCAGAGGAACCTGCTCTCGGAGATGAACCAGATCGTCAATGGCGTGATGCTGCCGGCAACGCGGCTCATTACCCAGTCCATCATGGCCGTCTGCATCCTGGTCCTGCTGTTCTGGAATGATCCGGTCCTGGCGGGCGCAATAACCCTGCTGTTCGGAGGCGCCTATGCCTGGGTGTATTTCGGCTTCAGGCAAAGACTGTCAACCATCGGCTCACGCCGTGTCGCGGCCAACAAGTTGCGCTTCAAGACCCTGTCCGAAGCCCTCAACGGCATCAGGGAAGTCCGCATGTCGGGTCGAGAGCAATCGTTTATCGACAGTTTCTCGCAGGCGCTGGGCGGATTCACCCGGCAGATGATCGCCGGCGGTCTTATTGCGCAATTGCCGAAATACCTGATGGAGTCACTTGCGATCGGCGGAATTCTTGGTATTACGCTGTACATCGTCGGGGTAAAACAGACAATGCAGGAGATCATACCGGTGGCTACCCTGTACGCCGTCGCCGCCTACCGGATTCTTCCCGCGTTTCAGCAGATAACACAGGCCCTGGCTGCCCTGCAGTTCAACCGCAAGTCCCTCAACGTGATTTCCCGCGACCTGGCCCTGGCGGACGAGCACCCCGGCGCCGCACAGATCAGGGAAATCAGAAAACAGCCCGTCACCTGCAAGGATTCGATCAGGCTGCAGGATGTATCGTTCCGCTATCCCGGGGCAGAGACGAATGCGGTGGAGCGGCTCACCCTGACCATCCACAAGAATACCTCGACCGGTTTGGTCGGCACCACCGGGGCCGGTAAAAGCACCCTTGCCGATGTCGTGCTCGGTCTGCTGATTCCCCAGTCCGGCCGGGTCATGATTGACCAGACACCGATTACCGAGCAGACGGCCCCCGCCTGGCAGATACATACAGGCTATGTGCCGCAGCAGATTTTTCTGACCGACGACACCATAGCCCGCAACATTGCCTTCGGCTTCAAACCCGACGACATCGATCACGAAGCGTTGGTCGAGGCCGCTCGAATGGCACATATTCACGAGTTCGTTACCGAGGAACTACCCGACGGTTTCGATACAGTCGTTGGAGAACGGGGCATTCGCCTGAGTGGTGGCCAACGCCAGCGAATTGCCATCGCACGGGCCTTGTACCACAAACCCGAACTGCTCGTCTTTGACGAGGCGACCAATGCACTCGATGGTGCGACCGAGGCCATCATCCGGCAATCCGTTCGCGAGCTGGCTGGAACAAAAACGCTGCTTATCATCGCCCATCGACTGAATACCGTGAAAGACTGTGATGTGATACACGTGCTGGAACACGGCAGGATTATCGCCAGCGGCCGTTACGAAGAGCTCATGGAAAACTGTGAAATCTTCCGTGCAATGGCGCAGGCCTAGGCCCACTGACAAGCACTCAGGACAAGACAGTGCGGAAGCTTCCAGGTACGGACAGTTGTATTCAGCAATCTTATAATCCATGCAGAGATGACGCGACAGGCTGTTCAAAGGCCGTGGACACTGGAAAATGGCCTTTATTCCATATGGACAATTGGCAATAGACTAATCGAAGATCGGACGGCCGCGTCACCCGGCGCGTTCGCCAGACGCACTGTCAAACGGGCACCCTGTTGACAGGAGGCCCTGCCACACGACACCAGACAATCGAGGGTATGTGTAATGGATAAACGGCCAGGCCACAAACGGCTACAGCCGGGAGAAGAGGACTTCCAGTACGATTTGCAGACCATACTTGGTATGGCGTTCCACATGGATGCGCGCAGGGTAGTCGATCGTTATCTACGCTATGAGCGGGTCCTTCAGGCGAAAAGTGCCTGGACTCCCATTGACTTCGAAGGCAAGCGGTTACTGGAAATTGGCTCCGGGCCTCTGCTGGGCGTGGGACCTATTGCGGTCTACCTTGGCGCGACCGGGTACGTATGCGTCGAGCCACGTTATCATCCGGAGGTACTGGAATCGGACGTGGTGTGGACGCGCTTTTTTCTGCCCTTCTACCAGCAACTCGACGCCCTGTTCAATCGCGGCATCAGCTTCGACGAATTTGTCGACAGGGTGCAAACCAGGATCCAGGTTGACACTGCCACGATTGAGGACTATTCGCATGCCGGCGATCCGGTGGATATCGTATTTTCCAATGGAGTCCTTAACCATATTGCAGATCTCGATCGCGGAGTGGATCTGATCCGGCAGGTATCACGCGCATCGACACGGCAGTTCCACGTGGTTAATTTCACCGACCACGGCAGCCCACCCAACGATCCCTTTCGCGAGATTTACCGCCTGGATCCGGCGGAATACTTCGAACATGATTCGCTGCTTAACCTGAAACGTCCTTCTGAAATAAGCGACTTGTTCCGTCAGGCGGATATCCCAGTCACCCTGGTTCCCTATATTGCTGATCTGCCTGCGGCGTCCTGGGAGATGGCGCCGTACTGGTCACGCTTCGACGCGTCGGACCTGGCCATCCAGATAGCGTTCTTCGTCAACTAGCGCTGCCGACCCGGCACGGCGACCGGGCAAAACCGTCCTGCAGAAGTGACACCCGGGGAAGACAACCCGCAGTAAGCATACAGTTCATAGTAATCCCGGCTGACAGGTTCGCCATTGCCGCCTTCGAGGTCTGCGGTGCTTTTACCAGGCGTTACCGTTTGTCGGTGTATTCGGTCTCGCACTGCCCGCTGGCAGGAATTGCGCTCACGGAATCTTCACTCCCGAACGCCAGTTGGCAGGGAACGGCGGCTCATTCCAGCTCAATCTCAGAAAACAGGGGAAAATGATCCGAGGGATAGGCACCGTTCACATGTTTATAAATAACTCTTGAGTCAATCACTTTTGACCCCCTGGGAACGAATATGTAATCGATCCGGTTGCTGTTATTTTCGCCTCCGTTAGAGGCATTGACGGCACCGGCATGCCGGGCAAGCCGATTTGCTGCCGTGAAGGTATCGAGCATCGGTACGGGCATGCTAACCGTTGACCCGTCCTCGCCAGCATAGGCCCGCTGTCCCGTCAGGTATAGATATCTGGGCTGGTCGGGCTTGCCGTTGAAATCTCCGGTCAGAATCACCGGATCAGCAAACTTGCGCTGCCTTATCCATTCTCCTATCAGCACACCATCGAGCTGACGGCCACGCTCGGAGGATCGATGATCAGTGTGCAGGTTGGCCACATAAAAACGCTTGTCGCTCAGCCTGTCATAGAGGTGGACCCAGAAAAAATCGCGCACACCAATATTGGTACCCGGCTTTTCGGGCTCCCGCCGCAAATATTCATGCCCGCTGGCCTCGAGATCAAATCGACTGATGCGATACAGGATAGACTCATCACCTGCATCGGACGGTAACGGGAACATTGCAAATTCAGTGAGCTCTGAAGCAATTGCTGCACGTTGTTCGATCGATGCCTCCTGCAGCCCGATAACATCGGCATCAAAATTCTTTAGCACATCAAGGACCAGCGGTTTGCGTCGGTCAAACCCTGAGTCATAGAACACCCCGTTACTGTGGCCCTGCCAGCGGATATTGAATGTCATCACCTTGATGCTGGTTGCATTGACCAGGCGGCCCTCTACTTTCGGCCTGTGCGTATATTCTTCATCGATCCCGGGTCGATTCACGACCTCGGCCGCAAACACCGGGTCCACCACCAGACAGTTCACAGGAATCAGCAAAAGGAGAATGATGTATCGCATTTTGACCTTGCTCGGAATATTGTAATTTTTATTCTTACAGCGCATAGTTAAATATGTTAATTAGATAGTATATGCATGCCATTCTTGGCGAGTGTACTTATATTATTGATTTCATGAATATAATAACTTAAACAGGTGGTGATAATGCACCTGTACTTCGGCCCGGTAGAGGTTTAACGAAGACGGGAATTGCACCAGAGCAGACCTTTGCTGGCCCAGTGACGACGCTACCAACTTATGCGTTGCCTCACCAGACCTGACCTCAAGGCTGCAGGTAGCTCGTCGATAAAAATAATTAGAGAAAGAGGCAGGTTTTGATAAACATCCACGCGTAGGTTTTTTTACCTATTATTCAATAGGTTAGTGGATTGGCAAGCGGATTGATCAGAATCACATAGATTGCATAATTGTACTTGACGCATTATAAATGGCTTACAAAAAAAACTACTAATAATCACGGACTGGTCAAAATGAAATCCGATCACACAAAAAATATTGTATCGATCCCTGCAGACGAAAGCAGTGCCAACAATATAACCCTCTCCGAAGTTGCCAAGCTGCCAACGAGCCATGGACATTTCGAGGTACGTGTCGTTAAAGATTCCAGCGACACGGAACATGTCATCATTTACAAGGGGACAATCGAAAATGCGGACATCCTGGATGTTCGTGTCCATTCTGAATGCCTGACGGGTGAGGTATTTGCATCACTGCGCTGTGACTGCGATCAACAGCTTGGTTGGGCCCTCAATCATATTGAAACCCTGGGCACGGGAATGGTGATCTATCTTCGCCAGGAGGGCCGTGGCATCGGCCTTTTCAACAAGATTCGGGCCTATGCCCTGCAGGATACCGGCCTGGATACGGTTGAGGCCAACCAGGAACTCGGCTTTCCAAGCGACCTCAGAACATATGAGGTTGCGGCAGATATTCTCAATGCACTCGGCGTCAGCGCCATCAATCTGATAACCAACAATCCGAGAAAGGTTGACGCACTGCAAAAACACGGCATTGACATCAAGCGCAGAATCCCCATTCTGATCGAGCCCAATGACCACAATAGACACTATCTCAGGGTCAAGGGCGACAAGCTGAAACATCTGTTTTGAGTCAATCCAGAAATCACAAACATTCTGCATTTGCGCACGCGAGCAACGGCGCGGAATTCGGGTTGGCTAATAG
>JBATGJ010000242.1:0-13979 GCA_049665685.1 Gammaproteobacteria bacterium
GTTTAATGTGATTTCGTTTGCCACGGAATCCACGGAAAGACACGGAAATGTAAATGCCATTAAACTACCGGTCTACTCGTCATTACGGGCTAACGCAGCAATGAAGACAAATTATTAACTCTCTAAAGAGACAGGAACACCATGACCATGGCTGACAACCGACCGGCATTACCCGAATTGATGGAGCCGCTGGCCGCCCTGGCACGCACGGCCGGCCGCAAGATACTTGAAATCTACAACGATGATGATGTGGCCGTGCAGGAAAAGGACGACAAGTCACCGCTGACAGCGGCGGACATGGCCTCGCATCATGCCATCCTCGCGGGCCTGCAGGCGCTGACGCCGGCTATCCCCGTCCTGTCGGAGGAGTCTGCCAGCCTGCCCTTCAGCGAGCGTTCGACGTGGGCAACCTACTGGCTGGTTGACCCGCTGGATGGCACCCGGGAATTTATCAAGCACAACGGCGAGTTCACGGTGAATATCGCCCTGATCGAGGACGGGGTCGCGGTGCTCGGCATCGTGCATGTACCGGTGACGGATACCAGTTATCTCGGCTGCCAGGGTGCAGGTGCCTTCAAGCAGCTGGGAGATAGTGAGCGGCGGGTGATTCGGGTGCGCCGTCTCGGCAAGGGTCCGGTCATGGTGGTCGGCAGCCGGTCGCATCGGGGTGACTCGCTCAACCAGTTCCTCGAGCGGCTTGGCGAACATGAGATGGTCGGCATGGGCAGTTCGCTCAAGTTGTGCCTGGTGGCCGAGGGGATTGCCGATATCTATCCCCGCCTCGGTCCGACCTCGGAATGGGATACGGCCGCGGCCCAGTGCGTGGTCGAGCAGGCTGGTGGTTTTGTCACCGATACACAGATGCGACCGCTACGTTATAACACCAAGGATTCCCTGCTGAACCCGTTTTTCCTGGTGTTCGGCGATAACAGCCATGACTGGTCGCAGTATCTGGGGGAACAGGAGTAATTCCGGTTATACAGTTACACCGCTGCTTCGGTATGCCAACCACCGCACCAGCAGGAATGCCAGACCGGCACCCAGCATGGCGCCGGTGCAGTCGGCAAGGACGTCGAGGACACTGGCATTGCGGCCCGGTACAAAGCTCTGGTGGTACTCATCCAGGAGGCCGTACAGGCCGGTCAGCGTGGCCACCATCAAGAGCTGGCTGACACGGTACCCGCTCGTGGATACCTGCATCGCGCCCATGCCGAAAAACCCCAGCACCGCATAGGCCGCGAGATGCAGCAGTTTATCCTGGTGTTCGAACACCGGCGTGATATCGATCGACGGCTGGCTCGACAAATAATAGATCAGGCCAGCCCAGGCCAGGGCACAGAGCAGGGACAGGCCGCGCACGAGCGGATTCATTGCGCGGTGTGGCCGGCTTCCTTGCAGTGCCATTCCCAGGCAGAGCGGATAATCTCGACAACATCCTCGTAGGCCGGCTGCCAGCCCAGTTCGCGCCGTATCCTGTCCGAGTCGGCGATCAGGACCGCCGGGTCGCCCGCGCGGCGTGCCACGGTCTGGGCAGGGATGTCGTGGCCGGTGATCTCCCGGGCGGTATCGATGATCTGTTTGACCGAATAACCGGTGCTGTTGCCGAGGTTGTAGGTGGTATTGCCCCCGCCGGCCAGCAGGTGCTCCAGCGCCAGCAGGTGTGCCCGGGTGAGATCCGATACATGCACATAGTCGCGCAGGCAGGTGCCGTCCGGCGTGGGATAGTCGTCACCGAAGATCCTGATCGACTCGCGCTCACCGGTGGCGACCTGCAGCACGAGCGGGATGAGGTGCGTCTCCGGCTGGTGGCGCTCGCCTGTCTTGCCCGACTTGTCGGCTCCCGCCGCATTGAAGTAGCGCAGGATGCTCCAGGTCATGCCGTTTGCAATGCTGACGTCGGCGAGCATGCGCTCAACCGCAAGCTTGGTTGCGCCGTAGGGATTGGTCGGTGCGCAGGGATGATCCTCGGCAATCGGTGTCTTTTCGGGTTCGCCATAGACGGCCGCCGTCGAGGAAAAGATAAAGTGGCGGATACCGGCGGTCGCCATTTCCTCGAGAAGGGTGATGGTGTTGGCCACGTTGTTGCGGTAATACACGAGTGGCTGTTCGACCGACTCGCCGACCAGGGAGTGGGCGGCAAAGTGCATCACCGCCTGCACCGGGTATTTTTCGAACACCTTGCGCAGATCTTCCGCGTCACCCATGTCGCCGGTGATGAACTCACCGCCGGGAACCAGCTCACGGTGGCCGCGCGACAGGTTGTCGAGCACGACGACCGGGTAGCCGGCGCGTAACAGGTCAAGCACCATGTGAGTGCCGATATAACCGGCGCCACCGATAACGAGAATGGCAGGCTTGTTCATAGACTCAAGTAACGGGTTGCTAGACGGCCGCGATATCCACGGTGGATGGATCTACCAGTGACCGGATCCGCTCGCCCAGCTCCAGGCCATAATCGGGGTTGCCCTGTCGCAGGTTTCTGGCAGTGATGGTCGAATCGTTGTACAGCACGGGCTTGTCCCATGTTGAGATGATACCGGCCGCATTGGCCGGCAGCGGATGAGAGGTATCCCGGTCGACCAGCAGCAGGTCGAGGTCGGACAGGTCGAGGTCGGCGAGCGTGGCGGCCTCGATTGGCAGCGAGGCCGTGACCTGGTAGCCGTAGGCCTCGAGCAGCTTGGACAGGTAGTGGCGCAGATCCTGCTGTGCCGAGCATACCGCGATGCGCAGTCTTTTCTTGTGTCCGTGCAACAAGCGGAGCTCGTCTTCCTGTTTTACAGTATTGCCGCTGCCGCTGCCGCTGCCGCTGCCGCTGCCGCTGCCGCCTTCCGCCATCGGCTGTTTTGCGCCTGTGGCCCGTTTCACCGATGCCCGCCTTGGTCGGGGTTTTGAGCGTTTAGGTGCGGAAACTTTCGTATCGTCCTTGTCTTGATGGGTGTCTGCAGACGGTGCCGTAGCGGCGTGGTCCTTGCCAGTGTCCCGTTCTGCGACCGCGTAGATGGGGAAAATTCCCCCCTGTTGCTTCTCGCGGGCGACATCCGTTACCAGCCGGGCATCGATGAGTTTTGTCTGTTCTGCGTAGCCATAGACCAGCGCCGTGTCGCACAACAGGTTGATCAGGCGCGGTACGCCATTGCTGTAGCGGTATACCGCCTCGCAGGCCTCGGTCGTGAAGGTGGCCGGGTTACCGCCGGCGACCTGCATGCGATGACGGATATAAGCCGCAGTCTGCTCAACCGACAGTGGCTCGAGGTGATAGTTGACCGTGATGCGTTGCGCAAACTGGACCAGCTCCGGTTGCTGCAGGGTCTGCATGAGCTCGCGCTGGCCGGCAAGGATCACCTGCAGCGCCTGGTGCTTGTCCGCGTTGATGTTGGACAGCATGCGCAGTTCCTCGAGCGTCCCGACATCCATGTTCTGTGCTTCATCGACGATCAGGACCGTCCTGCGATTCTGTGCATACTCATCGATGATGAAATCGATGAAGCGCTGGTGCATCTCGACCCGGTTCATGTCCTTTTGCACAATGCCAAAGGCATGCAGGACCCACTGCAGCAGCTCGCCAAAGGAACGATGGGTGTTGGTGATCAGTCCGACCGTGTATTCGTGCTCCATGTTATTGAGCAAATGCCGGATGAGCGTGGTCTTGCCCGCGCCGATTTCACCGCTGATGACGGTAAAGCCTGCATGGTCCTGCAGACCGTACTGCAAGAGGGTCAGCGCCATCTGGTGCTTGTCACTGAGGTAGAGGAAGCTGGGGTCAGGCAGCAGCGTGAAGGGCTTCTCGGTCAGTTTGTAGAACGCTTCGTACATCGCAGTTGGCAGATCATCAGCCCCGGGAATCGGCCTTGTTCAGAATGGTACCAACGATGTTGGTGACGCTGAGGAGCTCCACGGCCTGCTCAAGTTCCTGTTTCTGCGTGACGCCGTCCTCGACGACCAGCAGGGCCGCATCGAGATGTGGTGCAAAGGCCAGGGTATCGGAGGCACCCAACACCGGTGGCAGGTCATAGATGACGATGCGGGTGTGATAGCGGGACTTCACCTCTTCGACGAGCCGGCCCATACGCGGCGAATTGAGCATCTCTGCGGAATTGGCCAGCGGCTGACCGCCGGGCAGGATTACCAGGTGCTCGACAATGCCGGGCCGGAACAGCAGGTCATTGACGGAAATATCGCTGGAGAGGTAATCACTCAGACCAGGCCGGGGCTCAAGGCCCAGTTGTTCGAGCAGGATCGGTTGACGCAGGTTGGCATCCACCAGCAAGACGGTGTAATCCACTTCGCGGGCAATACTGATAGCCAGGTTGAGCGCGGTCAGGGTACTGCCGGCGTTCGGCCCCGGGCTGGTGACGCCCAGGGTATTCCAGTCGTTCTCCTTGAAGACCTGCAGGATGCGCGTGCGCAAAAGATTATAGGCATCCATGAACGCCCCCGGCGCCATACCGGCGATGACGCGGTTATCGCGCAGCACGGCCTCATCCAGGCTGACCGTCGGGGTTATCGGCATGCCACTGACGCCGGCATCGCCGCTTGCAGAAATCGGTGGGATAGGCCGGACGGCCACGCTGTCTGCCTGCCGTGATTCCCGTTCCTGCCGGGCCTTTTCCAGTGCCTCTTTGATGCGTTCCATGATTAAAGTTATCCGCTAGTCAGTGCCAGGAAAAAATGAGCAAGTCGTCATTCCCGCACAAGCGGGAATCCAGTCATAAATAGTAGTACTGGTTTCCCGCCTCGGCAATTGCTCCACGCATTGCTCTACCTCCTGCATCCCTGCAGTCGTGTGCGGGAATGACAAAATTGAACAGTGTGCCAGAGTTTGTCCCATCATCACCGCATGCTGGTTATCATTCAGACTCATAATTATTCCGCAATCAGTGAATCGACCTTGCGCAGGCTACGGAACCACAAGACATCCAGCGGGCTGACGAGGAAATGCACCATGGCCAGCACAAGGATAATGATGCTGAGCGCGACCACCACGATAATGACCCGCTGGCGCTTTTGCCGGCCGCTTTCGACCTGATTGCTGAGGTACGGGATGACGGCCAGCGGCGCGGTTTGCACGGTGGCAACAACGGATTTCACACCGCGGATGGCATTATCCAGGCTTTCGGTGACCGCGGCAGAACCCATGCCGGCACCCAGGGCCAGCACCAGGCTGAGAAAGATGATCGCCGGGCGGTTCGGACTGACGGGCTCCTCGGGCAGGATGGCGGGATCGATGAGGGTAAATTTCTCGCTCTTGCGCTCCTTCTCCATCTCCTGGGCCACCTCGGCGGTCATCTGCTTGGCACTGATCTCCTGGTAGCGCGCGGAGGCATTGTCCAGGTCGCGTGCAATGGCCCGGTATTCCTGCTCGGATTTCGGGGTCTGCATCAGGCGCGCCTCGTAGTCGGCTACCTTGGTGACCAGTTCTGCACGCTTGGCACGCAGGGAACCGATTTCGGAGTTGGCCGCCGCCAGTTGCGTTTTGAGATTCACATAGGCCGGGTTGTCCGGCGTGGCGGTTGGCAGGCTCACCTTTGGTGAGGCAGACACCTGCCTGATTTCGCTTTCCAGGCCGGCGACCTGCCGGCGGAGGCTTTTCACATCCGGGTGTTCGTCGGTGTAGGACTCTTCGGCCGAGGCCAGTTGCTCGCGCAGCGCGCGCAGCTGCTCCTGCAGTTCAAAGGCCGAGGCGGTCTGCCCGGTTTCCTTTTCCAGTGCCCGTATCTCGCGTTTCGCCCGGGTGACATCGGGGTGGTCGGGTGAGTAGCGGCTGGCCAGATGGATGTACTCGGTGCGCAGTGCTTCCAGTCGGGCCGGGGTGCTCAGGGCATCGCCACTGCCGTAGGGTTCCATCAGCGCGAGCTGACCCTGCAGGTAAATCTGGCGCTCTGTCAGATCCCTGATCTGGGTTTCGACATTGGAGATCTCGCTCCCGGTGCGCTCGAGGATCTGGGTGTTGAGGTCACGCAGCTCGGGCAGGGTGTTGATGTTCTGCTCCTTGAACCTCGCCAGCGCGCTCTCCAGCCGGACGATTTCCGCTTTCAGGCGATCGGCCTCGATGGTCAGGAAGTCAGTGGTCTCGGCCGCCTTTTCGGTACGGGATTTCTGGTTTTCATCGAGGTACAGCGTGGTCAGTTCATTGGTGACCTGCAGGGCCTGTTGCGGGCTGTCGCTGTCAAAGCCCAGGGTGAAGGCGATGGTAGCGGCGGTCGGGCGCCCGGTGCGCGGGTCCATGACTTCCGCGTTGATCATGTCGATATGAATGTCCTCGCGCATATCGAGCAGGACCTGCTCGATGGTGTTCAGCCTGCGGTCACGTTCGAACAGGTTATATTTTTCGATGATCTCGAGCAGGTTGGTACGCGACATGACGCGCTGGCTGATGACCTGGATGCGCTGGGCGGCATAGCTGGTGACGGTCGACTGGATCAGGTCGGTGGGTATCTCCTGTTCCTCGATCAGGATGGTGGCCGAGGCCTGGTAGGTCGGGGGCCAGACGAAGGCGGTGATCAGGCCAAGTAATAGTATCAGGCCTGCGACCAGGCCAATCAGGCCGCGCCGACGGCGGAAGGCCGCCAGGTAATCCCCGAAATCGGGTGTTTGCTCGAGTGCCAGTTCAGTCATGGTGTTTCCTTTCCCCCCCCGGATTCCCTGCGAACACCGGTATGGTATCAAATGTACATTAAAACAGACCCCTGCTGCATCGTATCTTGGTACTAGATCAGGGACTGTGCGCTCTTGTCAGTCCGTAGTGGTCTTTGCTATCAGTATGCAGAAAATCCATCCATGCATCGCATCCGAGGATGGGTGCGCCCTCTCCCTCCGGGAGAGGGCCGGGGAGGGGGCTCAGAATACCCTTAACAAATTGTTTTTAAATAATTATCTATTGCTCGACGGATTATTGTGCATGCGTTGATTGTGGGGCTCTGAGAGCGCACCCTGTACTCGTTATTTTCTGCAAGGCACTCCTACACTATAAATCTATGCCGTTATCTCGATATCGACCGCTTCGGTGGCAGATAGCTCAGGGTCAGATAGACAGCGTTCCGGGTGGCCTTCTGATTATTCACATTATCATCGCGCGCATACTGGTATTCACCCGTCAATGACCACTCGCGCGCCCAGCGCCAGTGGATCTTCGGCGTCACCCGGAAGAAATCCTCGGTGTTCTTGCTGGGCTGAATCCCGATCCTGTTGACGATCGTCTCGTTCTCGGCGTATTGCGCCCGGAGCGACGTTCGCACTGTCTCGGTCAACTTATACTCGCCGGTTAAAACCAGGCGGGTGGAATCCAGCAGTTCGCCATCGCCGCCGGGCGTTGTTGAGCGCGACAGGCTGGCGCCGAATGAGCCGTTCTCCAGGGTCCTGGTGAGGCTGGCAGAGTATACCGGTGAATTGGTATCGTCTTCCGTGCCGATTGGCTGCGAAGAATCGGACGTGGTCTGGCGCAGGCCGACAAGAAACGAGCCGACCAGTGTTTCACTGAAATTGTTCGACAGGCCAACCTGCAGTGACAGGGTATCGGAATCAAAGTTGGATTCCGGTCGATAGCTGCTGTATCCCGCTGCCAGTGTCCCCTGGATGCGTGGAGTGAACTGGCGGAGCAGCGAGGCTGAGGCAACATGGAAGTCATAGTTGACCAGATTCTGGGGGCCGGGGTCATCGCTGAAATCAACATTGCTGTACTGGTAAGTCAGTTCGAGGCGGGTGAGCTCGGTCAGCACCCGGGTCCAGGAGGGCCCGAGGGTGAAGCGTTCACGCGTGGCAAGCTCAACGACATTGCCCGTCTCGTCCAGTTCTGAATCCAGGGTGCTGTCCCGGGTGAAGTCAAGATTGGCCCTGAGACTGTCACGCTGGGTGTTGTACCAGGCATCCGTGCCGAGGTGATAGTCCTCCCGGTCCAGGGTATCGCTGCTTTCGTTGCCGCTGCCCCCGGTGAAGCGGCGCACCGAAACACGTGCATCACCGGACAGGCCACTCAGCTCCTTGGCCACGGCGAATTTTACGGACGGTGTCAGGGCTGCCTCCCAGACCGAGTCGTGGGGAAAAGATGTCAGCCGTATATTGTCGTTGTAACCCGTACGCAGGGAAATCTTCGGTTCCATCGACCACTCGGCGGCCTGCAGTGATAGAGGTGCCATCAGGGCAATGGTGGAAACCAGTAGTCTATTTTTCTTTTGAAACATCAGCAGGTTCTGCTCTCAGCAAGTATACAGTGAGCATATTACATTTATCATTCCCGCGAAAGCGGGAATCTGCCTGGGCGAAGAATACAAAAATATTGTTATTCCGGCGGCGGCAGGGATCCGCCTGGACGAATAATGCAAAAAACGTTGTCATCCCCGCGAAGGCGGGGATCCAGTCCCTGGACAGAGCGTTGAAGTTTATGACGGTTGGTGGCTGATAAATAAATTATTACGTAAATACCCCGATGTATTGCCTTACTGTTTTGCTATTTTTGATTGATACATTTACTTCAGGTATCAAGGGCAATGCACCTACGGAACAACCACCACATCCCCGCTCTGCAGAATAATATTCTGCTGCAGATTGTCACCCTTCTCGATGTCGCCGTACTCAAAGGGAATGGCCGTGAGTTTGCCGTTCTTGCGACGCAGTATCTTGATCTTGTTGGCAGCTGCATACGGCGTCATGCCACCTGCAACACTGAGTGCCTGTACGACATCCATATTCCGGTTGGCGATTACCTCGCCGGACTTGGCAACCTTGCCAATCACATAGACCTTGTTACCGGAAAGTTGCTGGGTCGAGACAGTCACGACCGGATCCGGGATGTATTTCGTGAGTTTTTGTTCAATTAATGACTGCACTTCCACGACGGATTTTCCGGCTGCCTGCACATTACCAGCCAGCGGGAAAGACATACCGCCATCCGGCCTGACCAGGACCGATTTAAGCAGGTCTTCCTCTTTCCAGACCGAGATTTCCAGAACATCGCCCGGTTGAATCAGGTAAACATCGGCCTCTGCTGCCAGGGCAAGGCCCGGCAAGAGGAGGGCGGCCAGTAATGCCGGGAGGAATTTATGCATGATCAGGGGTCCTGTGTCGGTTGATTGCGGGCAAAGCGCTGCGGCCTTGGAGATTCTCATCTTGTATAATTGATTGAATCAGAGATCATCAGGGTCGTCAATAATATGCCCATCGTTCCATTCCAGAAAAATTGATTCAAATACATTAGGTTAATAAAAAACGACGCAGTCTGATTTACTACGCCGTTGTTGAAATCTGACTGCTGATATAGATCCGTTTATGATGGCTTGCGACATCTCCAACCCAATAAGACAAGGAAGCCAGTCACCAGCCACCATTCAACATGCTGTGCGCTAGTATTTCGACTCGTGCTCAGTGTGCAACCTCCGGTGTCGGGGCCAGAGATATTTGAAGGCGGTGCAACCGGGGGCAGTGGCACGCCGATACCACCCGGATCGCTGACTTGGTTGGGAACGACTGCTTCCGAGTCATTCGGGCCATCGTTTACAATCGTGAGCTGCAGACAACGGTGCCCGGCACTGCCTGTCAGGCCGGCAATATAGGCGGCCGAACCAGCTTCGGGGCAGACCAGGGGCAACAGCGAGGCTGGCGGGGCACTGAAGATCGCATTCGCACCACTGGTATCAAAATCTCCCCAGCCACCATTGTCTTTTCTGTAAACCGCATTGTCCGGAACATCTGCAGACAGCGGGATGACGGTGGTCACGGGTGTTCCGACACCAATGCTGGGATCGGCCACAATAAAGTCATTACAGCCACCCACACACTGTTGTTGCATGGCCGCGTCGGTACCGACATCGGTTTCGGTCAAACCGCTGCCGTCCGTCGAGCCGACACTCTGTGCCAGCAGTCCGGGGCCATAACCGGGTGTCGAACTTGCGGGTCCATCTGACTGGACGGTTACAGCGATAGTACCTTCATTCGAGGTCTGGCCGGCGGCATCATCGACTGTGTAACCAAACGAATCCGTACCTGAGAAGCCGCTGTTGGCCGTATAGGTAACGGTGCCGTTGTTGTTGCTCACGGCTGAACCATTGGTGGCTGCTGTCGAAATGGCGATGGTTGTCAGATCCTGGTCACCATTGCCATCCGTTATGAAGGGTGTCAGGTCGACAATTTCGGGCGTCACACCTATGGCTGTCAACGTAGTATTGCCGGCTACGGGTGGTGGGTTGGCGCTGATCGTGACGGATACGGTAGCGGTATTACTGTCCACGGCGCCGTCGTTGGCCTTGTACGTAAACGAAGTGGAAGGACCTACGAAGGTTTGTGGATCATAGGTACCCGTACTACAGTCGGTGGCCACCGTGGCCGTGCCTTGACCGGTCGCTGGCTGCGAGACAATGCTGCAGGTCAGTGGCGAGGGCCCACTATCCGGGTCGCTCACACTGGGGGTCCAGTTTGTGACCACGCCGGCAGATGTTGATGCAGCCGTATTATTCGCGATCGGCGCCACGTTGAAGGCAAATGGCGGGGTCATGTTAACGTTGAAATTTGCGTTGAAGTTGATGAACGGTCCATCAACCATCTTGTACCCTCTAAAGGTGTCCGGCTGGGTTACACCGTTGGTATCGCCCGCGCCATCGACAGAAACTAAATTCCAGATATCAGCGCCGGTGTGGGTAGTCCCGTCAAATATCGGGGAACCAAATGCGGCATTAAGATCCCACTGCACGATGACATCGATGTCAGAGCTTGCACTCCAGTCAAACAGCATATGGGCACCCAGTTCACCGGGGCCTACTACCAGCGTAAGTGTTGCACCACCTCCGCAAACCGTTGTGCCCGCAGCTATTTGTGCGGCGTTGCAGGTGGTATCGAAAGTATAGGTGCCGGGGCCGAAGACCCGAACGTCATGTGCCGTCCAGAGATTGCCAAAGAATGTCTGGTTGGATGACAGGGTCATGCCATTGACCATGGTGCAGGATACGTCCGTACAGATCATGCTGTCATCGAACGAACCAGTAACATCAATCGAACCGCCAACCAAGGAACCAAGGGGATCAAGCATGGAGAAGTTGCTGGCGCTGATGGTGTGAATGGCCGCTGTGGCGTTACCGATGCCTAACAACGAAGCGCAAGCAAGACTGATCGCTTGGCGTTTGAACTGGTTTGTTTGTCTGGCGTGCATGCTGAGTACTCCTGAATACAAAAATATTCTGCTATGTGGTTCTTCCAGGTCTATGGGAATCGATTTTCCCTGCTCTTCATAATCTGTAACGGTATTCGAGCTACTTGATTCGCAGTAGTCTATTTATAATCTACAAACTGTACCCAAAACTGACACCAAATGTGTTGATCTCCATGTCTATCGCTCCGTTGGTGTTCGGGGACACTACAGGAAATGCGGACCCATTCGGGCCCAGTGCAGTCTGGCCCTTGATTGTGTTGCTGAAGGCATGACTGTAGTTGAAGCTCCACTCGATATTCTTGTCTGGCCGGTAGCTGGCACCCAGTGTCAGGTGATGTTCTGTGACGGCCGGGGCAAGGAAGTTGAACAGTACCTGATCCTCCTGTATCGGTGATTCCGCATAGTTATAGCCGGCACGGAAAGACCATTTATCATTGTAGTCATAATTGATTCCAACTTTAAAAACGTCAGCATCATCCCAGCCAAAACCCATGCCGTCATCTGCGCCCAATATGCAGGAATTGTCGCCGCTAGGCAATGTGACACACCCCGACGGGAAGAACGTTATCGGATTGGATGCATCCGGTCCCTTATTACTTATCGATGAAACGTCAGTGTAATTGATCCTCTGGTAATCAAAGGCGACATCAATGTTGTCTGTGAGCTTGTATGCCAGGCCAAGACTCCAGTTTGAAGGTATATCAAAATCACCCTGTTCAGCAAAAAGATCCTTATATTTATCAAACTCTGTCATGTATACGCGCGATGAATAGTTGGCGCCGAGAGTCAGTCGCTTTTTTAGAAACTTGCCTAGCCAGCCAACTCTAACGCCGGCACCGTATGACCAGTCATTACCCTGATTGGTAAACTTGCTGCCTGTTGTATAGCCCAATCCTGTCGGCCCAAAAGCCTGCAGTCCATAGGCGCGAAAGGTTTGCACTCCGATTGCGAGTGATGCACCTACGAAGTGGTTCTTGTTTACCTTGTAGGCAACGCTGGGCAGCATCTGCATTTGGATGAGATTGACACCGACGGTGGGGCCGCCAATGCAGTTGAAGTTGAACGCGGTGGATGCCGTACCACCTGATGTGTCACCAACGAGACAGGTAGGGTTCCCCGGTACCTTCTGGTCGTAGCGGGAATTGGCGCCGGCTCCGACTACCGCCATGCCAATCGTAAGCTTGCGGTTGAACTTGTAGATACCGCCCGCGCTTGGGATGAGGAAGTCGTTTGATCCGCTGGTGTGGTTAACGGCGGACGTGCTTCCCGGGAAATTGCTTTCCAGTTCCTGGCTGTCATGAATGAATGCGCGTTTCGGTCTGAAATACTCGCCACCGAAATCGATTCTCATGGTGCTCACTTTGACGTCGGCCATTCCAGCCGGATTGGCGCCTGCGGCAAGTGCATCCTGTGCATAGGCGACGCCGACGCCACCCATGCTCCTGGATTTTGCGCCATAACCAATCAGGAAGTATCCATTGGTTGCAAATACAGATGTGGGCACTGTTATGCTGGCTACCAGCGAAAACGCCAGCGCCATTTTGGAAAAC
Organism: Gammaproteobacteria bacterium; assembly: GCA_049665685.1. GTDB lineage: Bacteria > Pseudomonadota > Gammaproteobacteria > UBA9214 > UBA9214 > UBA9214. The sequence goes on from JBATGJ010000242.1 coordinate 12,685, forward strand.
AACCTCATGACTGATCCTCCGAGCACGGGAAATGTGGTAACAGACCTTGAATACTGGTGATTCATATTTATTCTGATGCCAAGGTGCATAACTTTTATGACCCCCGGAAAAATGGCATATATTCGCGATATATGCATGACATGTCAAGATGTGCCGCACTTTTTTATTTTTAGAAACAACGCTATGCTGAATTTGCGAATGACCACAACCTGCTACCGATGCAGCTGATTCCCGGGGTCATCGAAACTGATATATCAGCTAATTAAGGGATACTTATTAACCAGGTTTTTTCAGCAGGTATCCGATGATATTCTAGCTGGAGCCTATAGGCTTACAGTCAGTAGAAAAAATTTCCGTTGTGATCCTGGAAGTACGCCAAATAAAATATGAGATGGCAGTTGCCCGACGCGGCGGCTGCAAACAATTCGATAGTGCAATTGCGGGATGATTTATCCATTGCGGGACTGCTTTTAAAGCCGAGCTGGATTGTTGTGTGCACAGGACGGCGGACCCATGCTTGATGCCGGTGTAAATTTTCTAATGGGAGAACAGATAAGAGGTCCTGGCGCCGGGCTTCCTGCCCCCCGTCAGATTTAGAACTGTTAAAGTCTAAACGGCATCTCCGAGTGCAGTCACTAGTGGCTGAATGTGCGCTTCATAATTTTTCCAGCGCCGTGTGGATTTTGTGTAGATTTTCTGCCGTACCTGGTCATAACTCGCGGTTACTACGCTGCGTCGTGAATCATAAAACCTCAGCACGCGTTCGTCCCAATCAAGACCCACAAAGTCAATCAATTTGCGTGACATTGACTCCTGGTTGTTGACCATATCTTCATAATGCACCTCAAGAAAAGGCATATCAAGCAGGCTTTTCCAGTGCTGCATGATGCGTTTGTATTCACGATAATAATGCCCGAGATTTTCAAGCCTGGTTGCGTAGTTGTGACTTTCATCGAAGTTCTGGAAATAGATCGACAGACAGGTGTCGCGCGGGTCTCTTACGCAGTGGATTATCCTGGCCTCCGGTAACATAAGTGATATAAGACCCAGGTAAAGAAAGTTAACCAGTGATTTATCCACTACTATTGTGGCATGTTCATCCAGCTTCTCTATTTCGTAATGATAATCATCACATAGTGTATCGAGGATATTCTTAGTTAGCCTGTTCAGATTTTCAGGGTATGAGCCGCCGAGAATGCTTGGGAGATTTTTTATTATTTTCGGGATTATCGGAAGCTCGCCTGCACCGTAGATATCGGGATGACTGGAAAGTATCTGCTCGGTAAGAGTTGTAC
>JBATGJ010000243.1:0-3454 GCA_049665685.1 Gammaproteobacteria bacterium
GGCCCCGGCGGCTGGTCTGGCGACACCGGAAGGTGATGCGGAAGAACCCGCTGAGGAGGCGGAAGAGGCCCCCGCGGCCGATGCCAGTGCGGCAACCACCGCAGCCCCGGAAGTGGTCGCACCGGCAGCAGCACCGGCATTGGCGATACCGGCCATGGCGGCGCCGGCCGCCACTCAGGCCGATGCACCGGCTGACGACGCGGACCCGACTGCGACGATGCCGGCCACGGCGGCTGGCGAGGCTGAGCCGGAGGGACTGCTGGAAAAAGCGAAGGCGAAGGTTAAATCAATATTAAATACCGACGAACCCGCAGTTCCGGAAAAGGAATAATCAGGGTCCTGTCACTCCAGGCCGGGGACAGGCTACTGTAAACGCAGGGCAGCAAGGGGCTGGATCGATTTTCAGGTAAAATTATCCAGCCCCTTTTTTGACTGACTGCTAGCGCCCCAGTTCGGTGAAAATCAGTCCCGAAAGCAACCGCTCGACCGGCACCCGGTCATCCGTGAGAACCGGCAGCGCCGCCATCGGCGTACCTTGCCCGGCCAGGGCTGCAGTCATATCAAGCCACTCGCGGGGCGGTCCATGCCGGGCGAGCACACGCGCGGGCGGCGTGTGCATGTCACCGGCAGAGATCACATAGGTCACGCGCGAGTCGGGCGGGGTCCCGCTCTCGGTCCATACGTGTACCGCGCCGAACACCTGCTGGAGTGTTTTCAGCATGCTTTTGACCAGCCTGGGATCGGGATACACATCGACTACATTGAGTGTATACAGCCCGTCCGGTTTGAGCCGTGACCTCACCAGTTCCGCATACTCCCGCGTCACCAGGTGATACGGGACGGCGATATCATGAAACACGTCCCCGACAATTACGTCGAATTGTTGATCATGCATGCGTGCCAGCACGCGCCGCGCATCGGAATGAATAATGTGTGCCGTGCCGGGTTCGAAAAATAAATCGCGCCGCGCCACGGCGGTAACCTCCGGGTCCAGCTCGGCCACCGTAATACACGCGCCCGGGTAGCGCGCCTGCAAGGCGCGTGGCTGGGTATAGGAACCGCCACCGGCGAAGAAGAAGTCGGGTGGCTGCTGCCTGTCACCCAGGTGTGCGGCGATCAACTCATCCATGAGGTGGGTGTAGGGTGCAATCAACAGGTCCGGCATGCTTTCGTGACTGATGCCGTGCAACAGGTGATCGAGCACCAGGCCACGCGCATTTCCGAAGGGTGTCTCGCCCGACATATCAACGACACGGATGCAGAAGTAGTTGCTTTCATGATCGCAGGGCTGCAAAAAACCACCGCGTGCCTGTGTCCAGCCGGTGATGGCAACAGCGGCGATCACCAGTCCCGGCAGCACCCAGCGGGCGTGCAGCAGAAATGCCAGCGAAAGCGCGCCGAGCAGCACGCCGGTGCCGATGATCACGGCATGGGTGCCGAAGTACTGTATGAACAGGTAACCGGTCGCGAAGGTGCCGACGATGCTGCCGAGCGCTGCCAGTGCGTGCATCATGCCGACAATATGTCCGGTGCGTGCATCCAGCTGCAGCGCCAGCGTGGTCAGCAGTGGCGTCACTACACCGAGCAGCACGGCGGGCAGAAAGAATAGCGCCGCGACAAACAGAAAGCTCATCGAGAGCAGGCCCAGTTCGCTGTTTTGCAGCAGCGGCGCGACCAGGGTCAGCAACAGCAGGATGCCGATGCAGGACAGTGCGCCGAGTCCGAGCACCAGGCCGGCCGATTGTCCGCTGCCGCCACGATCCGCCCACACACCGCCCAGCCAGTTGCCCAGCGAAAGACCTCCGAGTACCACGCCGATGATGGCGGTCCAGGAATACAGCGAGACACCGATGTAGGGTGCAAGCAAACGCCCGGCGGCAATTTCAAGCACCATGAGGCTGGCCGAACTCAGGAATATCGCGACCGCGTACCAGGCAATGCGCCTCGTCACCGGTACAGTAGACGTAGAAGAGTCCAGATCAATACCCTCATCACCCCGGCGGTATCCGCCGCCAGCCCGAACTATGCACCGATCGACTTTGACAGACAACCGCAAAGACGGCAGTGAATGGTTTTTTCAGCACGGGACGTTTATTTGCAGGTGCGTTATGCGTCTGCATTTCGGGTAGGTGCACGAGCGGGAAGGGTGTCGGCATACACCTGAACCTGACACAGGCAGGACATGTGCCTGGACAGCCTGCTGTTACGGGGTCAGTGCACCTCGATGACAAAATGTTTCTGGAAGTGACGGTATAGCGCCAGACGCGCGGCGGGCGAATCGCTGGCGTGCAACAGATAGCCGATATCCTGCCCGGCACTTTCCCGCTTGCCGATGCTGTCCCCGGGCTGGACCTTGAGACGAAACTCGCGCGTTGACGCATGCTTCCTGACCAGATCGCCGCCACGCACCACCGTGACGAGCCCGGCGCCGGGGTGGAATATTTCCACGCAGGCGTACGCGGTGGCGGTGTCGGGGAAGTCGAAGCGTTCGCCAAGCTCCATGGCGACCATTGCCGCCCACGGATTGAAGGCCCAGGCATGTTGCATGGCGTTCATGATGTAACCGCCCGGCGGGCGCAGGGCGATTTCGCCGAACAGCAGTCCGTTATCGGTAAGGTAGACTTCCAGATGGGTGATACCCCAGTTTATTTTCAGTGCCTCGATGACGCGCCGGTTGAGTGCCTGTATGGCTTCCAGCAAGGTATCATCAAACGCCGAGGGTACGAAATTAACATGACCTTTCTCCAGGTAGCGCGTGGTGTTGACGAATCTGATCCGGGCATTCTGTATGAAGGACTCGATGCTTGCCTCGGGTGCAGACACGTAGCGCTCCAGAATGTTTCGCCCGTCCTTTCGCAGTACCAGGTCCTGTTCCCGGTGCATGAGTTCCAGGCCGCGCCCGCCGGAGGATTTTCTGTACTTGCGGACCAGCGGGGTGCCCAGGCGCGCAAAGGCCTGTGCCGGTGACTGTGCGGACGATTCCGCCATGAAATCGGTCATCGGGATGCCGAAGCCCGACAGGTATTCCTTCATTGCCAGCTTGTCGCGACAACGCAGCGCAGTGGTGACGGGTGACACTCTTGCACCAAGAATCCGGCGTGCCACGGCCGCCGGGTAGACAGCCGCTTCGGTGCCGGCGATGACATGCGTGTAGCGCGCGGAACCAAAGGACTCGCTGATTATCTGCTTGAGCTTGGAGTTCGTATTCCACAACGGTGCCGTGACGACTTGCTCTGCATCCGCTATGTGGAAGGAGGCCTTTTCCCGCCACACGGCAAACGTGATGCCCCGGGTACGCAATACATCGATGAGTGCGCGGCGCGGGCCGATAACCAGTACACGATAGCGATTCAAATCCGGGCTCCGCGGGTGGCGATTCCGGGGACAGTATACTTGTGTTGTGACAGGATAGAATGTCGGCCCTGCTCAGGCTACTGAAAAGTCAGAAAGTAAC
>JBATGJ010000244.1:0-1610 GCA_049665685.1 Gammaproteobacteria bacterium
AGGTACATGTCCGCGCTGGCGGCGCGGGGCGCGCGCTCGCGTCCATCGATCATGACCTGATGACCGTCACGTGCCCTGTGCAGCAGCCAGAAGCCGCCACCTCCCAGACCTGAACCGTAGGGCTCGACCACTGCGAGCGCAGCGCTCACTGCAACGGCCGCATCGAATGCATTGCCACCGGCCTCGAGTACCAGCAGGCCCGCCTCGGTCGCCGGGGGATGTGCCGACGCGATCGCCTCACTGCGCGGTGTCTCGGCGGCACCGGCGGCAGCGACTGCGAACCAGAGACAGAACATGAAAAGGCTCCGCAGGGGAGCCTCTTGCTCGATGCGGGTCATCAGTGCGTCAGCCATCGGCAGCCGTGATGCGCTCGTATTTGGCCTGCAGTTCTTCCTGCGTTTCTTCGTGTTGCGGATCGTGCGGGATGCAGTCCACGGGGCAGACCTCCACGCACTGAGAGGTCTCGTAGTGACCCACGCACTCGGTGCACAGATCGGGATCGATCTCGTAAATCTCATCTCCCTGGTAGATCGCCCCATTCGGGCACTCGGGCTCACACACATCGCAGTTGATGCATTCGTCTGTAATCATCAGGGCCATTTGGGCTACTCCAAAAACATCGGTTGACCGGTTGTCAGCAGCAACGCTTTGTGGCGAGCCGGCGTTGCACCTCAGGATGCACGAATTCTGACACATCCCCGCCCAGCCGGGCTATTTCCCTCACCAACGTCGAGGAGATAAACGCATACTGTTCAGCAGGCGTCATAAAGATTGTCTCAATCTCGGGCGCCAGGCGCCGGTTCATGCTGGCCAGCTGGAATTCAAACTCGAAGTCGGAGACCGCTCGCAGACCACGTACCACGATCCAGGCCTGGTGCTGCCTGCAGAATTCGACCAAAAGCCCCTCGAACGGCTCGACCTCAGCCTGCGCAACATCAGCCAGGGCGACGCGCGCGAGCTCGAGCCGCTCCTCGAGGCCGCACACCGGGTTCTTGCCGGTGTCCTTGGCCACCGCCACGATCACACGGTCGAACAGACGGGCGGCGCGCGCTACCAGATCACTGTGACCATTCGTAATCGGATCGAATGTACCGGGATAAACGGCTATCTTCATTGCGTGTTGTCAGACCGGGCCTGGCACATGGCAGTACCCGCGCGTCTGCCTTTGAATTGTCATGGACAGCCGCTATTCTAGCCTGTGATGTTGCGGCGCAACAAACGCTGTGCGGACTGCCCGGCCGAACCCTCCCGGTGCGTGAGCCACCCCCGGCCTGCGTCCTGCTCGAGATAGATCACCGCATCCAGCGCCAACCAGTCCCTGTCCTCGAGCAGACGACATACCTCCGGCAGCAGGCCATCAGCAAACGGCGGATCGAGAAAAACGATGTCGAAAGGGGTTTCGGGAGGTGTCCTTAACACACGCAGGGCATCGCCCTGCACCACCTCGGCCGTCGACCCTTCGTGCAATAGAATGATGTTGTCGCGCAGCCGCTGCGCTGCCGTCCGGTTCTGCTCCACTGCGTAGAGAAAAGCCGCACCGCGCGACAGGGCCTCCAGCCCCAGCGCGCCGCTGCCGGCAAACAGGTCGAGACAGCGCGCACCAAGAATAT
>JBATGJ010000245.1:0-4659 GCA_049665685.1 Gammaproteobacteria bacterium
GGCTGGCTGTAGTCTTGAGCCTGTGGGCCCAGAAAGTCATCCCAGGCGCGGAAGTCGGTCGGGATGCCCTGTGCGTCGGTGCCGGCCTCAGATTGGCGCGGGTCCGAGGCGTTCAGGCCGGGCGTGAATGTTGTGAAGTCGCCAGATCGTTGAGAAATAGTATTTGCATTATCCCCGCTGAGGCTGTGCCCCACGAGGGAGAGGGGGCCAAAGAAGCCACCGGCACTCGTGATGGATGCATTGTAGGCCCTCGCCGACTGCGCTCCACCGATCTGCCCGAAGTCGTCTTTTGCCGTCAAGTAACTCAGATATATCGCGCTGAATGCAAGCTCGAAGTTTTCAAAGGAGGCGAGCGCACCGCCCGGACCGGGAGTCACGCTGACATTACGGGTGATGCTGTAGGGAATATCGTACGTTACTCTGAGATCGGCCGTGGCCGCACCGGTTAAACCCGAATTCGCCGAGGCCTGGCCTCGAACAATGATACCCGTCGGTGAGGAAAAGACGGACGTGTTGATCGGGATATTGCGTGACAGATTCTTGCTGCAATCCGACCGGCCGGTCTCTGAACAGGAGCCTAGATCGGTGGCCGCACCAAACACGATCGAGGCGGCATTGGCAGACAGGGTTATAAAGCTAAAGAAAGCGGCACATAACGCACCCAACAGGCGTGATTTGTTCATGGTGACTCCCTCCGATTTAAATTCTTATTAATTCAGCCAGAACATTATTATCATGCTTGGCCGATCAGTTGGTCGTGCCGTGCTGCACTCACCGGTCTGTATTTCTGTGTGAGCAAAAGGCAGAGGTAAGTGGACTCAGTCTAGTCCACAAATAGAATAAAGCAACTATTACTGGGGTAATTATGTGCCGAATAGCACGTTGCGCGTAACCTGTCTGCAAATGACCGTATATGGGTCGGTTCCCGTCGTTAAGTGACTGTTTATATTAGCGGTTGGTGTAGGACCGGAATGAGTCGGCTCCAGCCCTTTAGTGAAAACTTTTTTAGAATCAGTCCCTGGATCGCATTACGGCCATTTCGAGACCTTTAAGGCATCGAGTAATACGAAAACCGGACATTCAACGACCAAGCTCAGCCGCACCAGCGCTGAAGTGACCTGCTGAAGGCGCGAGGCGGTTGTCGGCGTCGGCTGCAGCGCCTCTGGTTGGGCGGCGACGCGGTTCGCGCTAGGAGAGCTGTACATGAGGGCAGTGTGCAGCCAGAACCCTTGCGAGGAGAGCCTGGTCTCGAAGCGGCATGGCAGCAAGGCGTACTGTAGAGCCATCCATAAACGCTAGCTGCAACGTGTTTTGCACGATCGATGCAGATCGCAGATCACTAAGGGGCTTTGATGCAACGATCCACCGGTTGGCAAGTAACTTCTCAACCTTCTCATCAGTTATTCGGAGGGAAAACGCTGCAAGGCAAACGAGAATGACGACCCAGATTCCGGGGAGCACCAGTACGAGGCCAAGCAACGCCCATGGTTGTTTCGCTTCCGCTTCGGTGACAGCAACATTAATCAGCGCGGCCGCGGCGGCTAACACGCCTATGATAGCAAAGACCTTTAGTGTCGGAAGGGCTCGCCCAAATTGAACAGGAAACGTAGTGCTCAAGTCGCCGCCCAACGACTATTAGAATGCCTGAAAGCAATAATATTTTTGTTGCGTTTAGGTAAAGTATGCACTTTCGCTTCTATAATTTTCAGCAAGATAGTGCCATGTTATATTGCCTAATGGATTTTTCAAACTTCGCTTTAGAAATCACTGAATAACCGGAAAGGGTCGGTTGCCGCCGTTAAGCAGTTGTTTATATTAGAAACGACGAAACGACCGGGAACCCGACCAATAAACTCAGGTATTTCGATTTGAGCTTCCGATTCCGGCCAACTCCTGCCCTTAGCGTTTACCGCCCTGAACGACCGCTTCATTATTGAAAACGGTCATTGAAATACAGATGATAATTGGCAGTATTCGAAGGTGAGTGGGCATCAGGACTTGCAACAGCACCCTGCTTTATCCCCCCTTGTGGGGTGCTTCTTGAACTGGCGGACAAGGCACGGTGCCGAAGGAACAGTAAACACAGCAGTCACCCGGATTGGGGTGTAGCAACGCGCCACATCCTTTGCATTCGTACTGGATCTGGCACGCATCAGTGGGCATTGTTTCAAGCTCACGATGCCCACATTCGGGACATGTGATAGTAGATTTGGGCTCCACAGTGACAGCTACGTTACCTGACAGGTTGTCTTCACTCATGGTCGTATTTACATCGATAGTTCACGGGTTTTATTCGCTGGTGAGGCGATGTCCTGGATAGGTGCCGCCAACATGACTACAAGCCCCGCACAGAACATTTAGGCGCCCCGGTCTTCTGTCCAGACGACGTACAACGGAGCGAAGCAATCACGTGAAGCGACTGAACAAGTCAACTGAAGCGCTCGAGACCAGGAGTGTTGCGGGGCGGAATGATCGCCGCGTTGCCTGTCATTCCTCCCCAATGCTCTGACGTGGGTTTGTGACGCTGAGGTTGAGGAGTTTCCAAATCTGTGCTCAGGCCAGATATTGTCCGAACCGCTTGGAGTCATCGCTCGCATAGGAGGCAACCGCTTTATCAGCTGTACAGGCGACGCGTAGCTTTTCCACCACCTCGTGCAGGCGCTGCGCTGGGATCGCGCACGTCATTTCGGTAGTGGCCATACCGGTACGCACACGACTCAGCATGCAGCCGACGCTCACTGCTACCTTGTTTTGCTCCTTGGCGATAGCGATGATGTGGCACTGGGGCTTGCCCTGGAAGGCGATCTCAGGAATGGCATCAGACAGCACCATCGCCTGTTTTGCATTCAGACGCAGAAAGACAACGTCGGGCACCAGGCTTGTCTCGTACAGGGGTCCGTAGGTCACGTACTTTGGCGCGCCCTTGACGACAGGGATCTGCGGAAATACCTCCGCCGTCACCCAGCCGGCATCGACCAGGCACGCGACGTCGGAATTGTTGGCGACCTCCTGCAGTGTTTTGAGGCCGTGCGTAACGCTGCCAACACTGCAGTTGCCGTGATCCTCGGCGGCCGTGGTGAAGGTGCGGTCCTGCGCCTTGATCCAGAACACACAGCCGGCCGGCACGCGCCCGGTGCGCCCGTCCGCAGTCGGATCCGGCATCGCGGCGTCATAACCATGAATACCCTCCGGTGTTACCTGTGAGAAGGTGATCGCGAGCGGTGCGGTTTGCAGGTTCAGGATATAGCTGAGCTCGGAGGCAAGTGCCTTGTAGTCTTCGGTGGTCACGGGAAACTCCTTTGTCAGTTCAGTGTTCGTTGTTGTGGACAACCGCGCGGTATCTTTCGCTGCCATGCCGCCGCAGCTTTTCATTATCACCATGCGATACTGCCATGGAGGAAGGCAGTTCGCCAAGAGCGGAACAGATATAGACAAAACGCTGGCGTCCGCCCGTCAGCGTCTGAGACGCATGTTACAGCATTGTGTGAATGCTGACGCGTAGCTTGACCCTGCACCGTACCTGCAAGCATGAGTAAATGATAATAGACGAATAGACTAAAACGCGGTATCCACTGCCGGGTTTCGTGGCTGCACTTTCCCGCCTGTGGTATTATTCCGAGTGTTTCAGACCGCACAATAGCCCCGCATTCAGCACGGGGAGGAGGATTCAATCATGAAGAGAATGCTCGCGCTACTTCTCGGTAGCTCGGTAGTTGCCATGTCGCTACCGACCTTCGCCGGTGTTTCGCATGTCTTCGTTTCCAATACTGACGACCAGACGTTATCACTTATCCGCTGCGTGACGTCCAACGGCAAGAATCCCATCAAGTGCACAGAGAAACAGCGCATGGAAGTCGGGTTCGGCACCAGCTGGCCAGCCAATCAGTACCGCGGGCATCCTGCCTGGTGGTGGTCGGGCCTGGGCGGCGAAGTGGTCGGCATCAAGGCCAAAGCCTCGCTGAGTCCGCTGAAAAAAGGGAAGCACATCGTCACTGTGGATACCTACGATTTACCGGGTGCCCCGGTCAAAACGGGTTCGCGCTCTAACTTCATTGGCATTTCCCCGGACGGCCGCACAGCATGGAACTCGGCCCGCGAGATCGACGAAATCCAGGAGATTATTACCGACCCGGCGCACCCCGACTTCGGCACGATAGCCCAGCGCATTCCGGTCCCAGACATGGATCCCAGTTCGGGACCGACAGGCTCGCTCGGAGCGGCGCGCCCCTGTGATGCCACCATAACGCCGGATGGACGTTACTTCCTGGAGCCGGACCTCGGCGGCGAGTCCTTGACGGTCGTCGACATTCAGACCAAGCAGATCATCCACCAGATGCTGCCCCTAGTGGACGACGGGAACCCCAAGGTTCGACCGTTCATGGCAACGACTAATGGCAAGATCGTGCTGGTGGAGAACCTGGAGGGCGTCGGCACCTACGACATCTGGGACGTCAGCATGCTGCCGGATGCGCCTGTGGACCTGAAGAAACTCAACCAGATCAGAGATGGTCTCGGTGTCGCCGGCCAGACCAGCGAGTTCACTCCGGACGGACGCTACGCCTACCTGATCATGCGGGGTGTGAAAGATGCGCCGGTTGGTTCGCCGGAAGCGAGTCGGATCGATGTGCTGGACGTCGACAAAAACTCGGACAGCTACCT
>JBATGJ010000246.1:0-1553 GCA_049665685.1 Gammaproteobacteria bacterium
GCCCATGACGCCCTGCAGAATCAGTTAATGGAAACCCGCACACGCAGCGCGGATACCGTGTCGATGATCGCCCGGGTGCTCGATCCTGCGGTGCCTGAGTTCATACCGGTCAAACCCAACAAACGGCGCATGTTGATGATAGGCCTGGTGCTGGCCCTGATGGGCGGGATAGGCATCGCCCTGTTGAAGGACAATCTCGACAATACCCTGAAAAGCCGCGAGGAGGTGCAGGAACGCCTGGGTGTCCCGGTACTGGGCGAGTTGATAATGCTCAAGGGCAAACGGGCCGATGGGGCACCCATCGCTCCGCACAGACAATTTCTGGACGAACCGGCATCGAGCTTCGCTGAAAGCATTCGCACCATCCGTACCGGTGTCGTACTTTCCAGTCTCGATCAGCCACACCAGACCCTCGTCGTGACGTCCACGGTGAGCAGGGAAGGGAAAAGCACGGTCGCACTGAATCTTGCGCTGGCGCTTGGGCAACTGGGCAAGGTGCTGCTGATCGATGCCGATCTGCGTCAGTCCTCCCTGGCCACGCTGTTTGGGCTGGATTCCAAAACACCTGGCCTGACGGACCTGGTCGCCGGTACTGTCACGGAGGAGGAATGCATCCGTAAGACAGCCGGGGACATTCATGTCTTATGCGCCGGCAGCACGGTGCCACCGGATCCACTCAAGTTACTTTCCTCGGAGCGCTTTTCGAAGTTGCTGGAACAGGCGGCGGACACCTACGACACGGTCGTGATCGATGCGGCCCCTGTGGAACTCGTGAGTGATGCCCGGGTACTGGCGACCCGGGCCACTGGCGTCATCTATGTGGTCAAGGCCAACGAAACAGCCCACCAGGTCGTGCGCCAGGGGTTGCGTGCATTGGTCGACACCGGTACGGCCCTGCTTGGTGTCGTATTGAATAAAATCAATCCCGACCAGGCGCATGACTACGGACGTTATTGAATCTAATCAGTCCCGGCCAGGCACATGTCCGCGCTGCTACCTTGATGATAATCTCGCCACCGCTGGCTCTCCCGTTACCCGGGATCAGGTAATCAACAGCTATCGACTCCCGCATCAGCTTCCCCTGTCACCTGGACGCCTGCAGGGAAGCGGGTGGTAGAGTGACCCGGACGCAAAATCCGGGAGTTGCGTTAGAAGTCATAATTATCAGTATGTTAACTCATCACACACAAGCTTAATCTAGCCAGATATGGCTACGTAGTGTATTCGCTATATAGCAGTGTAGCTGCTATAGTTCTTGTAGCGTTCAATAAATGAACGCAACCCTTGCCCCCCACAGAAAACAAACCAAACAGGCAAGAACACTTCCTTTTTTACCCCCTATCCTCCGTGCACATACCGCACGGTACGGCGGTAGCCTGCCTGAAGATATTCGTTCATCGCAGCTATGGGATCACCCGGCTCGCGAATAATGCACATATGAACGAAGAAATCTCCTACCGCCTTTTCAGGCTTATCGAAGAAAATCCCGACATCAGCCAGCGCGAGCTGGCCAAAACGATGGGGATCAGTCTCGGCAAGGCCAATTATTGTCT
>JBATGJ010000247.1:0-14847 GCA_049665685.1 Gammaproteobacteria bacterium
ATCCCGGCCTCCGGCCTGCGCTGTTTGGCCGCTTGCGCCGGCAGGGTGATTTTTGTTGTGACGACCGGTCCGCCAGGCCCGTCCCAGTCAAACACCTCGAGGGTGTCGGTGAGCAGTGGGACACTAACGGCGATGGCCGTGAGCATGGCGAGTCCGGCAAGCAGTCGGCCAGTACCCGGACGCGCCAGGTTGTGACCCATGCCGCCGATGCTGGCAGCCGGCAATGCGGTCAGTCCGCCCGGGCCGGAGTGCGCACGGCGGGCATCAAGGTCTCTCAGCATGTCGTTCATCAGGCTCATGGCAGGGTGATCTCAGTACCAGGTGGCAAACAGTCCTGTGCCGGCCACACCCAGCAGACCCGTCGCAACGACCAGCCGGTAACGTCGTGAGCGGACGTCCTCGGTATCCGCCGAGGCATGACGAATGTGCAGTGGCCTGATCAGGTGATCGCCACGGCCATAGGCGGACATCAGGGCCTTGTGGCTGAGGATGTTTGCCAGCCGCGGGATACCGCGACTGTTGCGATGCAGCAGTTTCAGGGCGCTGCGGGTGAACAGGGGCGCGCCGCGGTAACCGGCAATCAGCAGGCGGTGATTGAGGTAGATATCAAGCGTGTCCCGGTCCAGCGGCTGCAGGGTATAGTTGAACAAAATGCGCTGGCGCAGCTGACGCATGCTGTGCTGCTGCAGTCGATGGTCCAGTTCCGGCTGGCCGAACAAGACCACCTTCAGCAACTTGTCCTTCTCGGTCTCCAGATTGGTCAGCAGGCGCAGCGCCTCCATGCTGTCATCCGGTATCGATTGCGCCTCGTCCAGCAACAGCACCACCTGCCGGTGCGCGCCACTGAGTTCCATCAGCCGTTTCGTAATACGCTGCAGCAGCCGGTGCTGGCCGATGTTGTGCGCGAATTTGATCCCGAGTTCTGCCGCCAGTGACTTGTGTAATGCCAGCGGGTCGAGGCACGGGTTGGGAATATAGGCCGTGAGGAAACGCTCATCCAGGGTATTGAGCAGCTGCCTGCACAGCAGGGTCTTGCCGGTGCCGACCTCGCCGGTCACCTTGATGAAGCCCTCGCCGGACTGCAGCGCAAGCTGCAGAACATTCATGGCCTCGCGGTGGCTGCCATGATCAAGGAAGAAACTGGTGTCCGGCGTAATGGTGAATGGAGACCGTTCAAAACCGAAATATTCGAGGTACATAACCTATCTCCTGCCAGGTCAGGGCATCTGTGGCTGGTTGCTGGCGTCGTCCACAGAACGCATTTCGCGGAAGCGATCCGCTGTTGAGCGCAGCTGACCACTCCACTGGCGGTTGCTGTTGATAACGATCGGGCGTAGCAGGATGACCAGCTCGCTCTTGGTAGTAATGGTGCGGTTGTGCGAGAACATGTCGCCAAACAACGGCATGTCGCCAAGGATAGGCGTGCGTGCTTCATCATTGCGAGCGATATTCTTCATCAGCCCGCCCAGCACCACGATCTGGCCGCTTTGCGCGCGTATCACGGTGTCGGTCTCGCGGATGGTGCTAAGTGCCAGCGGTATCGTCAGCTCTTCCGTGGTGGAGGTGCTGATGGTTTTCTCCTCTTCAGTTACTTCGCTGATGGCCGGATGAATGTGCAGAATGACACTGTTGTCATCGCTGATCTGCGGGATGACATCGAGGGCCACGCCGGAGAAGAACGGTGTGAGGGTGACATCGACGCTGGTGTTGGCATTAACCCCACTGAAGTCGGTATCGGTCTCCACATCGGTAACAAAGAACTCGTCCTGTCCCACCTTGATGACGGCCTTCTGGTTATTCACGGTAGAGATGCGCGGGCTGGACAGCACCTGCACATCGCCCTGGGTCTTGATCAGCTCAATGAGGGCATTGAAATTATCCAGGTTGGCATTGATGGTAAAGATGCCACCCAGTGCCTCAGTGTCAAAACCGATAACCTGGTTACCGTTCACCAGGGGCACCGTAGTGCCGGCTAGTGCGGAGGCACCGGTGTTGAATACGTTGGCCCCACCTGATTGTCCGAACAGGATAGACTTGTCACCGCCCAGGTCGATCAGGGCATTCCAGTTGATACCCGACTGGAATTTCTCATCCAGCGTGACCTCGATAATCTTGGCCTCCAGGACGACCAGCCGGTGTGCAGCATTCTCGATGGTCTGCAGGAATTCCCCCACGTCGCGCAGCTCCTCCGGGAGGGCATGCACGACAATGACGCCGGAGTGCGGATGGACCATCACCTTGCGACCGCCTTCCTCGCCGATGATCATCTTCAGCGATTCCTGCAGGTCACTCCAGAAATCTGATTCGGACCGGGTGCTGACCACACTGCCGGAGAACAGCGCCCCACTGCTATTGTCGCCACCGGTTGTGCCGACCGTGTTGTCACCGCTGCCGCCGACCTCAGCCTTGCCAGCACCGCTGATCGAGCCGGAACTGACGGTAGTGCGCGATCCTCCATTGCGCACCGCATCCAGGTAGTCGACTGTAAAGATCTGTGTGCGGATGCGTGCCGGAAACACCTGGTAGGTATTGCCACTACGACGGTAGCGGTAGCCGTAGACGTCACGTGTGGTCGACAGAACATCCTCGATGGTGACGTCACGCAGCGAGATGGTGATGGTGCCGTTAACATCCGGGTGCACGACCATGTTCAGCGTCGTACCCTTGACCAGGCTCATGAAAAACTCGCGTGCCATGCTGTTGTTCACCGAGATATCGAAACGTGGTTCAAGGTCCGGCAGGATTGCCGGCAGCTCCCCGCGCAGGGGTGGCAGCAGGGCGTCTGCCACTGCCGGTGGCGGTGCCACTGCTGCATCGTCAACTTCGGCATGAATGCTGTCATCCAGGGCGTCCGTTATCTCCTGCATGTTTTCCGTTGGCATGGTTGGCAGCAACTGGCAGCCGACAGTAGCGAGAGCGGTCAGCACAAGCCACAGGACGTGCATGGTTGTTCTGTTGATCTTCATGGCATTGTTTCCACGGTTCATGGTTGTGTCTTCAAAATGTCCGGTAGCAGTTTCAGCGTGATCAGCCTGTGCGGGGACTGCAATACGACGTCGTTCTTGCGAATTTCCACGACGATGGCATTGCCAATGGTTTCGCCCTCGCTGACATGGTGGCCATTGATCACGGCAACACGCCGGTCGCGCGATACCAGCGTCGAACTCAGGGTCAAACTGCCGTTGCCGGGTGTCTGCCGCTGGTCGTACCCGTGTGTATTCCAGGGCCGGGTCGGGTCGGTGAGCACAGGTTCACCGGCCAGCAACTGGCCGGCGAACAGGGCCAGTCCAAGCACCGCGGGAGACAGGATTTCACTGCAGCGCATGGTCGTGCATCTCCTGCATGCCCAGGGTGTAGAGGTCGATCGTGATACGGGCTTTCGGGTGTTCGGTAACCTCGTAATCGACCCCCTCCCAGAAAAATTTCCAAGGCAGGCCTTCCAGCGCCCGCAGGTAACGCAATGTGGCGAGGTAGTTGCCCTCGAGTTGCAACTGCATCTGGTAACGGTTGATGCCGGTTTCGGCAAGCATGTCTTTGCCCAGCAGTTCGGTGCCGTTCAGCGGCCTGCTGCCTGCGTTGACCTCGAGCAGCCTGAGTTCCTGTTCCTGTTCCAGCACCTGCTTGAGAACCTCGATGGCCTGATCCGGTGCCAGCAGGCCGCCCATCTGATCGTGAATCCGGGCGTCCAGCTGGGCCAGCCGGGACAACATGTCGTCGTAGGGTGATGACGCGGCATTGGCCGGGTTATCCGGGAGCATGCCGGAGCGCTCCCGCAGCACGTCCAGTTTGAGCTCCCAGTCGGCGATTGCCTGCCTGAGTACTTTCTGCTGCTTGATGGCCGGCTGGATCGCCAGCGTATCCGCGACGTAAAACATGACGGCCAGACACACCACCAGCAGCATGATCCGCTGGCGCAGTTCCATGGCGTCTACCCGGTCGAGCAGCGGCTGTATGCGTTCCTGCAAGATCACAGCTGCTCCCCGGGAACACTGCTGAGTATGAAATTGACATCGGGTGTTTCCGGGCCTGCCCGTGTCAGGTGTACAGAGCCCTGATGCAGATCGAGGAAGCGGGGTTGATCGGGCATTGCCTGCAGATAGCGTGGCACCAGTTTCGGGTTCAGGGTTGTACCCCTGAGCTCGGTCTCGCCGTCTTCATTGAGACTGATACCCGTCAGCCACACGCCGGGCAGGGTCCGTGTCGCCAGTGTCTCGAAAAATTCGCTGAAGGCGGTACTCTCTCTGAAATCGAGCTGTGTGAGGCTGTCGAGCAATGCCTGGCGCCGGGTGAGCATCTGTTGCAGCCGTTCGACCTCGGCATGGACATCGCTCTCGCTGCCGGCGTTCTCGAGAATGCCAAGTTGCTCCTCGAGCCGCTGATATTGCATGGCCATTGAGGCGGCTGTTGCATCCAGGCTGCTCACAGTCCAGCTGGCGTGAATGTAAAAGCCAAGCAGCAGCGCGGCCGCAATGCCGGTGACCTGCAGCAGGGTAGCCGCAGAAAAGACCTTGCGTTGCCGCCGGAAGACGGGCTGGTACAGGTTTATCTGTTGGTACATAACGTCCCTGTGTTGTTTACCCTTCCCTGGTATCGGCAGCCGTCATGCCGGTGCCCATCACAGTCCGCAGTACCCGGGGTCGCTTTCCTGCAGCCCGGGTATTGCATAGCTGTGACATTTCGAGCAAGAATCTTGCCACAATCACAAGTAACTGAAATATTTGACTAAAATATTGGAAGTGAGGGTCGTAGATGACGGAATTTTGCCGTTTCCCGCCCGGGTGGCAATTTTCCGGCGCCTGGTCGGTGAGTTGAGGCTTGCGGAGGCGGACCGGGAGTCAGCGCCGGCGCCGGCGTGCCAGCCGGTAGCCGGTGATGTCCCCTGTCAATTGTTGGTGAGGGATGGCATCAATGTCACCGAAGTGTGCGATGGACGCCTCGACCAGGGCGGCAATATCCTCGACCGTGTCGCCAGGGCTGTCCGCAACCAGTCGCTGCAGGCCAAGCAGGCCACCGAACTGGATTTTCGCCAGGACACCGTGCGGGACCTGTAGCAGGTCGTCCTCGACATTAAAAGCCGGCAATGCGGCGTTTTTCAGCGCAGCAAACAGCTGGCTGCAGTGTGTATGCAACGTGCTGCTGCGACAGGCAAACTCCGCGCCGCCACGCCGGATAATCTTTTCAGCGTGCCTGCAGGCGAAGTCGTCCCTGGCGAGCGTGGCGCTGAACGGACAGATGAGGTCACTCATTTATCAGCACTTCCTTAACAGGTGTTTTTCAGTATTAGTATGCATAAATTCAGTTGCTTGCAAGTGTACCGTTGTCTCGGGACAGCGAATGGTTGAAGATTGTATGGCAAATACTGGTAAAGGAAGCTAGCCTGATGAAAGAGAAGCCCGGCATCGCAACGGCCATTCCCCGGCGACGTTATCGCCTGGGAGAGTTTACCCTGACTGTGCTGGGCGATATCGAGAGCACGGATGGCCGGACCTACCGGTATATTGCGGCGGTCATTTGCGGGCAGGATCCGGAACCCGGTATGTACATCACCGCGGAGCCGGACAACAACAAGCAGGGGGATGAACTTGCTCTGCGGATCATCATGCAGGACGGTGCGGAGGTGATCGATCGTGCCGAGCACTGGTCCGATCTGGATGTATTTGTGGAGGAGGTTATTCGAATTGTCTCACGCGTTCTGCAACTGACCGATGAGACGCCCTACCAGTTGATGTAGGAGGTATAACATGAAATCAGGCAGAACGATTCTTGTGCTGTCACTCACGGCCGGCCTGTGTGTATCGGGCAGTGTGCAGGCTTTCTGTTTCCTGAAGGGCAAGGACAGTGGACGCTCGCACAATTATTACAGTTACCCGATGCAGGCGTCAGGTTTTGCACTTGCGCAGTACTATAGCTATCCCTATAGCGTCCCACCGTTCGGCATGCGATATGATCAGGTTGAGCCACGATATATGCCTGCACCGCAGAATAACAAACCGATTGAGGGAATAGAGGTCTGGCGCCAGTAAATACCTATGGCTTGATCAGGTTGATCGTCCCGCTGGTCTCCTGTTTGCGTAGCATCCTGAGGATGTCCGCCGCGGGGACCGGCTTGCTGAACAGGTAACCCTGGACCACCCGGCAGCCCTGCTGCCTGAAGAAATTCAGCTGTCTGACATTCTCAACACCTTCGACCACCAGGGACAGATTCAGGCTGTGCGCCATGGCGATAATGGTCTGCGCAATCAGGGCATCGTCCTTGCTTTCCGGGATTTCCCTGACGAACGACCGATCGATCTTTACCGTATCGACCGGCAGCTTGCGCAGATAAGCAAGTGACGAATAGCCAGTGCCGAAATCATCCATGGCGATACTCATGCCCTTGTCCTTCAGCTTCTCGAGGGTAATGATTGCCGAACCGAGGTTGCGCATGGCCACGTTCTCGGTGACTTCCAGTTCGACCCGGTCGGCGCTGATACCCGAATCAGCCAGCGCCCTGTCCAGGATGTCCTCGAGACCCGGTCTGGATAGCTGTGCCGAGGATAGGTTGACGGCTATGGTCAGGCCCTCGAAGCCCCCGTCGTGCCATTCGCGCAGCTGTCTGAATGCCGTGTGTACCACCCACTCACCGATTGGGATGATGAGGCCGCTGTCTTCCGCGATCGGTATAAACTCTAATGGGCTGACATAACCCAGGGTCGGGTGATCCCAGCGCAGCAGTGCCTCAACACCGATGATGGTGTTCTGGATGATGTCGATTTTCGGCTGATAAACCAGGTGCAGCTGCTGTTGCTCGAGTGCCGAGCGCAGGCAGGTTTCAAGTGTCAGCTTCTTGCGCGACCCGGCATTCATTTCGGCCGAGAAGTAAACCAGCTTGTTACGGCCGATTTCCTTCGCGCGATACATGCTGATGTCGGCATGTTTTACCAGCGTCTCTGCATCAGACCCGTCGAACGGATAAACACTGACGCCCACACTGATGGTTATGTGCAGTTCGTGGCCATTGCATGAGAAAGGTTCTGTCAGCGACCTGATGATCTTGGTGCCGATCCTGCCTGCATCCGATGCATTCCTGATGTCAGGCAGCAGTATCATGAACTCATCGCCACCGAGGCGGGCAACCGTGTCACCCTCGCGCAGACACATTTTCAGGCGCTCTGATATGACCCGCAACAGCTGGTCGCCGATTGTATGCCCGAGCGAGTCGTTGATGATCTTGAAGCGATCGAGGTCGATGAACAGCAGGGCGAGTATGCTTTCCTGGCGACGCGCCTGAGCCAGGCCAATACTGATCCTGTCATTCAGCAGGATGCGGTTCGGCAGTCCGGTAAGTGCGTCGTGATGGGCATGGTATTCCATATGCTTCGCCACTGCTTCTGCCTCTTCCTTTGCGATGGCGAGCTCGGTATTGGCGATTTCCAGTTGCCGTGTGCGTATTGCCACGCGGTCCTCCAGTTCCGCCTGGTAGGTCTTGAGTTGCTCGTCACGTGTCTGGATCTCGTCAAGCATGGTATTGAAATCACTGATCAGGTTGCCCAGTTCGTCGCGTCTGCTTCCGGCGACGCGCAGCGAAAAGTTCTGTTCCGTGCTGATGCGGCGTGCAATGGCGGACAGCTTGAGGAGCGGGTCGGTAATGATCCGCTGTAACTGCGTGCTGAGTACAAATGCGAGCAGTAATGATGTGGCCAGAACGATCGCAACAACGCCCAGGTACCAGTTCAGCCGTTCACGCACGGCCTTTACATCAGCGCGCAGGTAGACATGACCGATCACATCGCCCTTGTGCATGACTGGCCTGAAAATCTCGGCAAACTTGTCGCTGAGTCTCACACTGTGCTGGTGCGAACCGGGTGGTGGTAATTCATCGTAAAAATCTGCGTGACGATAACTGGCAAACAGGCTGCCGTCTTTCAGGTAGAGTACGCCTGCCTGCACCTGTTGCTGTGACTTGAGAAAGCCGAGGGTCTCGAGGCTGGCATCGTCGTCACCGAACAGCATGGCCGCGCTGCTGTTGGCGGCAATCACAGATGCCATGGTGTCCAGGCTGTCGACGACGGTCTTTTGCGCATATAACCTGTCAGAGGTTATGAATGCGATGCTGGCGAGCAACAGCGACGCCATGGTAATTCCCATGCTGATCAGCATCAGCTTGTGTCGTACGGACATGTTCCTGATCAGTTGCAGCATCGTCCTATTGCCCCGTCTTGACGCTGGTGGCAAGGGACAGCAGTTTCGAGCTGATGACCAGCCCCGCGTTGGCGGCGGCCACGGTATTAATCTCGAAGCGGATCCTGTTATCAGAGAGCGTGAATTCGATCATGCCGCCGGCATCGGTGAATGACTCGATGTCGCTGACAGTGAGTATCGGACGATTGGCCAGCCCTGCCAGCATGCTGTTCAGTCCGGGTTCGAGTGTGTCACTGATATAGACAAGCTGGCAGTCATTGATATGGTCCGGGCTGTTGTGCTGTTCTACAATGAGGATGCTGTTATGGGCGGTTTTTCCGGACAGTGAATCGAGTAGCGGGCCAAACGGGTTTTCACCGACCACGCAAAGCCTGAATGTATTCCTGGCCGGCGCTGGCCAACTCACGAAGCGTGAGAAGTTATACAGAAATGCAGCCTTGAGCTGGTATTCCGTCATCATCTCTTCCCCGACTGTCGCGGCCGGGTATGACAGGCAACCCGCAAGCAGCATGACCAGGGCGGAGAGCCTCGCGCGCTTTGCCGGTCGTTGCAGTAATGCCGTCATTAACCGAATGTCCAGCTCACCCTTCCAGGGAAGCCGCGTTCGACGCCGTCGGTGGCGAGATGATAGCGTCGGGTTTGAACGCCGGATGACTGCCCACGGGCTGGCATCGATACGCGACCCGGCATGTAACACCGGGCAGGTTTTATTCGGTAACTCCCGAAATGCCACGACCCTGCCTGCCGATCTTGCCGGCGGCCATGATCCATGTCCGTCCCGTAGTGCATCGCAGTTGTTCCTGGTGGCCTCGACAACCTGTTGATTTAAAGAAGGTAATTATTTCCCTCGGGTGAAGCGCGCAGCATGCAAGAGGAGCATCCCTTCTCGGGAGGCTATCGGCGTTGCCGGAATCATTCTTGACCACCCGGCAGGTAGAGGTTGCCGCGGTGCGGCAGGGTGTGGCGGCGGGTGTGTGGCAGGCGTGTAGCGGGGGGCAGGGGTGAGGCTAGTCAGAATCCTTTTTGCCGGGTATATCCAGCTGGACGACGACGGATGAGGTCGGCTCGTCGATAAAACGCGGGCGTGCATCCATCTTGCGGCCAGCTGCCTCGTTGAGCTCGACTTCGCGTGCGCTGATCAACGCCAGGCACTGGCGAATGCCATCGACAGTGGCGTCACTGAGCGGATGACGGTAGCCCGGCCGGGTGTAGGTGTCCTTGGCAACATCGGTCAGTACCCGTTTCATGACGCGCAGGATACGTTCTTCCTTGCTCAGTTCGGTCGGTTCGCTCATCGGCTGCCCTGTCGGTCGAAATGTGCAACTATTGTCGCATAGAAGCACGGCAGGGGCTTCATTCCTTTATATAAATATAGTGCCAGGCGCCACCCGTATACGCTGACAGGGCCGCCAGCAGTGCCGCGCCGGGGACTGCCTCTGCCGGGTATATCCCCCTGATTTCAACAAAGACTTTACCGAACCCGGCGGTCTTGCGGAACACCCAGTCGGTGAGGTTGCCCCGATGGCCGCAGGCCGCACATGACCAGTGTGACTTTGCGGGTTTGTCCTGCCAGCGGCGGATGCGTGCCTGCCAGTCCGGTTCGGGCGCTCCGCACTGCGGGCAGCGGGGTGGTCGGGTTTGCGGGTCCGCGCGAAATCGCAGTGTCGGTTCACACGCCAGGACAACGTGACAGAACCGGCCGTTGACCACGGCTTGCTCGAGGCTTGTACCGTCGCCGGGTGGTTCCAGTTCGATTGACGGCGAACAGCCGAGGAAACTGACCAGCTGCAGGAACTGTGCGCCGGCCGGGTAAAACAGGCCGCTGTCAGAGGCGCGCTGTTCGTCGATCAGGCCGATGCCCTGCAGGCATACGGCAAGTTCATGGCAATCATCAATGCCGACAAGTGCATCGTCCGGCAGCAGGATGAGTTTGTCGACGGGCACGGTGTGCTCCTTGCGTGGAATCATGTGAGGCAATCGACCATAATAATGCATATGACCCTTGCAAACATTTGCCGCCACGATGCCTGACACTGCGCCTTTCACCATCCATGCCCTGGAACTGGGGCCGATGGAGAACTTTGTCTACCTGGTCCACGATCATGCCAGTGACCGTGCCGCCGTGGTTGATCCGGCCTGGGATGTGCCGGCTGTCATGGCGCTTGCAGAAAAGCACGGTATGGTGATTACCGATATCCTGCTGACCCACAGCCATCATGACCACATCAACGGCATCAGCGAAGTGCTGGAGTCCACCGATGCGCAACTGCACCTGCTGAAGCCGGAAGCGGAGTTCTGGGGACAGGGCCTCGACCTGCCGACCCTGCACCATGGTGGCGACGTGATCCGGGTGGGCGAGACGGACATCACCACCCTGCATACGCCGGGCCACACGCCGGGTTCCGCCTGTTACCACATCGGCAGTGAACTCATAACCGGTGACACGCTGTTCGTGTTTGGTTGCGGGCGTTGCGATCTGGCCGGCGGTGATCCGGAACAGATGTATCAGACGCTGAAAGCCATGGCGACAGGCTTTCCCGCAGGCACTGTGATTCGGCCTGGACATAACTATGCCGACCAGGCCACGGCCACCATGCA
The DNA here is from genome assembly GCA_049665685.1 of Gammaproteobacteria bacterium. Lineage (GTDB taxonomy): Bacteria > Pseudomonadota > Gammaproteobacteria > UBA9214 > UBA9214 > UBA9214. The sequence continues at coordinate 10,780 of JBATGJ010000247.1, forward strand.
GGAGCAGATCGGCGGCAATCCGTTCATGCACTTCGATGATCCGGCACGTTTTGTTCATTACCGCATGCACTATCATGACCAGCACCGCGATGCGCCCTACGGCCCGGTCCCCCGGGGCGAGGAGATGCCGGACTGAGCGCAGTCCGCCATTGGTTAATTGCGGCGCTGCCGGTAATCGCCCTGCTGGCCGCCTGTGCCGGTACGCCCGACTATGCACTGTCTCCACTCGTCACCCTCGACAGTATCGAGCCGGCGCCACAAGCCGATCAGGTCTTATTGCAGCTTAATCTGCAGAACCGGAACGACAGCGCCATGCCGGTTACCGGGCTGCGCTACCGCATGGAGCTCAATGACGTGGAGTACGCCTGGGGTGTCAGCCGCCAGTCTGTGGATGTACCGGCGCAGGGTGAGGCGGTGTTTGGTATCAGTGTGCCCGGCCGCCTGCCGGCCGCGGAATCCGGTCAGACGCAACTGCGTTACAGCCTGAGCGGGGTGATCTATCTTGCCGGTGACCGGCGTGCATTGCCCTTTACCCAGGACGGTGTCCTGAACTGGCACGATAACGCCGGTCCATGAATACCTTCCGCGCCTTTCGTGTTCATGCAGGCGCTGCCGGAGTGCTGGAAGACATCACGCTGGATGCGCTGTCCGATGGCGGGGTGCTGATCGAGGCGCGCTATTCCAGTGTGAACTACAAGGATGCACTGGCGGGCACTGCTCGCGGGAAAATCCTGCGCCGTTTCCCGCTGGTTGCGGGCGTGGACGTGGCCGGTACGGTAGTCGAATCGGACGATGCACGCTTCGTAGCGGGTAACGCGGTGCTGGTGACCGGGTGTGGCCTGGGTGAAAGCCATGATGGTGGTTTTGCCGAATTCGTACGGGTGCCGGCGGACTGGGTCGTGCCGCTACCGGCGGGTCTGTCGCTGTTCGAGGCCATGGCGCTGGGGACCGCCGGCTTTACCGCGGCGCTGGCGATCGACCGTCTCGAGCAGAACGGCCTGCACCCCGGGCAGGGACCGGTGATCGTGACCGGTGCAAGTGGTGGTGTTGGCAGCATCGCGATTGACCTGCTGGCCGGTCACGGGTACGAGGTGGTGGCGATGAGCCGCGCGCTGGAGGCCGGTGATTACCTGCAATCGCTGGGGGCAGCGGAGGTGGTGGATGCGAGTGTTGTCGCCACCGAGACCAGGCCACTGGAGCAGGCACGCTGGGCCGCGGCGATCGACAACGTCGGCAATGACGTGCTGGCGTGGCTGACACGCACGATCAGGCCATGGGGGAATATTGCCAGCATCGGGCTGGCCGGCGGGCAGGAACTGCACACCACTGTCATGCCGTTCATCCTGCGCGGGATAAGTCTGCTTGGCATTACCTCCTCGAACTGCCCGATGGAGTGGCGGCTAAAGGTCTGGCACCGCCTGGTGAGCGACCTGAAACCGCGCTACCTCGAGAGGATCGTTGCAGGGACGGTGACCCTGGATGACTTGCCGGCCGTGTTCGAGACCGTGCTGTCCGGACGGCACCGCGGGCGCTATGTAGTGAGGTTGCGCTGATGTTTGCCCTGGCAGCCTGGGGGCCTTGTGTGAGTCCTTTGCATCTTCAGTGACGCCGGGCCAGGGCTGCGTCACAATGAAAACCCTTCCCGATTATCTCCGCCCCGGTCTCGACATCATCTCCATCGGGCTCAATCCATCATTGCCCTCGGTGCGTGAAGGTTACTATTTCGCCAACCCGCGCAACCGGTTCTGGCGCGCTCTGAATGCCAGCGGGCTGGTGCCGGAAACGCTGGTGCCCGGTGTCGCCGCCATGGCTGTCCTGCAGCAAAAATATAAGCTTGGTTTTACCGATGTCGTGAAGCGACCGACGGCCGGTGGCGGCGAGTTGCGTGCAGCGGACTATCGCAAATGGGCCCCGTTGCTCCGCGACAGGCTGCTGCAGCACGGTCCACGCATTGCCTGGTTTCACGGCAAGCTGGCTTACAGCAATTACCTGAAATATGCTATGGAAATAACGCCGGCCATCGACTGGGGCGATCAACCTCTGCTGATTGGTGCCAGCCGGGTATTCCTCACACCCAATCCGAGTCCGGCCAATGCCGTGTTCTCGCTCGATGACCTGGTTGGCTGGTATCGGCGCCTGGCGGTCATGCGTGATGCGCTCCGCGTCGGGGCGGATCCCTGAATATTGCCTATACTGGTAGTGAATGATTGCTGTGTGCAAACGGAGGGTTTGATCATGGCTATTGCAATGAAAGTATCGGATTACCTTGCGCATCATGACATCGCCTACGATGTGCTGACCCATCCCCATTCCAGCACCAGCAGTGAGAGTGCCCAGACATCGCATGTACCTGGCCGACGCCTGGCCAAGTCCGTGGTGCTGGAAGACGAGGATGGTTACTTGATGGTGGTGTTGCCGTCAGACCGCCGCGTCGATCTCGGTGAGCTGCATCGCCAGATGAATCGCAGCCTCGGTCTCGCGACCGAGAGTGAGCTCGGCCGCCTGTTTTCCGACTGCGAAATCGGTGCACTGCCGCCGCTTGGTCCGGCCTACGGGATTGAGACCGTGGTAGACGACGCCATAGCCGAGCAAGCGGAGATATATTTCGAGGCCGGCGACCATGAACAGCTGATCCGGGTCACTAATGAGGATTTCAGTGCACTCATGGGCGAAGGGATCCGCCGCGGCCATTTCAGTAACTAGCTGACTTTACTGGCTAGTGGTCCGGGGTCCGGCTGGGCTACAGGCCAAAGGCCTGGCTGCCCCAACCCACGCCACCCACCGTTGCCTCGGGATGGTGGTGTTGGATATCTGTCTCCACTTCGGCGACCCGGGACTCGGGTACGTCGACCATCAGCAGGATTTCACCGTGGGCAAGGGCGTCGCGAAATTCACCCAGATGGGTGTTGGGTACGTTGGTAAAGTGCAGGCCCATCATGAAGTTGATGAGCATGATGGACACGGGTATCAGCAACCACCCGCTCAGCCCATAGAGTACCGGCAGCACGATCAGTGCGATCAGCGCCAGGGCAAAGCTGGCCAGATTGGTATTCCAGAAGATTTTTTCCACCCGCTGCGCAGTGTCATTTTTTTGGCGTAAGGTCGCGTTCGGCAGGCCGTCAAGACGGGTACGCTTGTCACCCAGGGCATGCATGTGTTTTAAATCAATGCCCTGCTCGGCCAGTTCATCGACGACGACGAGCGCGTGCTGACGGTCCGGTATCAGGAAGTAGAGTCTGCGGTCCATTGCAACTCCTGTATGTTGTTGGAATGATGAAGAAAAAGGCTTATTCGCGCGCCCTTGTATACCGCAGTACCGTGCCCCCTTGGTACTTAAGTATTGGCGGCATTTTCTCGCATGTAACTGTTTATGACAAGTCTGTCATGGCGCGTGTTCATGTCAGGCGATGCCGCCAGACATTGCCGGTTACTCCAGCCCGCAGGCGACTATATCTGTTGACACTCCCCGGGTCCTGCAACACAATAGCGGGCTTGCATTTTTGGAGGGGTTCCCGAGTGGTCAAAGGGATCAGACTGTAAATCTGACGGCTCAGCCTTCGGAGGTTCAAATCCTCCCCCCTCCACCAAATGGCCGGAATTGAAGAGATTATTTTTGCTTGGGCGTGAGTTCGGCGGGTGTAGTTCAACGGTAGAACCTCAGCCTTCCAAGCTGATGACGTGGGTTCGATTCCCATCACCCGCTCCAGGATTAGGGTAGATACACATACATAGAGGACAGATGCAAGTGACAGGGCGCGCCGCGCCATTCTCTTGCAGTTATAACTTTATTTATCTGTATCTGTTTTTGGCCCATATAGCTCAGTCGGTAGAGCACTTCCTTGGTAAGGAAGAGGTCACCGGTTCAAATCCGGTTATGGGCTCCAGGTCAGCTGGATTTGTTTAATCAGGTATGCACTAACCGCGAGGGGAGTCAGAGGTAATGTCCAAGGAAAAATTTCAGCGTACGAAGCCGCATGTCAATGTTGGGACGATTGGTCACGTTGATCACGGCAAGACGACGTTAACGGCGGCGATCACGAAGGTGATGGCGGAGCAGTATGGCGGCGA
>JBATGJ010000248.1:0-3240 GCA_049665685.1 Gammaproteobacteria bacterium
TCGCCGCCATACTGCTCCGCCATCACCTTCGTGATCGCCGCCGTTAACGTCGTCTTGCCGTGATCAACGTGACCAATCGTCCCAACATTGACATGCGGCTTCGTACGCTGAAATTTTTCCTTGGACACGACAGTATTCCTCTTTATTCGTAATAAAAATAATCAGGATGCTTTTTTCAGTACGGCATCCGCAATGGTTGCAGGCGCCTGACTGTATTTCTCGAATTCCATTGAATAGGTAGCGCGTCCCTGTGTCGCCGAACGCAGGTCGGTGGCATAACCAAACATCTCGGCCAGCGGCACATCTGCGCGGATAATCTTCCCGCTGGCGCTGTCTTCCATAGCGTGGGTAATCCCGCGGCGGCGGTTCAGATCGCCCATCACGTCACCCAGGTAATCTTCCGGCGTTACCACCTCGACCTTCATGATCGGCTCGAGCAGCACCGGGCTGGCCTTGAGCGCACCGTCCTTGAATGCCATGGAACCGGCGATCTTGAAGGCCATTTCGCTGGAGTCAACGTCGTGGTATGAACCGTCAAACAGCGTAACCTTGACATCCACGACCGGGTAGCCGCCGATGACGCCGTTTTCCATCTGTTCCTGTACACCCTTGTCAATCGAGTTGATGTACTCCTTCGGCACCGCACCACCCACGATGGCATTCTCGAATTCGTATCCCTCACCGACTGGTTTAGGCTCCAGTTTCAGCCACACATGGCCGTACTGGCCGCGACCTCCTGACTGGCGCACGAACTTGCCTTCCTGCTCGACCGCCTTGCGAATGGTCTCGCGGTAGGCCACCTGCGGTGCACCGACATTGGCCTCGACGCTGAACTCGCGCTTCATGCGGTCGACGATAATATCCAGGTGCAGTTCGCCCATGCCGGAAATGATCGTCTGACCGGACTCCTCATCCGTGGCTACGCGAAAAGACGGGTCCTCCTTGGCCAGTTTCTGCAGGGCCACGCCCATTTTTTCCTGGTCGGCCTTGGTGCGCGGCTCAACCGCGACGGAAATCACCGGCTCCGGGAATTCCATGCGCTCCAGGGTAATGATATTGTCCGGATCGCACAGTGTGTCGCCCGTGGTGACGTCCTTGAGACCCACGGCCGCGGCAATGTCGCCGGCCAGCACTTCCTTGATCTCTTCCCGGCTGTTGGCATGCATCTGCAGGATACGGCCGATACGCTCCTTCCTGGCCTTGACCGGGTTATAGACACTGTCGCCCGATTTCAGTACACCGGAGTAGACCCGGAAGAAGGTCAGGTTGCCGACAAACGGGTCAGTCGCGATCTTGAATGCCAGCGCCGCAAACGGCTCCTTGTCCGAGGAATGGCGCTCGGCGAGGGTCTCGGCGGCATCATCCAGATGGCCCTTGATGGCCGGCACATCCAGCGGCGAGGGCATGAAGTAAATGATCGCATCCAGCATGGCCTGCACGCCCTTGTTCTTGAAGGCAGACCCGCACAGCGTCGGCACGATCTCGCTGGCCAGCGTGCGTGCGCGTATCCCCGCACGGATTTCATCTTCGGTCATTTCGCCCTGATCGAGATATTTCTCCATCAGCTCTTCAGTAGCCTCGGCAGCGGCCTCGATCATGTGCTCGCGCCAGGTATTGCACAGATCCAGCATATCCGCAGGAATCTCCCGCTCCTCGTAAGTGACCCCCATGTCCGCTTCATTCCAGAAGATCGCCTTCATACGCACCAGGTCAACGACACCCTGGAAATGATCCTCGGCACCGATCGGTAACTGCAGCGGCACCGGAGTGGAACCAAGACGCTTCCTGACCTGCTCGACGACACGCAGGAAATCGGCACCGGCGCGATCCATCTTGTTGACGAAGGCCATACGCGGCACGTGATACTTGCTGGCCTGGCGCCAGACCGTTTCCGACTGCGGCTCGACGCCACCCACGGCGCAGAACACGGCACAGGCGCCGTCCAGCACACGCAGTGAACGCTCCACTTCGATGGTGAAATCCACATGGCCCGGCGTATCGATAATATTGATTCGGTGTTGATCGAATTGCTGGTCCATACCCTTCCAGAAGCAGGTTGTCGCCGCGGACGTGATGGTGATACCGCGCTCCTGTTCCTGCTCCATCCAGTCCATAACGGCCGCACCGTCGTGCACTTCGCCGATCTTGTGCGACACACCGGTATAGAACAGGATGCGCTCGGTCGTCGTCGTCTTACCGGCATCAATGTGGGCCATGATGCCGATATTCCGATAGCGCTCTAATGGTGTTGTACGTGGCACTGTTCTGTTCCGGAATCGTATATCTGTCTGTTTAAGGTAGGGCGAGCGTTACCAGCGGTAATGCGAAAAGGCCTTGTTGGCCTCCGCCATACGGTGTGTTTCTTCGCGCTTCTTCACGGCGGAGCCGCGACTCTCGGCGGCGTCCAGCAGTTCACCCGCCAGGCGCAAGGGCATGGATTTCTCGCTGCGCTTGCGTGAGGCATCCAGTACCCAGCGCATGGCCAGCGTGGTCCGGCGTACCGGGCGCACCTCGACCGGCACCTGATAGGTGGCGCCACCGACACGACGGGATTTCACCTCGACCATCGGGCGAACGTTATCCAGCGCCTTGTCCAGCACTTCGACCGGGTCTTCATTACCCTTACCGGCGATCTGGTTCAGCGCGCCGTAGATGATGCGTTCCGCAACCGATTTCTTGCCGGACTCCATGACCATGTTGATGAACTTGGCCAGCATCAGATTCCCATACTTGGGATCAGGCAGAATTTCCCGCGAACCGATAACTTTTCTTCTGGACATTGAGTGTACTCGCTAACTATTCGTTGCAATCACGATCAGGACTTCGGACGCTTGGCGCCGTACTTGGAACGGCCCTGGCGGCGGCTGGTCACACCGGAGGTGTCGAGGCTGCCGCGCACGGTGTGGTAGCGCACACCCGGCAGGTCCTTGACACGACCGCCGCGGATCAGCACCACCGAGTGCTCCTGCAGGTTGTGGCCCTCGCCACCAATATAGGTAGTCACTTCGAAACCGTTGGTCAGGCGCACGCGCGCGACCTTGCGCAGTGCCGAGTTCGGTTTCTTCGGGGTTGTGGTGTACACGCGCGTGCACACGCCGCGTTTCTGGGGGCAGGCCTCCAGTGCGGGGACGGTGCTTTTTTCCCGCTTGCGGGAGCGCGGCTTGCGTACTAACTGGTTGATTGTTGACATTAAAGTTAAAACCCTGACTACGAAATGGAATAAATTCTAAAGTCCTGAAA
>JBATGJ010000249.1:0-3062 GCA_049665685.1 Gammaproteobacteria bacterium
TTATCACAATTATGTCCAGGCACATGTACACGCTGTGTCGCCAATGGTTTCCATGTGGCACCAGATAAACATGAAAAATCGAGAATGCAGAAATAAACGCATACAGGTAACCAAAATACACGACCGGCTGCATTTCACTGCTATCAAATACACCCCATGAAATAAGGGTTAAGCCATAGACAAGGGCCGCTGTTACAAGCAGCAGACGCATCAAGGTCTGCTCCAGCTCGAGGTTACGAGACTTTTCGTTTTTCATCGCATTCACCACCGAATTAACAGTTCGCCTGCAGCATGGATTGCCGCACAGTTTAGCGCTTTCCTGCTGATTAACAAGATGTTTACTGAGATTTTCTCTATACGGGCGGTATGCAGGGATACTGTATATAATTACAGTATATGGATAATCCTACAAGAACTGTCAGAACACCCCGGTTGACATGGCCCAGTGCGATCATGCTGGTCGATATGAACGCCTTTTTTGCCTCTATAGAACAGCGCGATCATCCCGAGTGGCGTGGCCGGCCGATTGCCATTACCAACGGCATGCAGGGCACCTGCATCATCACCTGCTCGTATGAGGCCCGTGCCTGCGGCATCAAGACCGGCATGCGACTAAAGCAGGCGCTCCGCATGTGTCCCGAACTGATCCGCTGCCCGGCACACCCGGAACGTTACGCGGCAACCTCTGCCACCATCATGGCCGCCCTGCAGGACATTACACCGGATATCGAGGTGTTCTCGGTCGACGAGGCCTTCCTCGATGTTACGCGCTGCCAGCGGCTGCTCGGCACTCCCCTGCACATTGCACACCTCGCCAAATGCAAGGTGCATGAGGCCTCCGGGATACTGTGCTCAGTCGGCATCAGCGGTGACAAGACTACCGCCAAATTCGCCGCCAAGTTGCAAAAACCGGACGGCCTGACCGTTATCCCGCCCTGGGAGGCGGCACAGCGTCTGCGCGATGTGCCAGTCACTGAATTGTGCGGGATCGCGAAGGGAATCGGCCGGTTTCTTGCCGAGCACGGCGTCGCAACCTGCGGGGACATGCGGCATCTGCCGATCAGTGTACTGGCGCGGCGCTTCGGCAACCCGGGACGGCGCATCTGGTATATGTGCCAGGGACAGGATCCCGCCGCCCTGCAGCTGGATGTCCCGCCCCCCAAATCCATGGGTCACGGCAAGGTGCTGCCGCCTGGAACCCGTGATCCGGAACTGCTGCAGACCTGGCTGCTGCATATGAGCGAAAAGGTTGGCACCCGCCTGCGCCGCCATGGATTGCAGGCAACGACCTTTTTTATCGGGCTGCGCACCAGCGAAGGCTGGGTGGGCGGCAGGCTGCGCTGCGCCCTGCCCACCAACGATGGCGGCAGCATTATGGCACTGTGCCGCCAGGTCATGCGTGAAATGTGGGCCAGGCAGGGTGTACACCAGGTACAGGTAACGGCCCTGGACCCGGTAGACACCGGCGGCCAGCTGGAACTGTTCGACACTGCAGACGAGACACAACGCGATGTGAATACCGTCATGGATGCGGTCAATCGCCGTTATGGTGAACTTGTCCTGGCGCCGGCACGCCTGCTCGGGCGTTCCAGCATGCCCAACGTCATTGCACCGGCATGGAAGCCATTTGGCCACCGTCAAACGATCTAGCTCATCATGTGCAGCGGCGTCTATTATTCAGTGAATGGCGAAGACACCCGGGTCTATTTTCCCAACCCGGGCGCAAGCCTGCCGGCAAGAACGCGTACTGGTGGCGTCAGGCTGCTGGCATGGGGACGGCGCGCTGAACAGGCGGGCCGGTTGCCACTGGGCGGGTGGGCACGCCTCGATACGATCTACGCCGGGCGCTGGGACCGCTGGTTCCCGATACCGGTCAAGGTGCCGGTCAAGAGCTTCATGGAAAAGGACCTGGAAGGCCACACGCGCTGGTATGACCTGACCCGCGGACAGTGGATACAGGGCCTGGTGGCACGCCATGAGCATGAGCGTCGCATCTATATCGTGACGGTGACGCCCGAACTGGCAGATGCCATACACGATCGTTGGCCACGCATCATGAGCGGCTAGCGCAGCAGATGGTGCCCGGGGCCGGAATCGAACCGGCACGGTGTTGCCACCGAGGGATTTTCATACCAGCTACGACTTTCGCCGCTGCGTTTACTTAAAACGCATTTGTGGTCTGGACTTTCCCTTTACCATATCATGATGTAATTTCATGACACAGGTAGGAGCCGTCAAGTCTCTACACTTTCCCTGGAGCGATTAACCAGTCCGGTATGAAGCTACATAAATATTCCGAAGAACAACTCATTGAATCAGTGAAAAGGTCCACTTCAATGAGACAGACTCTCCAGATACTTGGCGTTGCTCCATATGGTGGCAACTATGATGTACTGAGAAAAGCGATAAAACATTACAAACTAAATATATCGCACTTTACCGGACAAGCGTGGAATAAAGGGAAAACTCTCCCGCCAAAACAGCCAATTGAAAAATATCTGAGCAATGAAATCCCGATTCAGTCCTATAAACTTAAAAACAAGTTACTGAAAGCAGACATTTTCGAGCACAAGTGCTCACATTGCAGCCGGACTATCTGGCTCAATCAGCCTATCCCACTAGAACTTGACCATATCAATGGCAATAAAAAGGACAACAGACTGCGTAACATCCGCCTTTTATGTCCAAACTGCCACGCTCAAACACCAACGTACCGCAGTAAAAATCGCTCCAGGACTTAGCTCGGGATTGCCACCATCACAAAATGCTGAGGTTTCCCCGAATTTGACTCCATTCACACCAAGAGTTTCCTGCCTGGGTGCTCAAATATTTAAGTCCCTTGCGTCTACCAATTTCGCCACCCGGGCATAGGTGAACTGTTGTATTGTAATTGCTACGGGGGCCATTGTGAATCGGAGAAAGTTGGAGGCTGAGGCCGGAATCGAACCGGCGTACACGGCTTTGCAGGCCGCTGCATAACCACTCTGCCACCCAGCCCTGGGTGCCTGTCGAGAACGTCCGGCTCGTGGCCGCGTGGCTGCCGAGACCGCCCGGACCAGGTA
>JBATGJ010000250.1:0-12238 GCA_049665685.1 Gammaproteobacteria bacterium
GTTTGCAGGTATGCAAAAACATGCACGCAGGCGGTTTGGCAGCGAGCTGTTCGCGGCCCTGATGATGGTGCCGCTGCTGGCCCAGGCCGTACCGGTGGGCACGGTAATCGACAATACCGCCACGGCAACCTTCAGCGGCGGCACGACCAGTAATTCCAATACGGTCACCACGGTGACCGTGGTTGCGCGCACACCATCCCTTATCGAGTTTCTGCAATATGCACCCATGTCGCCGACGGCGACACCGCTGCCGGTTGCAGTGACTGATTACAGCAGCAGTGGCACCCCGGCCGGTCCCTTTACGCCGATGGCAGCGCCGGTGCCGGCAGGCAGTACCACGCCGATCAACCTCGGTAGTCCCGTGCCGCTGGAGCCGGTCACGGTATACCACCAGGGCGATCCGGTATTCCTGCGCCTGACCGATCCCGATCAGAACCTTGATGCGTTCTCCGCCGAAACGGTGCTGGTGTCACTCAACGTCGGTGCAACAGGCGATATGGAACTGCTGCGCCTGACCGAGACCGGACCGGATACCGGCGTCTTTACCGGTTACATACAGTCCTGGATCAGTTCGATGTATCCCCTGGCCGCAAATCCGGCCAATGGGCAGCTCGGCCTGCAGGATGATGTCGTCATCACGGCAGACTATGTCGACGTGGCTGATGGCACCGATACCTCTGCAGCCAGCACGCTGGTTGACCCGTTTGGTTTGGTCTTCGACAGTGCCACTGGCGGACTAATCGATGGTGCACAGATTACCCTCATCAACGACGCCACCGGTTTGCCGGCAACCGTGTATGGTGATGACGGAATCAGCATCTTCCCGTCGACTATTGGCAGTGGCGGTACGACGACCGACAGTGGCGGCCGGGTGTACAACTTCGGGCCCGGCGAATACCGTTTCCCGTTCGTGGCACCGGGCACCTACCGGCTACAGGTCACAGCGCCGGCCAGCTACAGTGCACCCAGCGTCGTTCCGACGGCCAATCTCCAGGTGCTGCCGGGTGCGCCGTTTGCGATTGACGCACAGGGCTCACGCGGTTTGCCCTTCGCTGTCATGCTGGGCCCGGCCATTCAAATTGACATTCCGCTGGATCCGGCGGGGGTTGGCTTTTTCCTGGTCAAGGATGCCAACAGGCGCGAGGCATCGGCCGGCGATTTTCTGCAGTATCGCCTGACCCTGAACAACCTGACCGGCGCAGCTGCAACGGGGGTAGAGATCGTGGATACCCTGCCGGCCGGGCTGCGCTACCAGCGCGGATCCACCACGCTGGACGGCAACCCGGTGCCTGACCCGGTGCTCAGTGCCGATGGCCGGTCGCTGGTATTCAGCCTGAATGACATGCCGGATGGCACCTCGACCGAAGTCCGTTATGTGGTTGAGGTCGTGCTGGGGTTGCGTGCCGATAATGTGGTCAATCGTGCAGTCGCGAATGCCAATGGCAATACCCTGCTATCGAACGAGGCCGCGGTCAGCGTAAATATCCGGCAGGATTTTCTGCGCGACCGCAACGTCCTGATGGGCCGGGTGCTGGCCGATGGCTGCGCGGCACCCGGGAGCGAGGCCGGCACTGGCGTGGCCGGTGTGCGCATTTACCTGGAGAACGGGACCTGGGTAGTCAGTGACGAGCAGGGCATGTTCCACTTCGAGGGGGTGCGCCCCGGCAGTCACGTGGTGCAGATGGACCTTGAAACGCTTGCGCCACACTATGAGCCGGTCATTTGTGAAGAACACAGTCGTTTCGCCGGGCGAGCCTGGTCACGTTTTGTTGATTTGCAGGGCGGGACGCTATGGCGTACCGACTTCCATGTCAGGTCACGTCCGCCACCTGCGGTAGAGGTAGGCCTGACCTTCAGCAGCAGTGTGCGCGAGCATATTGCCAGTTATCACCTTGCCCTGCAGGGTGGCGATGTACCGCTCGAAAATATGCGCTTGTTGATTAATCTGCCGGCGGATGTTCGATACCTGCCCGGTAGCAGCGTGCTGGACAACAAGACCATCGCCGATCCCGAGGTGCGCGGACCGGTGCTGGTCTACAGTCTTGGCGGGGTGCCGGGTGACTGGCGCCGGGAGCTCAATTTCATCGCCGAAGTGGGTGTGGGAGGCGAGTCTGCCAAACTGCCGGCGAAGGCCTTCCTCATGTTCGACGGCCCGGGCAAGGCTGGCCAGCGTACACCGGTAGTGGAAACGCTGATGCAGCGCATCGTGCATGAACGGGCGCAGTGGGAAGAGGAGGGCTTTCATTTCGACTCCTTCAGCACGCACCTGTCGAGCGCCGACCGGCAGGCCGTCAAACAACTGGCCAAACAGCTGTATGGGCACAAGGTCATTCACATCGAGGCGACCGGACATACCGATAACCAGCCGATCCGTGAACGTTCACAGGCACAATTTGCCGACAACTTTGCACTCTCGGCCGCGCGCGCACGCGAAGTCGGCAGTTACCTTGCCCAACAGCTGAACCTGCCGAAATCTGCGGTCACGGTCAACGGTCTGGGCGCGACAAGGCCCTATGTGCCGAACGACACGGCAGCGGACCGGGCACGCAATCGCCGGGTTGACCTGCGCATCGTGACCGAGACGGTGGTCAATGCCGAACGGGTCAGCGCAATGCAGTCTTCAGCAAATATTCGTGTCAGTGTCGCCGGTGACTGGCAGCAGTCTTTTGTAATGGACAGAAAAACCTCAAGCGACGAGGTGGTGCTGGCCACGATGCCGACCTATGACCGCGCATGGGCCGATGCCGCAACCCCCGGCAGTCAGTTGTTATGGCCGCCTGCGGATTACAATCCACCGATTGCCAGTATCCGGATTGCGGTGCAGCATGATCCGGCACACTCGGTGAAGCTGTCGCTTAATGGCGAATCCATCAGTGCGCTCAACTTCGACACGCGTACGATGAACACCGCCGGGACGCTGCTCATCAGCCAGTGGGCCGGTGTGGATATCGAGCGAGGCAATAACAGCCTCGTTGTCGAGATCCGCGATAGCGACGGTAAGCTGGTCGAGCGTATTCAGCGTGACGTGCGCATGTCGTCACTGCCGGTACGTGCCGAGTTGCTGGTTGAACAGTCTCGCCTGGTTGCGGACGGGCGGCAGACGCCGGTGATCGCGGTGCGCCTGTATGACCGTGATAACCGGCCGGTGCGCGAAGGCCTGATTGGCCAGTTCATGGTCGACCCACCGCATGTTGCACAACAGGTTATCGACGACCTGCAACGTCAGCCACTGGCCGGACTGGATCGCGGCAACCCGCGCTACCGTGTTGGCAAGGACGGCATCGCCCTGATCGAACTCAAGCCGACCACCCGCACCGGCGAGGCAACGATCGTTATTCCCCTGGCACAGCGTGATGCCCGACTGCGCCCCTGGCTGCAGGCCGCCCCGCGTGACTGGGTGCTGGTCGGGCTTGCCGAGGGCACACTGGCACACAACGCCGTCAGCGGAAATCTCGAGACCCTGTCCGCCGCGGAGCTCGAGAACGGTACCTTTACCGATAGCAAGCTGTCGTTGTTTGCCCGGGGGTCGGTCAAGGGCGAGTGGTTGCTGACACTGGCCTACGACTCCGCCAAGGATGCGGAAGAGCGCAATACCCTGTTCCAGGAAATCGATCCGGACAGTTACTTCACCGTCTATGGCGACCGAACGGTGCAGGGTTATGACGCGGCCAGTCGCGAAAAACTGTATCTGCGGCTCGAGCGTCGCCAGTTCTATGCACTGTTCGGTGACTACACTACGGGCCTGACCGTGACCGAACTGGCACGTTATGACCGCTCACTGACGGGCTACAAGTCAGAGTATCGTAACGAGCACCTCAGCCTGAATGTCTTTGCCAGCGATAGCGGTCAGAATTTTGCCAAGGATGAACTGCGCGGGGACGGCACCTCCGGCCTTTACCAGTTGCGATTCACCAACCTGGTGTTCAACTCGGACAAGGTGAGGATCGAGACGCGCGACCGCTTCCGTCCGCAGGTCGTGCTGTCAACACAAACCATGACACGGTATACCGACTACAATATCGATTATGCCGCGGGGACGCTGTTCTTTCGCTCACCGGTGCCCGGCCAGGATGCCGTGTTGAATCCGGTATTCATCGTGGTTGATTATGAAACCCGCGACAGTGGTGCAGACGAGTGGAGTTATGGTGGACGCGGTGCGGCGCGGTTCATGGATCAGCGTGCCGAGCTGGGTGTGACGTATATCAATCAGGGGAAGGAGAGTGGCGACGATACGCTGAAGGGCGTTGATGCGACCGTCGACCTCACCGGGCAGACGCAGCTGAAGCTCGAATATGCCACCAGCCAGCGGGCGAGTGCACCGGTTCGCGATGCCTACATGGCTGAACTCAACCATTCCGGCAGTACGCTGGATGGCAGCGTCTATTACCTCGAGCGCGAGGCCGGCTTTGGTATCGGCCAGCAGAGCGCTATCGGCAGCGGCACCCGGCTCTACGGTGTGGACGGACGTTACCGGATGACCGATCGGTCACAGCTGACCGGGCAGGTCTTCCGCCAGGCAGACCTGCAAACCGATGCCGAGCAAGATGTCATCGAAGCCGCCGTCGTCCACGAGGTGGGCGCTTACGGAGTGTCGGCCGGGTTGCGTTCGGTGCGCGATGATTACAGCAATGGCACCACCAATCGTTCGAACCAGCTCACGCTGGGTGCACACCGCTCGCTGCGGGATGACCGTCTCAACCTGCGAATCGAACACAGCCAGTCTCTGGATGAGAATGCCAGCATCGATTACCCGACGCGGACCATCTTCGGCGCCGATTATCTGCTGAACCCGTCGACGTCCCTGTTCCTGGAACAGGAGCTGACCTTCGGCGACAACGCGGACACACACAGTACCCGCATCGGCATGAATGTGAGGCCATGGACGGGTGCGACCCTGAACACCTCGCTGGAACAGCGTGGCAGCGAGTATGGCCCGCGGCTGTTCGCCAATGCCGGGCTGGTGCAGACCTGGCGGGTGAGTGACGCATGGAGTGTGAATACCAGCCTGGACAGCAGTAACACAATACGCGATCGGGGTGCCACTCCGCTGAGTGTGACACTGCCTTCGGCCTCGGTCAGCAGCGAGGATTTCACGGCCGTGTCGCTGGGCGCGACGTACCAGGATGAGGACTGGTCCTGGACATCGCGGCTGGAACACCGTACTGCCGAAAGCGAAGACAAGTGGGGGCTATACAGTGCTGCCGCCGGTGAGACGCGTCCCGGGCTGGGGCTGTCTGCGCGCCTGCAGCTGTTCGAGACGCAAGCGATGAACGGAAAAGACGGTACCACGGCGGACCTGCGGATCGGCCTGGTGCATCGCCCGTTTGCACGTCGCTGGACCGTACTGAACCGCACCGATCTGTCCGTTGATCGACAGGATGGCGGCAGCAGTGAGTATGACAACTGGAAGTTCGTCAACAACGTCTTGCTCAACTATCGCCGTGCATCCTTGCAGGCCAGTACCTACTACGGTGCGAAGTATACGCACGATACCATCGATAGTGCTGACTACTCGGCTTACACGGACTCGGTCGGCATCGAGTTGCGCCGTGATCTAGGTAAACGCTGGGACGTCGGGGTGCGCGCCAGCACGCTGCATGGTTGGGACAGTCATTACTACGACTATTCCTGGGGTGCGTCGGTGGGTTTCAACCCGGCCACCAATATCTGGCTTACCGCGGGTTATAACCGTGCAGGCTACGAGGATGACGACTTCAATATGGCCGGCTTCACGGCAGAGGGGCCCTACCTGAAGCTGCGCTTCAAGTTTGATCAGGAATCGGTGCGCGAGATCTCGAGCTGGTTTAACCGCCAGTAAGGATAACGACATTATGAACAGGCAAGCGATGACAAAAAACAGCTGGCAGGCAGACAGGCGGGGTGCGGTGGACATGCTGAAGTGCGCGCGCTCATTCATGCGACTATTTGCCGCCGTACTGGTCGCTGCTTTGTTCGTGGCATGGCAGTCGGCGAATGCCGGAGTGCCGATATCGCTGTACCAGACTTTTGTCGGCGACCTCGACTATGCAGCGACTGGCGGGACGCTGCGTACGCAGCCGAATACGGGTAATGCCTGTGCCGTCACCAATAGCGGCAGTGCCAACCTGAGTGGCATACCGGCCGGTTCGACCATTACGGCGGCCTACCTGTACTGGGCGGGTTCCGGTTCGACACCGGATAACAATGTGACCCTGGATGGTGTTGCGATCAGTGCCGACCGTAGCTTTACCGAAACATTCACCGTGGGTGGTACCAATTACGATTTCTTCAGTGGCTTCGAAGATGTCACGTCACAGGTGTCGACCAAGGGTAACGGTACCTATACCTTTGCCAATCTGGCGGTCAACAACGGTTCACCGCACTGCGCCGTATCCGCCGTTATGTCGGGCTGGAGTCTGCTGGTGATTTATGAAAACCCCGCGGAACCGCTGCGCGTCATCAATGTATTCGATGGCTTCCAGTTTTTCCGTGGCAGCTCAATAGCGCTGCCATCCAGCAACTTCATAATTCCGGCGACAGGTATTGATGGCAAGCACGGCATCCTGACCTGGGAGGGCGATTCCGGAAATTCCACTTCACTCGGTGGTTTCAACGAGACGCTCACCTTCAACGGTATCGCGTTGACCGACGGCTTCAATCCTGCAAACAACCAGTTTAATTCGACCATCAATATGCTGGGCAATAATACCGCTTACGGTGTCGACCTGGATATCTACGATATTTCCGCACTGCTGAGTCCCGGCGACACCTCGGCGACCTCGGTCTACAGTTCGGGCCAGGACCTGGTGCTGCTGAGCATGGAGGTACTGAGTGTGACCAATGTACCCATTGCCGATCTTGCCATCAGCAAGACACACAGCGGCGACTTCACGGTGGGGCAGAATGGCAGCTATACCCTGGGTGTCAGCAATAACGGACCCTCAAGCGATGCTGGCACCATAACGGTAACCGATACCCTGCCGGCCGGGCTGGGTTATATTTCTGCAAGCGGTAGCGGCTGGACCTGTGGCGCTGCAGGTCAGGATGTCAGCTGTACCCATCCCGGGCCATTGGCCAGTGGCGCCAGCCTGCCGGATATCACCCTGACCGTGAGTGTGGCCGCGGCGGCCGTGCCCGGGGTTACCAATACGGCTACGGTAACCGGTGCCGAGTTTGATAACCAGGCCGGCAATAACAGCAGCAGTGACCCGACCGTGGTGTTGCAGCCGGACCTGTCAACCTCGACCAAGTCCGTGGTGGATCTCAATGGGGGTGATGCCGATCCGGGCGATACACTCCGCTACACCATTACCCTGATCGAAACCAATGGCGCACCTGCCAGCGACATCAGTGTCACGGACAACCTGCCGGCCAACACCACCAGTCTGAACGTGGTGTCATTTCCGCCCGGTGCGGTCGATAACTCGACCGGGGTATTGCTGGATATTTCGAATATTTCGCTGCCGGCAGGCGGGACGGAAACCAGAGTCTTCGATGTCACCATCAGCGGCAGTGCGAATCCCGGCGCTGCCATCGACAACACGGCAACGATCACCAACCCCAACGGACCCGGTGCCACGCCGACGGCACCGACCGTGATCGTCGCCGCCTCGCAGGTTGCCGCCAGCGGTAACAAGCCGCTGTATTTATCGTCCAGTACACTATCGCGTAATCCGCCGGGTGCAGTAGGCAATGTGACGATCAACGAAGGGGCGACCGCCAACTGGACCCTCGCACCGGCACTGGCCACAGCGCTCACGGTTGACGGTAGCAGCGGTCAGATCCCGGTGACCCTGGTACTGGGTGAGCGCGGCAATGGCCAGCAGCGCAGTTTCACCCTGTCACTGTCTTCTTCCGCGATCGGCGTATTTGCAACGCAGTCGTTTACCAATGTGGACCTGAACCCGACACTGACCGCCACCTACAACCTGGCACTGACCACACCGGGAGACAAGCTGTTGCCGGCCGGCTCGACGCTCACGCTGACGATAGTCAACAACACCACCGGAAGCAGTAACCGGCGCATTATCGTGACGCCACCGGGCTCCTTCGTGAACCTGCCGTCGAAGACCGTGATCAATGTCGACAGCGTGCAGTTTTTCGATGCGCCTTTCCCGGGAGGATCTCCGCTCACGGCCGTGACGCCGAACACGCCGGTGTTTGTGCGCGCTATCGTCAGCGACCCGTTTGGGAGTTTTGATATCACCTCGGCGAGCGTCACGATTATCGATCCGACGGCTACGCCGGTTGTCAGTGCGGCTGCCATGACCGAGGTGGCTGATTCCGGTGCGGCGACCAAGACCTATGAATATGCCTATACCATCCCTGCCAGCGGTCCGGATGGCAGCTGGAGTACGCAAGTGCTTGCGCGTGAGGGGACCGAGGGGACAATCACGCATCAGCGTAGTGCCATATTGACGGTGAGTTCGGCATTGCTGTCGGTCAGCAAGACAGTGCAGACGGTATCAGACCCGGTGCATGGTACGACCAGTCCCTATAACATTCCCGGTGCGCAGCTGCTGTATACCATTCGTGTGACCAACAGCGGGCTTGGCAGCGCGGACCCTGATTCGGTTGTCGTCAGCGATGCGATACCAGCCAACGGGCAATTGTGCGTCGCAACGACAGGCAGTTGTTCGGCGCCGTCATTTGCCGACGGGACTACCGGCAGTGGCCTGTCGGCCGCAGCATTCGAGTATTCGTTCGTCAGCGGGCCGGCCGCCTGTGACAACGCCAGCTTCACCGGTGCCGCACCGACGGCGGATGCCAATGGCCACGACGCCGGCGTGACCTGCATACGGCAGCAGCCGACCGGCAGTATGAACGGCTCCGGTGGTTACTTTGACGTGCTAATCACCGTGGGAATCCGGTAGCGGCTGGTAACACTCGTGGTTGCACTGTCACCTGCAGTGGCAATCCGGGCTATACTTGCGGCGCATGGCCAGTATGATGATTGCACCGGAAACACTGGCAGCATTTACCGGAGTCGCGCTGCTGTTGTGTATTTCACCGGGTCCCGACAACCTGTTTGTCCTCACGCAGTCCGCACTCTATGGCCGCATGGCCGGTCTGACCGTCACGCTGGGATTATGTACCGGACTCATCGTACACACGGCCGCCGTGGCGTTGGGCGTTGCTGCCCTTATCAAGACCTCGCCACTGGCCTTCATGCTGCTGAAATACGCAGGTGCGACCTACCTGCTGTTTCTTGCCTGGCAGGCGTTGCGGACCAGGCCGGAGACGCTGTTACCGGAGCGGGCAGTACAGCCAACTGGCTGGCGGCTGTATCGGCGTGGCATCATCATGAATGTCACCAATCCAAAGGTCACACTGTTTTTCCTTGCGCTGCTGCCACAGTTTGTCGATCCCGGTGGTGGTACGTTGTGGCTGCAGATCCTGTTACTCGGTATCATCTTCATGTTGTCGACACTGCTGGTGTTCGGGCTGATTGCGGTCCTGGCAGGTGCCATCGGGCAGTGGCTCGGACGCTCGCCGCGCGCACAGCACATCCTGCATATGCTGGCCGGCCTTGTTTTTGTCGGGCTGGCGCTGCGACTGTTGTTATCTGACCTGTAATACGATTGTATCGTGCCTGCATCGCTAACGCGCATCCCTGCGCTACGCGATGTACCTGCATGGCCCAGGCCATGCAGGAGGTACGAGTCCATGGATGGACGAAATAGAGCGAAGCACGACTGCATGGATGCAGGAGGTAGAGCAATGCATGGAGCGATTGCCGAGGATGCCAGAGCCGAGAGCAATGCATGGAGCAATTGCCGAGGATGCCGGAGCCGGGAGCACCAAAAGTAGGCACCTTAGGCGACGCAGGAACAGTTGCCGAGGCATGCGTAATCAGTTCAGCCGTTGATCCTTACCAGACTGCTGTCGATGCCGCTGGCTTTCAGCTTGCGCCGTGCGTTGTTGAGCGCCTCGAGTTCGCTGTACGGACCGACGCGCACGCGATGCCAGGTTTCCGTGGCCTGGTTGTAGTCGATGGTAACCTTCTGGATGATGGTATCGAAACCCTTGATGGCCAGTTCGGCCTTTAGCCGATCGGCCTGTTCGCCATTTTTGAACGAGCCGACCTGCAGATAGTAAGTGCCGGGGCGCTCGACCTGTGGCACGCCCTGTTCGGGCTTGCCGCGGATCTGCTGCTCGGGTACGACGATCTCCATCTCCGGCAGCAGGGTGTAAAAATCGAAACGCGGCTCCGATGGCTTGTCGGCCGGTTTGTCTTCCCCGGCCCTGGTCTCTGCCGGTGATTCAGCCGGCAGCGTTTCCTTGACGATCACCTGCGGCGGCTGCCCGGGCGACTGCATCTTGATGTAAACGAGGAAAGCGACAAACAGACCGATCAACAGGCCGGTAAACACCCCCAGCAAGGGTGATACCGCGGGCCGTTTCTTGCGGCGGTCTACCCGGTGTTTGTAATCGCGTGGCATGTCCCGTCCGGAACCCTACATGCTATCCGGTGCCGACACGCCCAGCAGGTGCAGGCCGTTGGCGATGACCTGACGCGTTGCCTCGATCAGGCACAGGCGTGCATTGCGCAGTCTGGCATCATCCGTGATGAACGTATGGGCGTTGTAGTAGGTATGGAAATCATTGGCCAGCTCGCGCAGGTAGTGGGTCAGCAGATGCGGTTCGTGGTTGAATGCTGCAGCTTCTATCACTTCCGGATAGCGCGACAGGCTGACCAGCAGCGCGTCCTCGTGTGTCTCGGTCAGCATTTCCAGCCCCGCCAGCCCGTCCTCCCGGTCCCAGACAAACTGCTTCTCCGCCAGTTGCCGGAACACGCTGCGCACGCGGGCATGAGCATACTGGATATAGTACACCGGGTTGTCGTTTGACTGCGACTTGGCGAGGTCGAGGTCGAAATCCATGTGTTGCTCGCACTTGCGCATTACATAGAAGAAGCGTGCCGCGTCGGTACCGACCTCCTTGCGTAATTGCCGCAGGGTGACGAATTCACCGGAGCGTGTCGACATCTGTACTTTTTCGCCCCCGCGGTACAGTATTGCAAACTGCACCAGCAACACGTCCAGTTTTTCCGCATCGTCGCCCAGTGCCTGCAGCGCCGCCATTACGCGCGGCACATAACCATGATGATCGGCACCCCAGATGTCGATGACACGATCGTAGCCACGTTCCAGCTTGTTGGCGTGATAGGCAATGTCCGAGGCGAAGTAGGTGGTCTGGCCGTTGTCGCGAACCAGAACGCGGTCCTTCTCGTCACCGTAGTCGGTTGAGCGGAACCACAGCGCCCCGTCCCGTTCGTAGACATGTTCCGAGTGCCGCAATCGTTCGATCGCCTTGTTGACTGCGCCGCTCTCCGTCAGGCTGCGTTCCGAGTACCATTCCTGGTAGTTGACGCCGAACAGGGCAAGATCGTCGCGGATGTCGTCGAGGATGGTATTGAGGCCGAGTTCGAAGACATAACGGTATCGATTGTCGCCGAGCAGCTGGCGGCTGCGCCCGATCAGCGCGTCGATGTGTGCTTCCTTGTCGCCCGCCGGGGCATCGGCCGGCAGGTCGGCGAATATTTCGTCAACGGCATGATCATAGCCGTCGCCATGTTCCCGCCTGAGGGTGGCGGCGATGTCCTGCACGTAGTCACCCTGGTACCCGTTTGACGGGAAGTCGAATTCCGCACCACCGAGCTCCAGGTAGCGCAGCCAGACACTGGTTGCAAGGATGTCCATCTGCCGGCCGGCGTCGTTGACATAATATTCGCGGTGCACCGTGCAGCCGACGGCCTCCAGCAGATCGGCGACGGCCGCCCCGTAGGCCGCCCCGCGGCCGTGGCCCACATGCAGGGGTCCGGTGGGGTTGGCCGAGACAAACTCGACCTGGATCTGCTGTCCTGCACCGGCGTGACTGCGGCCGAATCCATCACCCTCTGCCAGGATGCTGGCGATAACGCCGTGCCAGGCATCGGCCCCCAGGTAGAAATTGATAAAGCCGGGGCCGGCGATTTCCACCTTGTCGATACCACCGTCCGTGGACAGGGCGCCCACGATCTTTTCCGCCAGGTCACGTGGCTTGCAGCGGGCAGCCTTGGCCAGGGTCATGGCCAGGTTGCTGGCGTAGTCCCCGTGCGCACGGTCGCGCGCGCGCTCGACCATGACGCTCGGCGTGACATCGCCCGGCAAATCGCCGTCGACCTGCAACTGCGTCACCGCGTCGGTGAGGATTTTGACAATATGTTCTTTCAAGGGTGAATCATACCGGTATTAACAGTTGTGGCCCTCTCCCTGCG
>JBATGJ010000251.1:0-12992 GCA_049665685.1 Gammaproteobacteria bacterium
ATCCTGCTCTGTGTGGTGCTGGCATGTGGTGGCGCATTGCTTACAAGCGGCAAATATCCGGCCATCGATGAGCGTGGGCTGCACCTGGCCCCACTGCCTGCAGAGCTTGTTAATCAGATGACCGGTATGCAGGACGCACTGCAGACCACGCTTGCGCAGTGGATCGGTCGTGCAAGCGAGTTGTTTAGCGGCCTGTTGTCAGCGCAAGCCGACAGGGCCCCGATCGCTGCAGCGGATATTTCTGCCGTCGCGGCAAGACAGGTACAGATACTCGTACGACTGGATGCACTGGCGGCCACGGTCGATACTCTGCAGGGCCGCCTTGACCGGCAACAGGCGGCACGCATGACAAACAGTGAAACCCGACAGGCCGACCAGGCATTGCAAATGAAGGCCGTCCAGGCACAGTTGGCCGAACTGCAGCAGGCAATGGCAGCCGCATCCGCCATGCCAGTGCCGCCGGTCGCGCCATCCCGGGACACAGTGGCTGACAGGCCGACCACGGATACCGGTGAATGGGTTGTGAACGTTGCCTCGTCGTCCAGGGAGGCTTCGATCAAGGCCCTGCAGCAGAAACTCGAGCAGCAGGATATTCGCACCGAGCTGCTGCACACAGACGTGAAGGGCGAGCCTCGCTTTCGCTTGCGCGTGACGGGATTCACCTCAAGCGGTGAGGCAAGACGCTATGCGACCCGGCTGGAGCAACAGGCGGACCTGAAGGGTGCGTGGGCGAGCAAGCGTTAGGTGTCGGGTGCCGCTCAGATCAGCAGACAGGCCGGGGGTTAATTCCCGCGCAGGTCTGACGATATAGATATTGCGGGCATACCAAGGCGTAGCCTCGCACTGCTGACACGGCATGGCTGGATGCCAGGCCGCTGAATTCTGGATGAAATTCAGGTGAATCAAGGGAATGAAAATGGAAGAAAAATCAGCAACTAATGTTTCCATCGACGAAGCCTTGCAGGCCCGCCTCGAAAATTGCACCAATCTGCCCAGCCCCCCAACGGTTGCTCTGCGTATCATCGAGCTGTCCAACGACCTGAACGTCGACGTAGGCAAGGTGGCCGATGTTGTCAGTATGGATCCCGCGTTGAGTGCCAAAATCCTGCGGATTTCGAACTCGCCCATTTATGCCTTGCGGCGCAAGACCGAAAACCTGCATCAGGCCATCACCCTGCTGGGTCTGAACGGTACGCTGACGCTGGCACTGAGCTTTTCGCTGGCGGCAAGTATGCACAACAATGCCTCCCAGGGTTTTAAATACAACGCCTTCTGGCGGCGTTCGCTGGCATCGGCGACCTGCTGCCGACGCATTGGTATAGCCATCAATCTGCGCAAGGGCGAGGAGTTGTTCCTGGCCGGCCTGCTGCAGGACATCGGCATGCTGGTGATCGACAAGATGGATCCCGGCTTCTACAAGGAACTGGGTCTCGACCAGAGCAACCACGTGAAATTGTCTGCCGGCGAAGTGGACAGGCTCGGTGCTGACCATGCCCTGATCGGTGGCTGGATCATGGAAAAGTGGGGGATGCCGGACTACCTGATCGACAGCATCATGCAAAGCCATAATCGGGAGGCGACCGCCGAAGACAGCAAGCACCAGTCATTTGTCAATTGTATTTCGCTGTCAGGACCACTGGTCGATGCCATGCATGGGAAGGACGCGTCCGAAGACCTGAATACGATTACCACTCTGATCAAGACCCGGCTGGGTATGCGTGACGAAAATCTCGAACGCATGATGGAATCGCTCAACATGGACTTCCGCGAGACCGAAGACCTGTTCGATACGGATCTCAGTGATTATGGTCTGTCCGACAACCTGCTGGACCGGGCCAAAGAGGCGCTCATCATCAAGAATCTCGAGACAATGCAGAAGGCCGAAAGGCTGCAGGAGACGGCTGAAATGCTTGAATCCAAGACGCAGGTGCTCGAGGAAAAGACGCGGCGTGACGGGTTGACCGGTGTGTTTAACCGCGCCTACCTGGACGAGCGCGTGGAAAAGGAATTTACCATGGCGAAGGAACGTGGCTGGCCGATGATCGTCATGTTCGTCGATCTCGACCATTTCAAGCATGTCAATGACACATACGGTCACCAGTCAGGTGACCAGGTCCTGCAGACGACTGCCCGCGCGCTGGTGGACGGTACGCGCGATGAAGACGTCGTGGCGCGCTATGGCGGTGAGGAATTTGTAGTCATTGCACCGGGTCAGGGCGATGATACTGCCCAGGTCATTGCGGATCGCCTGGTGAATATGTGTCAGGGCATAACGCATTCGGTCAATGGCGGTCAAAAAATTACCGTGACTGCATCCATCGGGGTTGCAGTCCTTAATGATGAATGTGAATTCATGACCGTGGACGAAATGATCGAGGCCGCGGACAAGGCGCTGTATGTCGCCAAGGCCAACGGCAGAAACCGCTTTGTCATGTATACCAGTCAGACCGATCAGGCACTGCTGAAGGTTACCGGCTCGGCACCGGCAGCATGAGTCTCGCACGCAGCTATTCCCATTGATGCTGACGCACCAGGCAGGCGTAATAACCAGGAATTTTCTCCGCTTGCATGTCCACTCCGGCAGCGGCCCTGACTGCGAATTGAAGCTGCAACAATAAACTACATCGGGGTATGACATGGAAGCTATGTCGGGGCAGTTCGGATCACTGGTTGTGCCGGTGATGCAGTTCATGCAATCGCTGTTTGTCCTGTTGCTGGGCTTGCTGGTGATTGCGGTTGTCGTGATCTATTTCATCGATGTCACCCAGTCGAAACATGCCGTCCGCCGAAATTACCCGGTGGTCGGCCGGTTCCGCTATTTCTTCGAGCATCTTGGCGAGTTTTTCCGCCAGTACTTCTTTGCCATGGACCGCGAGGAAATGCCGTTTAACCGTGCGCAGCGCAGCTGGGTCTACCGGGCGGCCAAGAACATCGATACCACGATCGGCTTCGGTTCCACCCGTGATTTGACCGTCCCCGGTACCATCATATTCGCGAACTGCCCGTTCCCGACACTTGGCGAGGATGCGGTGCCTCCGGGCGATGTGACGATTGGCGCTGGCTGCCGCACCCCCTATACCACCAGCTCGCTGCTGAATATCTCGGGCATGAGTTACGGTGCAATCTCGAAACCGGCGGTACTCGCCCTGTCAAAGGGCGCGCACCAGGCCGGTTGCTGGCTGAATACCGGTGAAGGCGGGCTGTCACCCTATCACCTGGCAGGTGGCTGCGATCTGGTGTTCCAGATCGGTACGGCCAAGAACGGCGTGAGTGACCTGAACGGGATTCTGGATGACGGGAAGTTACGCGAGGTGGCCGCGCATGAACAGGTGCGCATGTTCGAGATCAAGCTCAGCCAGGGTGCCAAGCCGGGCAAGGGCGGTATCCTGCCGGCTGCCAAGGTGACTGTGGAGATTGCACGGATCCGCGGTATTGAACCGGGCAGGGATGCACTCAGCCCGAACCGGCATCCCGATATCCGCTCCAACGCGGATTTGCTCGACAGCATTCACCACATCCGCGAGGTCACCGGCAAGCCGGTCGGCTTCAAGGCGGTAGTGGGTTCCGCAGGATGGCTGGATAACCTGTGCAGCGAGATCAGCTCGCGGGGTATCGACAGTGCACCGGACTTTATCACCGTGGATGGCGGCGATGGCGGCACCGGTGCTGCACCCATGGCGCTGATCGATGATATGGGGCTGCCCCTGCGCGAGGCCTTGCCCATGGTGATCGACAAACTGAACGAATACGGCCTGCGCGAACACGTGCAGGTCGTCGCTTCCGGCAAGCTGGTTACGCCGGCCGATGTTGCCTGGGCCCTGTGCGTGGGTGCCAATTTCGTCGCATCGGCGCGTGGTTTCATGTTTGCGCTCGGCTGTATCCAGGCCCTGCAATGCAACAGGAATACCTGCCCGACCGGCATTACCACCCATAACAGGCGCTTGCATAAAGGGCTGGACCCTGCCAACAAGGCGGTACGGGTTGCGAATTATGCCAACAACATGGTGTACGAGGTTGGCACCATTGCCCATGCCTGCGGTGTCAGGGCGCCGCGGGAGTTGCGCCGTGCACATGCCAGGGTTGTGACACAAAATGGCTTGTCGGTGCCGTTGAACGAACTGCACCCGGATGTGGTCGATACGGTGACCGAGGTGGCCAGGCAGACTGACGAGGTATATGCTCATGCAGCAGAATAATGTCTTGAACAAAAACGAAGAAGAAGTCGTTTACGACGGGGAGCTTCCGATGAAGGCGTCCAACCTGTTTGTGAAGTGCCTGGAAGAAGAGGGCATCGAATATATTTTTGGTGTACCCGGCGAGGAAAACGCCGATTTCATGATCTCGCTGGAGAAGTCGGACACTATCAGGTTTATCCTGACCCGGCACGAGCAGGGCGCCGCCTTTATGGCGGAAATCTATGGCCGGCTGACCGGTAATCCTGCCGGTTGCCTCGGGACCCTGGGTCCGGGTGCGACCAATCTCATCACCGGTGTGGCGGACGCCAACATGGACCGGGCGCCGATGCTGGTACTGACCGGGCAGGGCGCCTCGACCCGGTTGCACAAGGAATCGCACCAGATCATGGACGTGGTGGCAATGTTCGAACCGGTCACCAAGTGGGCGATTACGATTCTGCACCAGGACAACATCCCGGAGATCGTGCGCAAGGCAGTGCGCCTGGCGCGTACCGAAAAACCGGGCGCCTGCCTGATCGAGTTGCCGGAGGATATCGCCAAGCAGCCGAGCGCGATGAAGCCGCTCGAAACCAGGCGCTTCCGTCGTCCGGTGGCCGATGACAAAATCGTCGATCGGGCCTTCGAGCTGATCAGGAATGCCAAACGACCCTATATCATCGCGGGCAATGGCTGTATCCGCAAACGTGCCAGCAAACAGCTACGGCGCTTTTGTGAAAAAACCGGCATCGGCGTGGTCAGTACCTTCATGGCGAAGGGCAGCGTCGATATGGATGCTGACTACTGCCTCTATACCATCGGCCTGCAGGCGAAGGACGTGGTCGAGTTCGGGCTGGACGAGGCCGACCTGGTAATCACCCTCGGTTACGACATGGTGGAATATCATCCGCGCCTGTGGAATACCAACGATGACAAGGAAATCATTCACGCCGATTTCCTGCCGGCGGAAATCGATGCCCACTATCATCCGGATACCGAGGTCGTTGGTGATCTTGCACACACACTGTGGATGCTGAACGAGCGGGTCGATGCGAACGGCGGTCTGCGCTTCGATATTCCGCAGCAGAAGCTCGCGCGGCAACACATGACAGAAGAGTTTGCCGAGCATGCCGATGACGATACCGAGGGATCGATCCGTCCGCAGAAAGTGCTGTGGGATGTGCGCCAGGCCATGGGGCCGGACGACATCCTGCTGTCAGATGTCGGTGCGCACAAGATGTGGATTGGCCGTTATTACCAGTGTCACGAACCGAATACCTGCCTGATACCGAACGGCTTCTGTTCGATGGGCTTTGCTTTACCCGGTGTTATCGCAGCCAACCTTGTATTTCCCGAGCGCAAGGTCATGGCCATATGTGGTGACGCCGGTTTTATGATGAACATGCAGGAAATGGAAACGGCGCGGCGGTTGAACTCGGACATCACGGTCATGATATGGGAAGACCATGCCTATGGTCTGATCGCCTGGAAACAGGAAAGCGAGTTTGGAAGACATACCGATCTGTCCTTCGGCAATCCGGACTGGATGCTGCTGGCGCAGTCATTTGGCTGGCATGGTCACTTTGTCGAAAACAGTCGTGACCTCGCGGGCGTCGTGCGCCAGGCACTGGATGAACGGGGGCCGAGCCTCATAGTCGTGCCGATCGATTATCGCGAGAACATGCTGCTGACAAAGCGGCTCGGCAATATTGCCTGTCCGATTTAGTCAAGGTGTCTCCATTAAGGGTAGGAGCGCAGGTATGCGCGCGCAATATATTGTTGTACATGGAAACAATACGCGGACAGCATCCGCTCCTGCAATCAACCTTTTCAGGGTGATGGGGGAATCATGACAGAACATTTCAAACTCATGATCCCCGACGCTTCCCCGTCATCGACACCACTGGAAGTCCGTGCCCCCTGGGACAATTCACTGATCGCCACGGTTGACACCGCCAACAGCGCCGCCGTCGAGCAGGCGCTGGCCACTGCACACACACTGTACAGCGACCGTGATGCCTGGCTGTCACCGGCAGAACGCATTCGCATCCTGCAAAAGACGGCTGTGCTGATGCAGGCTCAGCGCGATACGCTGGCCGTGGAGGCGGCCCGCGAGGGCGGCAAGCCGTTGCCCGATTCCATTGTCGAGGTCGATCGTGCCATCGATGGTGTGCACGGCTGCATCGAATGTCTGCGTAATGCGTCCGGGCGCGAGATACCCATGGGCATCAATCCGGCATCCGCAGGCCGGCTTGCGCTGACCCACCGGGAACCCATCGGGGTGGTGGTTGCGGTCAGTGCCTTCAATCATCCGCTGAACCTGATCGTGCACCAGGTGGGACCGGCGATCGCTGCCGGCTGTCCGGTTATCGTCAAACCGGCCGAGGATACGCCGTTGTCGTGCTTCCGCTTCGTGCGCATGCTCTACGAGGCCGGCCTGCCGGAGGCCTGGTGCCAGGCGCTGGTGGTTACGGACCTGGACGTGGCCACGCAGCTGGTCACCGACGCACGGGTCGGTTTCTTCAGTTTCATTGGCAGTGCGCGGGTCGGCTGGATGCTGCGTGCCAGGCTCGCAGCCGGTACCCGCTGCGCGCTGGAGCATGGCGGTGCGGCACCGGTTATCGTGCATGAGGATGCTGATCTCGACGACGCCCTGCCACTGCTGGTCAAGGGTGGTTTCTATCATGCAGGACAGGTGTGTGTGTCGGTCCAGCGTGTCTACTGTCACCGGACACGCGCGCGTGCCGTGGCCGAACGCCTTGCGGCGATGGCCGGGGAATTGCGGGTCGGAGATCCGACCCTGGCCGCTACCGAGGTCGGGCCTCTGATCCGGCTCGCGGAGGTCAACCGCCTTGCAGAGTGGGTTACCGAAGCCATGCAAGCCGGTGCGGAGCTGTTGTGTGGCGGTGAACGGTTGTCTGACAGCTGCTATGCACCGACGGTGCTGTTCAATCCGCCGGATGATGTGCGTGTCTCGCAAATGGAGATCTTCGGACCGGTCATCTGCGTGTACGAGTTTGACGATGTGGACCAGGCCATCGCACGTGCCAATGCCCTGCCGTTTGCCTTCCAGGCGTCTGTGTTCACACAGAATATCGATGCGGCTCTGCATGGTTACCGGCGGCTGGATGCCAGCGCGATCATGGTGAATGACCACAGTGCGTTCCGCGTGGACTGGATGCCGTTCGCCGGCCTGAAACAGTCCGGGCTTGGCACCGGGGGCATCCCGTATACCTTCGAGGACATGCAGGTCGAGAAAATGCTGGTGGTGCGCTCACCGGCGCTGAAATAGCCTGAAACCATGCTGCAGGGGCGCCTGGCAGGGCCGCTATCGGCATCCATGCCTTCCGCGGCACTTGTACATCCATGTACATCGCGCAATTGGTAGTTAATTTATGCCTGCCAGGCGGCCCTGCAAGGCGCTCCTGCATGTGTGTCGATGGGGCAGGCACGCTCCCGAAGGACTCCTTATAAATAAAGATTTCCTCCCATTGACCGACAAATCGGGTAGCTGACGGGTAATTCCGCCGGGTCGGCTGTGCGGCAGGAAGCAGCGCAGGAGAATTAAAAGAGATGGATCTCGCAACCATGATCGGGTTGGTTGGCAGCATTGCTGCCATCATGTCGGCAATTTTCATGGGCGGCAGTGCCTCCACCTTCATCAACGGACCGGGCATGCTGATCGTGATAGCCGGCACCATGACCGTGGTGCTGATGAAGTATCCGATTTCCGTCGCTGCACACGCCATGAAGGCGGCCGCCAAGGCCTTTCTGCACAAGGCCCAGACCCCCAAGGAACTGATTGAGAAGTGTGTCGAGCTGGCCAATATCGCCCGCAAGGAGGGCGTGCTGGGCCTGGAGCAGGTCGAGATCGAAAACGAGTTTCTCAAGCGCGGCGTGATGCTGATCGTCGACGGCAACGACGAGAATTTCGTGCGCAAGATGCTTTCCAACGACATCAACCTGACCATTGAGCGTCACGAGGAAGGACAGGGCATCTTCAAGTCCATTGGCGACGTTGCACCGGCCATGGGCATGATCGGTACCCTGATCGGCCTGGTACAGATGATGGCGAACATGGACGATCCCAAGGCACTGGGTCCGGCCATGGCCGTGGCCTTGCTCACCACATTGTACGGCGCCGTCGTGGCCAACGTGTTCGCCCTGCCGATTGCCGACAAGCTGTCCCTGCGCAGCAAGCAGGAACGCACCACCCGCTCACTGATCCTGGAAGGCATCTCGGCCATCCAGGCCGGCATCAATCCGCGCGTTGTCGAAGACCTGCTCAAGACCTACCTGCCCGGCAGCCAGCGTGAATCAGCCAAGGAAGAAGAGGCCGCCTGATACTCCAGCGGTAACCAATAATGGCCTGCGAATCCGATTGTCCACCTGCACCGAAATGCCCGGAGGGTATCCCGGCATGGGTCATGACCTTTGCCGACCTGATGTCGCTGTTGCTGGCATTCTTCGTGTTGCTGTTCTCGTTTTCCGAGATGGACTCGCAGAAATACAAGCAGGTCGCCGGCTCCATGCGCGAGGCCTTTGGTATCCAGCGCGAAATCAAGGTCAAGGACCCGCCCAAGGGCATCAATATCATTGCCCAGGAATTCAGTGCCGGTACGCCCGACAGCACGGCAGTCAATGAAATGCGTCAGCATACGACCGATGATTTCATGCAGTTTCTGAAAATACCCAAGCCCTCGGCCGCGTTTGTCGATGCGATCAGCAAGGAAAAGGATCGGTTACAGCTGGCACTGGCCGAGGAGATCGAGCAGGGCTATGTCGAGATCAAGGTGGAGGACCGGACGATTGTAATCAGTATCCAGGAGCGCGGTTCGTTTACCTCGGGCAGCAACAGGCTGATCGGGGGATTCAGGGCGGTGCTCGACAAGATGGCCGCTACCGTCGGTGCCAATCCGGGATCCGTGAATGTGGCCGGACACACCGATTCGCGACCGATACGTACGCCCAAGTTTCGTTCCAACTGGGAATTGTCGGCCTCGCGTGCCGTGACCGTGGTACACGCCCTGATGCAGCAGGGTAGCATCCCGAAGAATCGTTTCCGGGTGGAAGGACTGGGTGATACCCGGCCGGTCGACACCAACAGCACGCCGGAAGGACGTGCACGCAATCGCCGGGTCGAAGTCAATCTTGTTTATGACGAAAACCTTGTTGACCTGGCAAATGCGGGCGCTGCATCCGACAAACAGGATATGTCGGAAATTCTCACTGACGAGGAGCTCTACTACGATGCGGCAGTCCGCAAGCAGGCGGGACCAGAAGAACGCAAGGCTAAACCGGCGCGTCCAAAACCACGGCTCAAGTCCTGGGCCGAGGAATACTCGATCGAGGCCGCCCGCCGGATTCGGTAAACAACAAAACCGGCACCTGATCAGCATGCGGGTTTCCTGTTGTCACCAGTCCGCGGTGTGACAACGGAATAAACAACGCACACTTCCCTGCACTGCTTATCCGGATATATCTGTTTGTGGATTATCCTGTCGATACAATTCCATCCTGTCATTCCCGTGCAGGCGGGAATGACAGGGACGTTCAACGAATGAGATAAAAAACACCGTGCAGGACTTTCCTGCACGGTGAAGGCATGTGCACGTCACTTTTCAGGTTCAGGCCCGTGCCAGTGTGTGATTCTCGTGTCCACTGCCGGTGTCGCCGTCGGCCTGGTAAAGATCCGGCTGCGGGTCTTCGCCGCGCAGAATACGCAGCGTTTCACGCGTATGCCGGCTGCATAGTTCGATCAGATGGTGATTTCTGAGGTTCTGGTCACGGCATTTCCCGGCCAGCGACAACAGCTGCTCCCAGGCCGGGGTGATATTCTGCGCCGGGTCGCACCACTGCAGGAAATACAGGAAATCCCCGGGGCCCGGCTTTTGGCCGGCCGCTTCGATCAGTGCAACCCTTTCCTGCTCCAGCAGATCCAGCTGTTCGACAGCCAACGCCTTTTCGGCGACGGTCTGCTCAAAGGCTGCAAAGTCCTTGTCCGTGATGGCCGCAAATTCCCTGTCAAGCAGATCAGACAGCTGCTGTGTCAGGGCGGTTTCCTGTTTCAGCAGCATGCTCATGCTGAACTGGCAGGCATCGGGTGTCATGGTCATGATCTGTCTCCCTTACAGGTTGGCATTGAAACGGTAAAACTTGTCGGCAAGGCGTGCCGGGTCGATGCTGTAGGTTCCGGTGGCCAGGGCCTGCCGGATATCCGCGACGCGCTCGACATCGAATACATTCTGTCCTGCGGTCATACTGACTGCTGCATGTATGCGCTGGGCATCAGCAGAAAGGCTGACGCTGTCTGTGCCGGCATGACGACCGGTTGCTTGCTCGTCCGGTACCCGTGTGGCGCCGTCCGGGGCGAACCTGCCGTTCAGGTCCTGCATTTTTTCCAGCAAGGCATTGCGAATTGCCGGTGTAAAGCGTGTATCGATAGACATGTTCGTATCTTTTCCTGTCAGTCCATTGTGAACATCTACATGGCGACCTGTATGGTCGTTGCCGACTTGACGACCCCGTCAACGATGCGCTTTGAGCTCAGGTTGCGTACCTTGATGCGCTCACCCGCTGTACCATCCGCCATCGCCTCGCCCGTCATGCGCACCTCGAGCCCGCCGGCAGCGGCAACCAGACTGACACGCTGGCCGCGACGCACGGCCAGCGGTTCACTGACCAGCAGCGATGAAATCGCGGTATCGAGGGCAATGTTGCGTCCGGCCTGCTGGCCGACCAGTTGATCGATTTCGCTGTAGTAGCCGGCATGCAGCTGTGCAAGATCACGGCGTGCCAGTTTCAGATCTGCTGCGCTCAGCAGGTGACTTCGCGGTAGCGGGCGGGCCGCTACCACAACTTCGCCAAACAGGCTGACGCTGACGGGTACGTACAGTGTCCAGGTATTACTGCCGGTGCAGCGCACACCCACGGTGGTGTTCCCCAGCATGCGGCTGCCGCTCGGCTGGAAGGCCTCCAGCGGCACGTCACAGCGTGCCAGGCGCAGGCGCGTGTCCAGCGAACCGGCGGTCACCGACGGCTCCGCCCCGTGGCTGGAAAGCACCACGCCGGTAATGAATGTCTCGGCGGTCGTCTGAATCGCGCGGTGATCCTGCAGGTCGCCGGCGCGGGTCGGACCGGCGAACACAAGCAGGGTGGCGAGCCATGCGCAAGCGATATACCTGTCTTTCATGTGTCACTCCGTGGCGTTATTGATTGCAGTCCATTTGCTGATACAGGTACAGCAAATAACATGCCACATTCTTTGCCCTGGACGGTTGATGGCCGTCACGATCACAAAATTGTCTGTTTGCCGCCGTAAATGTCGGCGGACGCAAGCGGCGCCGCGTCCGGACCGGCAACGAGCGGCCATAGTTTGCCGCCGGTGCGCAATGGCTTGCCGCCCGGCAGGCCTGTCGCGGTGTCCCGTTGACTGGCGCAGCGCTGCCTGCCCCGGGTGTTTATTAAGGTATTTGGCCTGCCAATCGCGCCTTGTTCACGCTTCGCTCAATCCCGGTACAGAGTTGGCACGCGGTTTGCTACTGGGTGGGCAGGAAGAATATTTTGTGAGGGATCACATGCCAAACAGCATCGATCGTGTGTTCGGAGTACATGCCCAGGCGCTGCAGTTGCGTGCCCGGCGCGGTGAGCTGATCGCCTCCAACCTTGCGAATGCGGACACGCCCAATTACAAGGCGCGTGATCTGGATTTCCGGCATGCACTTGATAATGCACAAAGCGGCATGAGCATGCAGTCGACCCATGCATCCCATATCAGCCATGTAAATGCCGGCGGTGCCGCCAGCACGCTGTACCGGGTGCCCAGCCAGTCGTCGCTGGATGGCAATACGGTCGACACCCAGCTGGAAAAAACCAGCTTTTCGGAAAATGCCGTGCGTTACCAGACCACGCTGCGTTTCCTGAACGGAAAGATCAGCGGCCTGATGAAGGCCATCAAGGGTGAATGATTATGGGCCTGTTCGATATCTTCAACGTGGCGGGATCCGGTATGAGTGCGCAGACCGTGCGCCTGAATACCGTGGCCAGCAACATGGCCAATGCCGAGGTTATCAGTGGCACGGAGGAGGGCGCCTATCGTGCGCGGCAGCCGGTGTTCTCCGCGGTGATGCGGGCCATGGGCGGCAACCATGCCAACGTGCCGGTCGCGGTCAGCGACGTGGTCGAGAGCCAGGCACCGATCAACAAGCAGTACAACCCGGCGCACCCGGAGGCAGACAGCGACGGTTATATCTATACCTCGAATGTGAACATGGTCGAGGAGATGGCCAACATGATTTCCGCCTCGCGTTCATACCAGAGCAACGTCGATGTGGCCAATACATCCAAGCAGCTGCTGATCGAAACTCTGCGGCTGGGACAGTAAACCGGATCGTCGAAGGGAGTAACAGGACATGACCACCATACAGGACACCGCAGTATTCGAGGAGCTGGGTTTATCACGCTCCCTGGCCGGTGACGGCAGGACGACCGAACTGGGGCAGGAAGATTTTCTCAAGCTGATGACCACCCAGCTGAAAAACCAGGACCCGTTCGAGCCGATGGAAAACGGCGAATTCATGGGGCAGCTGGCACAGTTCGGTACGGTCAGCGGTATCGAGGAGATCCGCACGGAAATACAGAACCTGGCCGGCTCACTGGTATCGAACCAGGCCATGCAGGCCTCCAGCATGCTGGGGCGTGCCGTACTGGTACCGACCGGACAGGGTGTGCTGACCAGTGGCGGCAGCATCGATGGCGCAGTCGAACTGCCCAATTCCGTCGCCAGCATGAACATTGGTATCTATGACCAGAGTGGTCAGT
>JBATGJ010000252.1:0-10642 GCA_049665685.1 Gammaproteobacteria bacterium
GTCAACCGCCAGAACAACTCCGGCACCTATGCCTACTTCAAGAAGGAGGTGCTCGGCGAGAAGGTCAAGTTTCGCCAGGGGACGCTGGACATGCACGGCTCCAAGGACGTGGTCGACCTGGTCGAGAAAACGCCCTGTGCCATCGGCTACAGCGGCCTGGCCTATGCCACCGATCACCTTCAGACGGTGTGTGTAGCCAAGAAGACCGGTGACGACTGCGTCTCGCCGAGCGTCGCGACCGCCAGCGACCGCAGCTACCCGATCGCACGGCCGCTGTTCATGTACACTAACGGCGAGCCAAAGGGCGACATCAAGGCCTATCTCGACTGGATCAAGAGCGACGAGGGCCAGTGCATACTGAAGGGCAAGGGTTACGCCCCGATTCGTGCAGTCAGCTGTAACTGACAGGGCAAACCGGTACTGAAAACAGACAGCCGCAACCGAACGGCTGCATGGAATCGATCCTCAGGGCGCCTGCGTCCTGAGGATCAATACCCCC
Organism: Gammaproteobacteria bacterium; assembly: GCA_049665685.1. Taxonomy (GTDB): domain Bacteria; phylum Pseudomonadota; class Gammaproteobacteria; order UBA9214; family UBA9214; genus UBA9214. Next base: position 500 of record JBATGJ010000252.1, read on the forward strand.
GCAGACTTGGATAACGCACACACAGGATGAACGCAGGACCTACCCCATGACACACTACGAAGAACGCCTGGAAAAGGACCTGACCGACATACGTGAGCAAATCACGGTGATGACCGGCCTGGTCGAAATCGCGGTCAAGGACGCCATGCACGCCCTGCAGACCGGCAATACCAGGCTGGCTGCCGCCACCGTGCTGAAAGACCACCATGTCAACCGCCTGATGCGCAAAATCGACGCAATGTGCCACAGGTTTATAGCCGTGCACCTGCCCAGCGCGGGACACCTGCGGATACTGTCATCGGCAATCCGGGTGAATATCGAGCTGGAACGCATCGGCGACTATGCGGTCACCATCTCCCGCGAGGCCCTGCAACTGTCCACCCCGCCATCAGGGCCGATGGCAACAGAGCTCGAGCGTGTCGGCAACGAGACACACAGCATGCTGCAGCAGGCCATCGAGGCCTTCAACGAACTCAATGCCGAGAAGGCCCGCACCACCATGGTCCTGGAAGAGAACATGGAGAACAATCTGGATATCGTCTATGCAGAGCTGATGGCCAATGACGAACATGAGGCCGTCAAGAACCTGCTGGCGATGTTCGCGGTGTTCACACAGTTAAAACGGGTTGCCGACCAGGCCAAGAACCTGTGCGAGGAAGCGGTGTTTGCCGCCACCGGTGACACCAAGGCGCCCAAGGTCTACAACATCCTGTTCGTTGATGAAGACAACAGCAGTCTCAGCCAGATGGCAGCCGCGATCGCCGCCAAAAATTACCCTGCCAGCGGCGCATACACCAGCGCCGGTCGCGCACCCGCCGCCGGCCTGCATACCACCATGGTCGAATTCCTCGACAATCATGGCATCTCGCTAACTGGCGGCAGCCCGAAACCGATCGATCTGACACCGCTGGAACTGGCAGCGCATCATGTCATCGTCAGCCTTGAGGGTCCGGTCAGCAATTACTTCGATCAGGTGCCCTTCCATACCACCCCGCTGGAGTGGGATGTCGGCGCAGCTCCGGCGGGGGCCGACGCGGCTGAAACCACCCGGCAACTGGAAGAACTCTACCGCGAGATCGCGCTGCAGGTGCGCGACCTGATGGAAATCCTGCGCGGTGAAGATGCGACCTGATCATGGCGAACGGTGAACTGACAAGCAGTCTGCCGGCGGCCGATGCATTCGACCGCCGTAACGCCGCCTGGTACATCGACAAGCTGGTGCAGGCGCTGATCTTCGTCGGCGGCATATCGGCCATCATCTTCGTCGCCGGGATCTTTATCTTCATCACCAAGGAAGGCCTTGGCTTTATCCTCGACCGCTTCGACTTCGTGGAATTCTTTACCTCCGAATACTGGTACCCCGCAGAGGAGGAGGACCCGGAATACGGTATCCTGGCGATGATCGCAGGTACAGCCAGTGTCACCGTCCTGGCCATGGTGGTGGCCATCCCGTTTTCACTGGGCACGGCGATTTATATCGCAGAGTTTGCGACCGGCAAGACCCGTGAGACGCTCAAGATCCTGGTGGAACTGCTGGCCGCCATTCCCTCGGTGGTATGGGGCTTCATCGGGCTGAGCATCATGAACCCGCTTATTATTGACGTTTTCGACGTCCCGGTCGGGCTGAATGTTCTCAACGCCGGCATCATCCTCGGACTGATGGCGGCCCCCATCATGACTTCCATCGCCGAGGATGCGCTCAAGGCCGTCCCCGACCGCTACCGGGAAGCCGCCGAGGCCATGGGCGCCACCCGCTGGCAAGTCATCCAAAAGACGGTATTGCCGGCAGCCAGAAATGGCCTGCTGGGTGCCGTGCTGCTCGGTGTTGGACGGGCTTTCGGGGAAACCATGGCGGTGCTGATGGCGACCGGTCACTCGATCAATATGCCGAGCAGTGTGTTCGACTCGGTGCGCGCCCTGCCGGCCACCATTGCCGCGGAACTGGGTGAAACCGCCGTGGGTTCCGAGCATTACCAGGCGCTGTTCACCCTCGGCATCTTCCTGTTCCTGGTCACCTTCGTTATTAATCTCAGCGCCGACCTGGTCATCCGCGACACTGCCAAGAAGTAGGTACTCATCATGTTCGAGACATCCACGCTCAATGCCAGGAACAAGCAGGTCCAGCGACTCGTCAGTATTCTGTTTCTGATGATGACCCTGTTTCTGATTGTCCCGGTACTGATCATCCTCGGGACCCTGGTAGTTAAAGGCAGTTCGGTTATCTCGATCGATTTCCTGTTTACCAGTCCGACCGAGGGCATGACGGCGGGCGGCATCTTCCCGGCCCTGCTGGGCACCGTCTTCCTGGTCGCGGTGGACTTGGTGATTGCCATACCGATTGGCATCTCGGCCGCCATCTATCTCAGCGAGTATGCCGGCAACAACTGGCTCACCCGCGTCATCAACCTCGCCATCATCAACCTGGCCGGCGTGCCGTCGATTGTGCATGCCCTGTTTGGGCTCGGTGCCTTCGTGCTGTTCTTCGGTTTCGGCACCAGCATCCTGGCCGCCAGTCTGACGCTGGCCATCATGACACTGCCGTTGGTCATCGTGGCATCCAAGGAGTCGATGCAAGCGGTACCGCAAGCCTTTCGCGAGGCCAGCTGGAACATGGGCGCCACCCGCTGGCAGACCATCCGCCGCGTGGTATTGCCGAATGCCATCCCCGGCATCCTTACCGGCCTCATTCTCGAGATATCGCGCACCGCCGGCGAGACCGCCCCCATTATGTTCACCGGTGCCGTGTTCTTCACCCCGTTTCTGCCGCAGGGGATCTTTGACCAGACCATGGCCATGCCACTGCACCTGTTCGTGGTCGCCACCCAGGTGCCGGGCGTCCCGGAGGACCTGCCCTACGGCGTGGCCTTGATGCTCATCGCCCTGGTGCTGTTCATGAACGCCCTTTCCATCGCCTTCCGGGCCTGGCTGCGGGGCAAGAAAAAATGGTAGCCGGCATGCAGCCGCCCGCGAACGAACCCGGCGCACAGGTGGAAGCGGCGAACATCAAACTGGCAGTGCGCGACCTGTCGATCAGCTACGGCCGCGACACGGCGCTCGGCAATGTCAGCCTGGAGATCCGGGAACATGAAATCTTCGGCATCATCGGGCCCGCCAACGCCGGCAAGACCTCGTTCCTCAAGTCGCTCAACCGCATGGACATGTTCAACTCGGACATGCACGTCAAGGGTGAGATCCTGTTCAATGGGCTGAATATCCGCAAGCTCAGGAATATCTACGCCCTGCGCTCCCGCATCGGCGTCGTATTCCCGCTGCCGGTCGGTCTGCCCATGACCATCTACGACAATGTCGCACTGGCGCCGCGTTTATCCGGCATGAAGAACAAGGCCGACCTCGACGTCATCGTCGAGCGCTGCCTGACCCGCGCCGCCCTGTGGGACGAGGTCAAGGACCGGCTGAATACCCTCGGCAGCCTGCTCTCCGGAGGACAGCAGCAGCGGCTGACCATCGCCCGCGCCCTGTCCCAGGAACCGGAACTGCTGATGCTGGATGAATTCTCCATTGCCGTGGACCCGGTCACCACCATGCGCATCGAGGATGTCCTGAAAGAATTGAAACACGAGATGACAATTATCCTGGTCACCAACCTGGTGCAGCAGGCGCGTCGCCTGGCTGACCGGACAGCCTTCTTTCTGGAAGGCGAATGCGTCGAGATCGGCGAGACTGAAGACCTGTTCACCGGCGAGGTCAAGGACCAGCGAACCCGTGACTACGTGGAAGGCAGGTTTGGGTAAAAAAAACGGTTTCACCACTGAGAGCACAGAGAACACAGAGGCAATTCATTTCATTACTGATTAACTGGCATTGACTGAATTGCCCATTACGTCATCAAATTGTGAATATGCATACAAACGAATATTACACCCTGGATATGAAAGCTGGCCACCAAAACGCCAACTGAGCATACTTTCACGTTGGAAAAAACGTATGGAATTGCAATGCAACAACATAACAAGATTTTCTCTGTGTGCTCTGTGCCCTCTGTGGTGAATGATATTTTTCATACGCTGAAATGATTATGAATACAAGCAATCAGGCAGTGACCGAAGAACAGGCGGACCTGGCCATCCGGACGGGGGACCTGAACCTGTGGTATGGCACTTTTCAGGCGTTGTATGACATCAACCTGGACATCAAGCAGGGCATCATCACCTCCATGATCGGCCCCTCGGGTTGCGGCAAGTCCACCTTCCTGCGCAGCATCAACCGCATCAATGAGCGGCTGGGTTATGTACGCATCGACGGCAGCATTGACGTGTTCGGTCATAACATATATGACCCGGCCGTAGAACTGGTGCAGGTACGCAAGCAGATCGGCATGGTGTTCCAGCGACCCAACCCCCTGCCGATTTCCATTCGTGACAACGTGCTGTTCGGTTACAACCTGCATTCTGAACAGCGGCGCACCTCGGCTGCCGACAAGGAAGAGATTGCCGAGGACGCACTCAAGACAGTGCTGCTCTGGGACAAGGTCAAGGACCGGCTCGACCAGAAGGCCACGGAACTGTCGCTGGAGGAACAGCAGAAGCTGTGCATCGCCCGCCTGTTGCCGGTCAAGCCCGGGTTGCTGCTCATGGACGAGCCCTGCTCTGCGCTGGATCCAAAGGGCACGGAGGCGGTCGAGGAGCTTATCTGGGAATTGCGCGGGAAATACACCATACTGATCGTAACCCATAATATGGCGCAGGCCCGCCGGGCAAGCGAGGAATGTATTTTCATGCTGATGGGCAAGGTCGTGGAACACACCGCAACCGAAGACATGTTCGTCACCCCGGTCCACAAGGAAACGGCAGATTACATTGAAGGCCGCTACGGTTAATCAGCATTTACTGGCCGGCACGGCCACCCTTGGCCGCCACAAGAAACAGCCTATACACCCCCAATGAATACAGTACTGGTCGTCGATGACGACGCCGCCATTCGCGAAATGATCAGAATGGCGCTGGAAAGCAACGGTTACGCAGTACTTGAAGCAGGCGACACCATTGCAGCCAGGCAGCACCTGCAAACAGGCCAGCCGGATATCATGTTGCTGGACTGGATGCTGCCCGGTCAGTCCGGCTACGAATTCGCCCGCTCACTGCGCAGCAAACCCGCAAGCAATGATATACCCGTGATCATGCTGACGGCACGTGACCGGGAAGAGGAAAAGATAGCGGCCCTCGAGGCCGGCGCCGATGATTACATTTCCAAACCGTTCTCGGTCAAGGAACTGCTGGCACGCATCAAGGCGGTGCTGCGCCGCAGCACCAAAGGAGTCGACGGTGACATCCTGAGTATGGCCGGACTGGAACTGGCCCATGCCAGTCACCGTGTCACGGCTGCAAACAGGGCGCTCAAGCTGGCGCCGATGGAATATGAGTTGCTGCATTTCTTTATGCAGAATCCCGAGAGGGTTTACAGCCGTGGCCAGCTGATCGACAAGGTCTGGGGTAATTCTGTCGACATCGAGGAACGTACCGTCGATGTCCACATACGCCGCCTGCGCAAGCTGCTGGAACCATCCGGGCACCACCACCTCATCCAGACGATACGCGGCAGCGGTTACCGCTTCTCGATCCACGACTAGCAAACAACCGCCACGCACGCGCGTCTGCCGCGCAGACAGTGCGGCTCCCTTTTGGCTGCAGGTACCGTGCATCCATGATGTGGTGTAATGTGAGATGCCTATGCATGGTAACCGCTTGACAGAACTCTGGCTGTTCATTGGCATCACAGGAACATGCGGCATTGTCGGACTGCTGTCCGGCTGGCTGATCGAGTCCTTACTGGCCGGCACGGTGATCTACATTGCCTGGCACCTGTACCGTCTGGCAGGCTTACCCGCCATCATTTCACAACAGCAACAACCCGGCCCGGGCTTCACCAACGGATTGTGGGCGGATGTCATGCAGTCGCTTGAGCAACTGAGTCAGGACAGCCAGTTGCGCGAGCAGCGGCTGTCGCGCAGTCTGGATCACTTCCGGAAAACCGTCGAGACACTTCCGGATGCCGTCGTCATGCTGCAACCGGATGACATCATTGAATGGTCGAATGCAGCCGCGGAAACCCTGCTCGGCATTCCCGCCACCGGCGCAGGCGGGCTACGCCTTTCGGCTTGCGTCAGAGACCCGCTGCTTGATGAGTACCTGCAGGCTGGAAACTTCTCACGTCCCCTGACGCTGTCCGCCCCGGCATACAGGCCAAGGACCCTGTTACTGCATATCAGGAGCGTTGACGGAGATACACCCCTGCGCGTGATCATGGCTCATGATATCTCGCAACAGTATTACCTGAATGAATCACAGCGCGATTTTATTGCAAATATCTCGCATGAGCTGCGCACCCCGCTGACCGTAATCACCGGACTGCTTGAACAGCTCGAACCCGAAGTCGCAGACAGCAAGTCCGGCAGGTACATCACCGGAATCATGCAGAAACAGGCACTCCGCATGCGTGACCTGATCGCCGATCTGCTGGCGCTTACGCGGATAGAGACAGCCAATAACAACACGCAGGATGAACGCGTGCCGGTTGCGGAATTGCTGGCAACCATCATGGAGGAGGCCCGCAGCATGGCAGAAAAAACCGGGCAAGTACTGCTGTCAGATATACAGACTGGTTATGGTCTGCGCGGCAATGCAAGTGAACTGCGTGCCGCCTTTACCAACCTGGTCGTCAACGCCATTCTGCATACACCCAACCGCGCCGAAATCCGGCTACGCTGGACGGCCAACCAGACGGGTGCGCACTTCAGCGTCAGCGACAGCGGTGCAGGCATCCCGGCCCGCCATATACCCCGCCTGACAGAACGATTCTACCGTGTCGAAGGCAGTCGCTCGCGCGATACGGGAGGAACCGGTCTCGGCCTTTCCATCGTCAAACAGGTGCTGGATAAGCATGATGCCACACTGGAAATCAACAGCACCACGGGCCAGGGCAGCACCTTCACCTGTCATTTTCCAACAAGCAGGACAGTTCGGCTGCCAGCGGCACAAAAGCAGTAGTCGCAGTTTTCAATGACAGCTGCCCTGGCGGTATGTGTACGACCATAATCCGGTTATTGCTGCAGGGCTTCCTTTAGTCTGGTACAGAATGTCTTCAGCACCCTGATACGCGAGAAGCGTTTGTCGTTTCCCTCTACCAGTACCCATGGGGCATTTTTGGTGCTGGTGTGCTCAACGATATCGTTGACCGCCACTTCATAGTCGTCCCATTTCTCGCGGTTGCGCCAGTCCTCATCGGTCAGTTTCCAGCGTTTGTGGGGGGTTTCCTCGCGCGCCTTGAAACGGGCCAGTTGTTCTTCCTGCGTGATGTGCACCCAGTACTTGAGCAGGATGATGCCATGCTCGGTCAACTCCTCCTCGAATTCGTTGATTTCCGCATAGGCGCGCCGCCATTCATCCTCGGCCGCAAAACCCTCGACCCGTTCGACCAGAACCCGCCCATACCAGCTGCGATCGAATATGGTGATACGGCCAGCCCGAGAAAGATGGCGCCAGAAACGCCACAGATAATGGTGGGCACGCTCCTCGTCAGTCGGTGCCGCGATGGGTATGACCCGGTAGTGACGCGCATCCAGCGCGGCTGTCATACGTCGAACGGCACCACCCTTCCCGGCGGCATCCGGTCCCTCGAACAACAGGATACTCGAGAGTTTCTGTTTCAATGCCTTGCGATGCAGCTGGTTAAGTTCAGCCTGCCACTTGCGCAATTCCTTTTTGTACTGTGCCTTGGTCAATTGCTGAGTCATGTCGAGGGCAGACAGCACGGTCGATGTCTTCAGGGGCGCAATCACCGCCCCTCCCTCGGCCGAATCGCCTGCCCCGGCAGCCGGCGCCTGTTGCGCATGCTCACGGCGTGTAGCAAGCTCTTCAAGCAACTGGCGCTTCTTGTGCATTTCATCCAGGCGCTTGCTGATCTCGTCACGCAAGATAGTGCCCACAGTCAGGCTGCGGTAGTGCGGATCCAGACCTTCCACGATCGTCCAGGGCGCGGTCCCGGTACTGGTGCGCATGATGGTCCGTTCGGCCGCGGCCTCGAAATGATCATAGATACGCCAGTGTTTCCAGTCCTGGTCGGTCACGCGCCAGCTGGTCAGGGGATCCTTTTCCAGTTTCTTGAGACGGCGTTTCTGTGCGTCACGGCTCAGGTGCATCCAGAACTTCAGAATCAGCGCATCGTCGTCGGCCAGCGCCTTCTCGAAGGCCAGGATACGGTCCAGCCGGTCATCGAATACCGACTCACTGTCTGTCTCATAGACGCGGTCGAGGATAGGCCGCGAATACCAGGAACTGAGAAACAGCCCGATCTGGCCCTTGGGCGGCAGATCACGCCAGAAACGCCAGTATTCCGGCCGCTCCCGCTCCTCTTCCGACGGCTGGTCAAAGGCATTGGTGACCAGCCAGCGTGGGTCCATCCACTCGTTCAGGAGATTGACGGTGTCGCCCTTGCCACCGCCATCCACACCGGCAAACACGATGATGACCGGGAAACTGCCGTCTTCCCGTAGACGCCGCTGCACATCCAGGAGTTCCTGCCGCAACAGGGGTTCGCGCTCGTTGAATTCACTCTTGGAAACCTTCTGTCCGAGTTCTGCCGTTCTGAACATGTCCACCCCGCCTGGAAAGTTAACTTATGTTATTTATTAATCGTTAGTAATGGCATTGCAGGACCACTACTTTAAAATAATATATTATTCAGCTTATACTTAACTAAATAAAGATCCCGTAGTGACAAGCATAACAAATTAATTATACTCTGCAGGAACAATTACTTACAGATTGTTTCGTCATTATATGCCTTGTCATAATATAAATCAGTGCTTACCTTGAAAATAAACTTCAGCGTGTTAATCGGGGAATAATTTGTCAAAGATTCTGGTAGAAGATCCTGATGACCAGACGCGGGTACCGTTTCTCAGAGGCATCCTGATCCGCTCATTGCAGGACGCGGGCATCCCCTTCGAGGAGGCCTTCGAAATTGCGTCGCAGATTCGCAACGACCTCGACGATATCACCCTGATTACCACCGACGCCCTGCACAGAATGGTACTCAAGCGTTTGCAGGCACTGGGTAAAGACACCGTCGCCAGCCGTTACGAGAAACACAACATTCCGCTAACGACCCAGGTCGAGCAGCGCGACGGGCAATTGTCACCGTTTTCCCGTCTTGAGTACCAGCATTGCCTGGAAACCATCGGGCTGGAGAGCAGCGAGGCTGACCATGTTGTGCAGGTCCTGCAGCAACATATGCTGGACAGGCACATTGAACAGATCTCCTCCAGGCACCTCTCCCAGCTGACCTTCCGGTACCTGCGCCAGTCCCGCGACCTGGGTCCGGCCGTTGCACACCGCTGGCTGGTTTGGCGCGATTTTGTCAACAGTGGCCGCGAATTGATCTTTCTCATCGGCGGGACGGCCGGTTGCGGCAAGAGCACCACGGCGACCATGCTGGCCAGCCGGCTGGACATCGTGCGCACCCAGTCCACAGACATGTTGCGTGAAATCATGCGTACCATGATTCCCGTGCAGCTGATGCCGGTCCTGCACCAGTCCTCCTTTAACGCCTGGCAGGCATTGCCCGGTCAGCTGCAGAGCGATGGCAAGGTATCCGAAACACAGCTGATACAGGGTTACCGCAGCCAGGCCGATTTACTGTCCGTGGCGATCGAGGCAGTCATCCAGCGAGCGATGCGCGAACGTGTCTCACTGGTACTGGAAGGGGTGCACATCCACCCGGCCTTTATGGAACAATTGAAAACGGAATCGGACGCCGTGGTCATCCCGGTCATGCTGGGCGTGCTCAAACGCAAGCAGCTGCAACGCAGGATCCAGGGGCGCAGCACCGATGTACCGCAGCGGCGCGCCGGACGTTACCTTGATTATTTCGATGAAATCTGGCGCCTGCAGTCCTACCTGCTGTCCGAAGCCGACCGGGTCAATATCCCCATTGTCACGAACATTAGCCGGGACAAGGTGTTCCGCGAAATCATGCGCATCACCATCGATATCCTGGCCGAGCAGTTCGATGGCAAATCGGAGGCCATTTCTGCCTGAACCGGTACTGTCTGCCAACAGTCACCTGCCCGCCGCAGACTGCCACCGTCTGCACGACTTAACCGTCAGCACAGACAAGTCCACGCTC
>JBATGJ010000253.1:0-4823 GCA_049665685.1 Gammaproteobacteria bacterium
CTGGCCGCGCATGCACAAGAACGATGAAGCGGCGGCTGCGGGTTGATAGAGCCTTTTCTCACGCCAAGCCGCCGGGGCGCGAAGAACAAATAAAACCAGCCACAGAGAACACAGAGAACACAGAGAAATTACTATTGTCCCGTCATTCCCGCGCACGACTGCAGGGATAAAATAGTTACAGCTCCTTGATCGCTTCCAGCACTTCCTCCACGTGGCCGGGCACCTTGATCTTGCGCCATTCGCGGCGCAGGATGCCCTTGTCGTCGATGAGAAAGGTGCTGCGCTCGATACCCATGACCTTGCGTCCGTACATGTTTTTTTCCCTGATCACATCAAACAGTTTGCACAGCTTTTCGTCGGCATCTGACAGCAGGTCAAACGGAAACTGTTGTTTGGCCCGGAAGTTTTCATGTGATTTGAGGCTGTCGCGCGAGACACCAAGAATTGCGGTATTTCGGCGTCTGAAGGTCTGGATCTTGTCGCGGAAATCCTGACCCTCGGTGGTGCATCCGGGGGTGCTGTCCTTGGGGTAGAAGTACAGGACAAGATTCTTTCCCTGGAAGTCTGCCAGTGAAATGTCCTTGTCCCCGGTTGCGGGCAGGCTGAATGCGGGTACCTTTTTACCGACTGCAACTTTGGCCATTGGCGGGTTTCTCCTTGTTCTTCATGGTGCTTGCCAATAATGGATGTCTATTTTACCGGTTCGATAACGGCATCCAGGTTCAGGTTGTCGCAGAATTCCGCAAACTCCTCGCGCAGGTCGGATATGCGGATGTTCCCGCGAATATCCACCCTGAGGTGAACGGAAAACATCGGCGTGCCGGAGTGCGCGGCAGGGTAACTGCTGGTGATCATTTCCTGGATATTGATCTCGCGCTGCGAGAAGAAGCGGGCCAGGTGGTGCACGATACCGGGCTGGTCCAGTGCAACCACTTCGACCGCGTACGGCATCAGATCCCTGGAGGGCGATGTCTGCTGCGTGCGGTGTGACGTGATTTTCAGGCCGAGCCGGGCTTCCAGGCCGGGTAACTGGTCTTCAAGTTTGGCCAGGGTGTTCCAGTTGCCATCCAATTGCAGCAGCAAGGCAAAATCGCCACCCAGCACTGCCATGCGGCTGTCGAGGATATTACAGCCGCACTCATGTACGGCACGCGACAGCTCCTCAATTATACCGTGGCGGTCGCCACCAATGGCTGACAGCACCAGCTGATCACCTTTTTTTTTGCCTGTTGCCTCGTTCATCGATTCCTCGGTCGATCGGGGCCGCTGTATCCGGCCAAAAATGCAGTTTACCATTTTCGTGCCAGTGCCGTGCTGGAACAGCTGCACAGACCCTGGTTTGCCTTGTCAGTCCGGGGTAGCGCCAGTACCATGTCCGTTTCGATTGGGCCCGGAGCAGGCACCATGTTTCAAGGCAGTATAGTAGCGCTGGTGACCCCGATGCAGCCGGGTGGCGCTATCGACGAAGACAGCCTGCAGCGCCTGATTGATTTCCATATCGAGAATAAAACCGATGCCCTGGTGTCAGTGGGCACGACCGGTGAATCGGCTACCCTGGACGAGGACGAACATTGCCACGTCATGCGTCGCACTGTCGAGATGGCGGCCGGCCGTATCCCCGTGATCGCAGGGACCGGGGCGAACTCGACGCGCGAGGCCATCGACCTCACCCGCTGTGCGCTGGAGGCCGGGGCCGACGCCTGCCTGCTGGTGACGCCGTATTACAACAAGCCGCCGCAGGAAGGGCTGTATCGTCATCACCGGGCGGTTGCTGAGGCTGTGCCGATCCCGCAGATTCTTTACAATGTGCCGGGTCGCACGGCCTGTGACATGTTGCCGGACACGGTCGAGCGTCTCGCCGAGGTCGAAAATATCGTTGGCATCAAGGAGGCGACCGGCGATCTTGGCCGTGCGCGTGAGCTGATCGATCGCTGCGGCGACCGTCTCGCCGTATACAGCGGTGATGATGCAACGGCCATGGAACTGATGCTGATGGGCGGCCAGGGCAATATCTCCGTCACGGCCAACGTCGCACCGGAGGCAATGCATGAGATGTGCGCAGCGGCCCTGGCAGGTGATCGTGAAACGGCGGATCGAATTAACCGCCAGCTCGATAGCCTGCACAGGACCCTGTTTTTGGAAGCAAACCCGATACCGGTCAAGTGGGCATTGCATGAAATGGGACTGATCCCGGGTGGTATACGACTGCCGCTGATACCGCTAGCCGAGATTTATCACGATATACTCAGGCAGGCGCTGGTGCAGGCTGGAGTGCTGGCCTCCGCCTGACCTCGACAACAGGAAACTACTATGCAGTCAGGACACAAGAAATATTCCCTCCTTCTGGTGCTTGCCGGGGCCCTGCTGGTCTCGGCCTGCGGGGTGATGGACAAGATGGCGCCGGGTCGGGACAAGATCGATTACAAAAAGAGCAAGATCATCGAGAATCTCGAGGTCCCGCCGGACCTGTCCTCCGACACCATCGATGATGCGCCTGATACGCTGGATGCGGCTGGCGCGACTTTCTCCGACTTCGGTGCGACACAACCGGCGCGGGACAAGACCGCCGTGATACCCGAGCAGGTGACCGTGCAGGTCCGGCGTGACGGCGACCAGCAATGGTTGCTGGTGCAGGGCACGCCCGAGCAGGTCTGGCCACGGGTGAAGGAATTCTGGTTGCAGCAGGGATTCCTGATAAGCAAGGAAGACCCGCGCCTCGGTATCCTCGAGACGGACTGGGCGGAAAATCGCGCAGACATCCCGCAGGGACCGATCCGCAATCTGATCGGCAAGTCAATCGATGCGGTCTATTCATCGGCCACGCGTGACAAGTATCGGGTGAGGCTGGAGAAGGTCGATGACACCTCAACGGAGGTGTTCCTCACTCAACGGGGTGTCGAGGAAGTCGTCACGGGCAGTGCGGACAGCAATACCACCGTTTGGCAATCACGTCCCACCGACCCCGAGCTGGAGGCGGAGATGCTCAAACGCATGATGGTGTTCCTCGGTATCGAGGAACAAAAGGCGCAGACCATGCTCGCAAAGCGTGTCGAGAAGCAGGTCCGTGCCGAACTTGTCAGCGACAGCTCCGGCAGCCAGCTGCTGATCCGGGAAGACTTCTCGCGCGCCTGGCGCAGGACGGGCGTTGCGCTCGATCGGGTCGGCTTTACGGTGGAAGACCGTGACCGGTCCAACGGTGTGTACTTCGTTCGTTACAATGATCCACTCGGTGAGCAGAATCAATCGGGCATCCTCAACAAGCTGGCCTTCTGGTCATCAGACGATGACAAGGAGGCCACGGAGTATCGCATCAGGCTGATCGCAGAAGGGCCGGTTACGCGCGTGATTGTCAATAACAGCGAGGATCAGCGGGATACGACGTCTACCGCCAAGCGCATCCTGACGTTACTGGAAGAGCAGTTGCAGTAACACGGGTGTAGCGGCACTCCTGTGAAGCCCGACTTGCTGATAATTAACTTCCACGCCAGCACCGGCATATGCCGGATCGCCCGCTGACCGGCATGCGCTTCGCACTGCTGGGCAGCGGTAGTCGGGGTAATGCCACGCTGGTCGAGCAGGGGCGTACCCTGATTATGCTTGACTGCGGCTTCTCCTGCCGTGAAGCGGAACGCCGCATGCAACGGCTCGGGCGCAATCCCGCGGATCTCAGCGCGGTGGTGGTTACCCATGAGCACGGTGATCATGTACGCGGTGTGCCGGCGCTGGCGCGCAAGTATGATCTCCAGGTCTGGATGACACATGGGACCTGCCGCAAGCTGCGTGACGATGACCTGCCTGATATCCGCTACTTCGACGGACGGACTGTCCTCGAGATTGGCGATTTGCAGGTGCGGCCGTTTACCGTGCCGCATGACGCCAGTGAACCCTGCCAGGTGACGTTCGATAACGGACAGCACCGCCTGGGCGTGCTGACCGATACTGGCCGAATCACGCCGCATATCCGTGCCTGCCTGGATGACGCGCACGCGCTGCTGCTGGAATGCAACCATGATGTCGACATGCTGGCTGACGGCCCATACTCTCCGGCCCTCAAGCGGCGGGTTGGCGGACCACTGGGTCATCTGAGCAATGCACAGGCTGCGCAGTTGCTGCGGCAGCTGGACACCTCGCACCTGCAGCACCTGGTCGCGGCGCACCTCAGCGAGAAGAATAATGCCCCTGATCTGGCACGCGATGCACTGGCCGGGGTGCTGGACTGCGAACCGCACTGGATCGGTATCGCCGGCCAGGACGAGGGTCTCGGCTGGCGGGAGATCGTCTAGTTACCGGCACTATCTGCCGGGCCCTGTCACACCGGTGCAAACAGACCTGTCTATACTGAAAATATTTCTGCTACATTTAAAAATGCCTTGATCGGCCAGAGGGGGTTGCAATGATCGATATTCAAGAATTGCTGGGAGAAGAGTCCGAGTTCCTGCTGGGACACAGTTGCGAGGGTATTCCCGGGGACATGCTGCACGCGCCGGGCCCGGATTTTGTCGATCGGGTGATGGCAGACAGCGACCGTGGTCTGCGCGTGTTGCGTAATATGCAGGCCCTGTATAACCATGGCCGTCTCGGCGGCACCGGTTATATGTCGATCCTCCCGGTTGACCAGGGAGTCGAGCACTCGGCTGGCGCCTCGTTTGCGCCCAATCCGCTGTATTTCGATCCGGCAAACATTGTCAGGCTGGCCATTGAGGGCGGCTGCAATGCAGTCGCATCCACGCTGGGGGTGCTGGGATCCGTGGGCCGGAAATATGCCCACAAGATTCCGTTTCTGGTCAAGTTCAATCACAACGAGCTGCTGAGCTATCCCAATC
>JBATGJ010000254.1:0-2251 GCA_049665685.1 Gammaproteobacteria bacterium
CTTCTGCCAGACAGGCAGTCAACCAGATAGGCCGCGGTCGCGGATGCAACTCGCGGGAGTGACAACAGCGGTGTTCAAATGGGCGGAGTGTGGACGTCTGCTATATGGCTGGCCGCGACCACCCGGGCTGTCAGCCGGACCCCTGCCCGGATTCCCGGGCCAGATTCTCACCGTTGGTAGCAATCACCTGCCGGTACCAGTTGGCAGAGTCCTTCAGGGTCCGCTGCTGGCTGGCATAATCAACGTGGATCAGCCCGAAGCGCTTGGCATACCCTTCGGCCCATTCGAAATTGTCCATGATCGACCAGAGGAAATACCCCAGTGCCGGCACGCCATCGGCAATGGCCCGGCTGTATTGCTGCAGATACTGTTGTAAAAAGTCGATGCGCTGTTGATCATGGACACGCCCGCGTTCGACAGGGTCGTCACTCGCCATGCCGTTTTCGGTGATGACGATCGGCAGTTGGTAACGCTCATGCAGGAAGCGCGGACCCCAGTAGAGTGCCTCGGGTGTGACCGGCCAACCCATGGCCGTCTCCGGCAGATCCCTGTCCGTTTCCTGCTCGAAATCCCCGGCCGGTGTCGCGCGGACATAATGTCCGGAATAGATATTCGTGCCGTAAAAATCCAGCGGCTGGTGGATGGTAGCGAGGTCGTTCCCCGTTATGTCGGGCAGCGCCGATTCAAACAGTTCGATGCCATCCCCGGGATAGTGCCCCAGGATCATCGGGTCTGAAAACCAGCTGTTGTTGAATAATTTTTTCTCGCGAATCGCGAACATGCTGGTGCGGGCCGCCGCAATATCCTCCGGCCGGTCCGAAGCGGGGATCGATATCAGGGTCGCCTGGGCAGCACTGATCAGCGGGCTCAATTTGGCGCGGGCACGAATCACCTGCACCGCCTGCCCATGCGCCAGCAGGGTATGATGGGCAGCCAGCAGGACTTCAGCCAGGCCCATCTCTAGTCCGGGCGCATGGGTTCCATCGAGGTGACCCATGCCGATAAAACACTGCGGCTCGTTTAATGTTATCCAGTGGGCAACGCGATCCGAGAGTCTGTCCACCACGTGGGCCGTGTACTCGGCAAACCAGTCGGCACTGTCGCGATTCAGCCAGCCTCCCCGGCAGTAAAGCGCATAGGGGTAATCCCAGTGAAACAGGGTTACCCAGGGCGTGATGCCGTGTTCCAGCAAGGCATCAACCAGTCGACTGTAGAAATCGAGCCCCTTCGCGTTGACGGCGCCAACACCCTGTGGAAGAACCCGCGGCCAGCTGACCGAGAAGCGATAGGCCTGCAGGCCCATTGCAGCCAGCAGGCCAACATCTTCCCGGTAGCGATGATAATGGTCACAGGCTATTTTACCGGTATCGCCGTTGGCTATCCTGCCCGGCTGGCGGCCGAGCATGTCCCAGACCGAGGCGCCCCCGCCATCACGGTAAGCAGCACCCTCAACCTGGTAACTGGAGGCCGCACCACCCCAGACGAAGTCTTTCGGAAACATCATATTCAACGGCGTTGGTGCAGTCTGCTCATATCAGCGGAGTTGATTAACAAACCCGCTGGTATTACAACCCTGCAAGCTTATTAGCGTCTCGCAGGATCGTGTGATTAGGTTGCCGTTAACACAGACTACGGGTTGACAAACATCAAGCCATCATAGGGGCAATCAGCAGAGCACGGGATATAGGTATAGCCCCAGTCACCGATTTCAGTCACCACAAGATCAGGATTAGTAGAAATAAGTGGCTCAAAACCTGTCGGGTAGTTGGCATCCGTAAAATGAGCCCCGTCAATCAGGTCATAACCGACCCACTGATTGAGTTGTTGAGGAATATTTGCTATCCCCCCTGTTGTAGCAAATTGGAAAAAAGTCACGGATCCAAAATAGTTATCCAGAACTGACCGGTAGGCCCTTATTGCCTGTGTCTGCACAAGCGGATCGCCAAAGCCGGCAGCTACCTGTGCTGTATATAATTCGTACAAGGCCCGTGCGGTGTACCATTGATTTTCTCCTGAGCTCCTGTTCGCCAGTGCCGTTGCCCAGAAATAAAATCTCGCTTTCGCACCAGTGGGTCCTGCCGGAATATCATTCGACAGTTGGAATTTATTTTCCGCGCCCGGGTTATTGACATCAAACTCTGTAATAATGACATTGGCATACGGGTTCGCATTATCGAGCTTTACACAGGTCTCGGTAAAAATGCCGACATCCGCGCATTCCAAATTGAGCAGGGTGTCGGTCGGCAGTATC
>JBATGJ010000255.1:0-3177 GCA_049665685.1 Gammaproteobacteria bacterium
ATACCCTGCCGGCAGCAGGTCAGCGTGTTCGGGTATGCCTGCAACCAGACCCCGGCCCTGATGCCATTACCGATCTGGCTGGCGCATAAGCTGGCGGACGACCTTGACTCACCGGAACTGGCCAGGAAACTGCCCTATCTGTTGCCGGACGGCGAAGTGCAGGTTGGCATCGAATACCGGGATGGCAAACCGCGCCGCATCCACAGTATTACGCTGGTTGCCACCCAGGACGACCCTGCCACGGCTGATCTGCAGCAGCTGCGGGATGACCTGATGGTCGGGGTGATCGAACCGGTGTTGAAGTCGGGCAAGGTCAAGGCAGACAAGTCGACTGAAATATTCATCAATCCCGCCGGCGCCAGGACCGGCGGTGGCCCTGCCGTACATTCCGGTCTGACGGGGCGCAAGACCGGTATCGACTCCTACGGCGGCTATGCCCGCCAGAGTGGCGCCGCACTGAGTGGCAAGGATCCGATGCGCATCGATCGCGTCGGTGCCTACGTCGCCCGCTACGCGGCCAAGAACGTCGTTGCGGCCGGCCTCGCCACTGAATGTGAAGTACAGTTGAGTTATTCGGTCGGACGTGCCGGCCCTGTCAGTTTGCGTGTCCGCACCTTCGGCACCGGTAAGGTCGATGATAAGGAGCTTGCCGGTCGCCTGGAAGATGTCATCGACTTCAGGATCGGCGGCATGGTGCGCGACCTGCAGCTTAAAAACCTCAGTTCAGCGCCGGGCGGTTTCTACCAGCAGCTGGCTGTCTATGGCCACATTGGCCGCATCGACCTGGATGTTCCCTGGGAAAAGACGGATAAGGCCGAGGCCCTGAAATAGCCGATTTATCGGGCCCGGGCCGGGACCGGGACCGTCGGAATCAGATTTTCGTGGTCATGCGGCGCTGCAGCGAGTCGATCAATACGCCACTGACAAGCGAGAAGGTGCCGGTTACTGCAGCAATCTTCGCAAGTTCCTTGGCGGGCGGCATCCGCAGCTTGAAACCACCTTCTGCCTTGGACATCCCCATGTTGTAGTGGATCAGCGCCTCTGCCATGAAGACACCGAAGGTAATACCTGTAACGAGAATACGGCCCATGATCCAATTCCCCTGAAAGTTTTGTAATAGTATGATAATAACTTACCGAAGCCGTTTGGCAAGTTTCATTACGGGACGCCTGACAATGTCGATGGCGACCACAGGGGAATGCTAAACGGCGGTCATAGCGGGTTGCTGGCACACGGATGCCATCGGTCTGCCCGAGCCCCTTTGGAACCGACTGACTGACTGAGAAAAATGTCAAATATACACATTAAACGCTCACACAACCTGCCCCGTGACGAGGCCCGTGCACGGGTGGAAGAGATTGCCAGGGATCTCAAAAAGAAACTGAATGCAGATTATGCCTGGAAGGGTGATTCGCTGCGCTTTCAGCGCACCGGTGCGTCCGGTTCAATCGATGTAAATGAAGAGTTCATTGATATTAATATCCAGCTGGGGATGATGTTGTCGCCCATGAAGGCGAAGATCGAGAAATCAATCCGGGAACATATGACTGTGGCGCTGGCAGATACCGGAGACACGAAATTTACCTAGGGAAGCCCTGATTTATTTAAACATTCCCGTCATTGCGAGCGAAGCTTGGCAATCTCATGCGATGGAATCAGTTACCTGGAGATTGCTTTGCCTGCAGGGATGTAGGTAAGGGGCGTGAGCAGGATGCGGAGGCTTCGTCACTTTGTTCCTCCCAATGACGAATCAAGCAGAGCTTTCCTGGCCCGCAAAGTTGAGCAAAATAACTGACCATGAGCAGGGCGCGTTGATCCTTCTGCATGAGGATCAATGCGGAATTGAACCGGAGTTTTAAAAATGGCGCGAAATGAAGATCTGTTAAAGGGTGCGGCAATCGGGCTGGGAGTGGCTGTACTGTTGCCGGTCGTCGTCGCGGCCCTGATGCCGGTTATCCGGCCCATGGCGCGCTCGGCCCTGAAGGCAGGTATTTTTGCGTACGAGAAAGGCCGCGAAACACTGGAGGGAATCGGCGAGACAGTCGATGACCTGGTGGCGGAAGTCGAGGAAGAACTGGTTGATGCCCGCGAGGTTCACGGCATGGCCGATGATGTTGCAGAGCGCAAGGTCGGCAGCGCAGATAGTTGACGGTTGATTGATGACACCCTGCGCTTATGTTGTCCACCAGACCCGCAGCCGCGTGCGTCTGCGCATCAGGGAAAAGCGTAATGACTTTGAGTACTTCGAGGCGGTTCGCCGTCAACTCGATTTGCTCCCCGGTGTCGGTGAGGTACGAATCAACACCGTGACCGGCACTATCCTGCTGCTGCACTCCGGGCAATCCTGTACCCAACTTCTGGACAAGTTGCGGCAGCTGGAGCTGTTTGATTTCATAGACGGCCCGGAACCAACTGCCTCGGTGCTTGCACCCCTGTCTTCGGGTATTGCCATGATTGACAAGACGCTGGCCGACAGCAGCGGTGGTCGGGTGGATCTCCGCGCGCTGGCTTATATCGGGCTGATGGCGGTGACTGTTCATCAGATCAGGCGCGGCCAGGTGCTGGGACCCGCGCTCCCAGCCATCTGGCAGGCGCTCAGCCTGCTTAACCGGGTTAAGGATTGGCGAGATGCGGCAAGCGCTGATGCTGACCCTGATGCCGACAGTCCGGGTGACGGTTACACGGCATCCAGTGACGATGCCTGATTCTGACAGCTGGCCATTGCACACATGACCTGGCCGTCTGGCCACTGAGGCGTACTCGAAAATATCCAGCTGGCCGCTGTCCGACTGAAGCGGGCCTTGCCTACCAGCCCTCCAGTGGACTGAATACTCTTTCCGCCTCGATCTCTTCTTCCTTGAGGTTTTCGTACGTCGCCCTGATTACCTCATCGCCGTATTTCCGTTCGAGGCGGCGAACCATGAAGTGCCCCCTGGCCACATTCTGGTAATGATTCATGAAGATAAGATTGAGCATGGCGCCACTGGCAGCCCCTGCAATCGGGACCATCTGTGCGGCGGCCTTGTCTGAAATGACCACACCGAAGCGCGCGGCAATGGAACGAACTATCTGAATTACCGCAGGTATATGCGGGCCCGTGGCATCGGCGGCATACTCGAGGATATCCCTTTCGAAATAAAAACCCAGCGTAATCCTCATTCCGTAATAGCCCAGGTC
>JBATGJ010000256.1:0-2718 GCA_049665685.1 Gammaproteobacteria bacterium
GTCAGCCCTCATTGTGCGCATACGTGCTGTCGCCAGTCCACACCGCTTGAAGTATCGTGAATAATCACCCTGGCACATCAGGTATCCTGGTGCTAATCGGTCTGCGCTGCGCCGGGCAGATATAACACTATTTCCATACACTGTACTCTGGCGCTATCCTTGGCAGCATGCCACCGCAACAACAAGCACAGGTAGGGGTGATCGAGCAGTTCGATTTCAGACCCGGCCGTGTGCTGGCGCGCAAGTACGAGATCATCCAGCCACTTGGCCGTGGCTGGGAAGGTGAGGTCTACCTGGTGCGCGAGCTCAACACGTCGATCGAACGTGCCGTTAAACTGTTTTATCCACTGCGTAATCCGCGTGACAAGGTAGCGAGCTCCTATGCACGCAAACTGCACCGCTTGCGGCACTGCCCCATCACCATCCAGTACCACACCAGCGAAACCATCATTTACCGGCGGGTACCGATTACGCTGCTGGTATCCGATTTTGTCGAGGGCGAGCTGCTGTCCGACTTTCTTGCGCGTCAGCCAGGCAAGCGCCTGCGTCCCTATCCGGCACTGCACCTGTTGCATGCACTGGCATCCGGCATTGAATGCATACACGCCATGAAGGAATATCACGGCGACCTGCATACCGAGAATATCATCGTGCAGCGCTATGGACTGGGTTTCGAGCTGAAACTGGTGGACTTCTTCCACTGGGGTGCGCCAAAACCGGAAAACATCCGCGACGATGTCATCGACCTGGTCAGGATACTCTACGATGCCACCGGCGGGCGACGCTGGTACAGCCGGCAGCCGCCAGAGATCAAGGCGCTCTGCTGCGGGCTCAAGCACAGCCTGATATTGAAGAAGTTTCGCACCGCCGGTCAATTACGTGAATACCTTGAAAACATGCAGTGGACATCGCGCGTATGAGCACCGCACTGTTTGCAGGTATCGACATGCCGGCACCCGAGCTGATCCCGATCGCCGGCGGACTGGCCTGTGTGCATACCGAACGCCGGCCCGGCCGCGAGACCGCCAATGAGGATGCGGCGGTCGTGATTCCGGGTGCCGGTGGCTGTTGCGTACTGGGTGTGGCCGATGGGCTGGGGGGGCTGCCGGCCGGTGACATGGCCTCGCGCATGGTCCTGCAGGAACTTGCCGATCGAAGCGCCGGGCAGGCCGGCGATGTCCAGCGTGAGGCCGTGTTGTCCGCACTGGAGCAGGCCAGTGAGGCAATCCAGGCAAGCGGGCAGGGTGGTGCAACGACGGTTGCGGTGGCGGCCATTGACGGAAACACGGTGCGCACCTCTCTAGTCGGTGATTCAATGGTGGTGGTATGCGGCCAGCGCGGCAAGATCAAATACCGGTCGCTGGCGCATTCTCCGGTTGGTTATGCCGAAGCCTCCGGGATGCTGGACGAGGCGGAAGCGATGTTTCACGAGGAGCGGCACCTGGTTTCCAACGTAATCGGTATGCAGGGGATGCATGTCGAGGTCGGCCCGCTGTTGCAGCTGGCCGCGCGTGATACCGTCATCCTCGGCAGTGACGGACTGTTTGACAACCTGTATGTGAGTGAAGTGGTCGAGCTGGTTCGCTGTGGGTCTTTAACCGACGTGGGGGGGCGCCTGCTCGATGCCTGTCGCCGGCGTATGCAGGATGTGTCGGGAGAAGGACCACACAAGCCCGATGACCTGACCTTTATACTGTATCGGCAAACCGTGTAAGGTGGCCAGTCAATCCAGTGCCGGCCCCAGCATGAACTCGACCGGCTCAAAGCCGTGTTCGTCGAGGACACTCTCGATATCCTCCCAGGTGTAGTCGGGGTCGTTTTCCTCAACGCTGGCAATCAGCCCTGTCACATGGCGGTAGGCCTCGTGTACCTCGAAATCGGGCGGCACGCGGACCAGCCGGATCGCCGTGTGGTCGGTGGCGGGGAGGACCATGAGGGTATCTGTCATGAAATCGCTGCCTGATTGTCGGGGATTACTCCCGGTCTTCGACCTTGGTATAGGATGTTTTCGGATTGCCCGTATAAATCTGACGCGGGCGTGAGATGCGCATGGCCGGATCGCTGTTCTGCTCATGCCAGTGTGCAATCCAGCCGGGCAGTCGGCCGATGGCGAACAGCACCGTGAACATGTCGGTCGGGATGCCGATGGCGCGCAGGATAATGCCACTGTAGAAATCGACGTTGGGGTAGAGCTTGCGTTCAACGAAGTACGGATCATTGAGCGCGATTTCCTCGAGCTGCTTGGCGATCTGCAGTAATGGATCGTCGATGCCGAGCTTGGCGAGCAGCTCGTCACACACCTTGCGCAGCATGGTGGCGCGTGGATCGAAATTCTTGTAGATGCGGTGGCCGAAGCCCATCAGGCGAACGCCGCCCGACTTGTCCTTGGACAGCTCGATGAATTCCTCGGCCGTCTGGTTGCCGTTGTGTATGGCCTCGAGCATCTCGATGACCTTTACATTGGCACCGCCGTGCAGCGGACCCCACAGGGCCGATACGCCCGCGGCACAGGAGGCAAACAGATTGGCCTTGCTGGATCCGACCATACGCACCGTCGAGGTGCTGCAATTCTGTTCGTGATCGGCGTGCAGGATCAGTATCAGATTCAACGCCCGGCGCACCTCGATATTGCTTTCATAGCGCTGGTAGGGCTGTGAAAACATCATGTGCAGGAAGTTGCTGACGTAGGGGAATTGCGGGTCAGGGTAAATGTAGGGC
>JBATGJ010000257.1:0-9785 GCA_049665685.1 Gammaproteobacteria bacterium
GACCAAGGCCAGTACCACTGGTGCGGGTAGTAAAAAACGGCTCAAAGATCTTGTCTGTCATCTCGGATGCAATGCCGGGTCCATTGTCGATGATATCGAGGTACGGTGTTTCATCCGTACCCAGCTGTCCGGCGACCAGCCTGAGTTTAACATCTTCGCCTGTGCCGGCATGTTGTGTCGCATTCTGGCAAAGATTCCAGATCACCTGGTGCAGCAGGCTGGGATCCATGCGTATGTCCACGTCCACCGGGTGCACACTATAGCTGATTTTCCCGGGATCGCAGTGGCCACTGTGCGCGAACTCCTCGACGAATTTTTCCAGCCATTCATCGAGCAGGATCGTCTGCGGGACCGATTGCGCCGGACGTGACAGTTGCAGGATGTTCTGCACGATGGCATTTACCTTGCGGGTATTGTCATCGATGATGGACATCAGCCGGCGATCCTCTTCGCGCAGCGAGTTTTCCTCGTTAAGCAGTTGTGCGGCGTGACTGATGGCGCCCAGCGGATTCCTGATTTCATGCGCGATACTGGCTGTCAACCGGCCCAGAGAGGCGAGCTTGATCTGTTGCGTCTGGCGAATAATCGCCGCGGTATCCTCGAGAAAAATCAAGGCACCCATCCCGGCCCCGGTGCCCAGTTTCGAGAAGTGGGGCAGTACGCTGTCAGCTTCGGTGCCGAGGAACAGCAGGGTGGGCTCCTTGCCGGGCTGGTTTTTCCACTGTTGCAGTTTTTCATGGAGCGGAGCGGACAGCGAACCAAGCGACTGTCCTTCTTCGCTGTCCGGGGCGCGCAGCAGTTTCCGTGCAGCGTCGTTGATCAGGCGGATTCTGTCGTCGTCATCCGTCACGATGATGCCGGCCTGCAGGCGCTGGACGATCTGGGCATTCAGCCGGGCGAGGTTGGCAACGTCGATGGCGCGGCGCTGGGCCAGTGCCTCACTTTCATGAATACGTCGCACCAGCAGTGAAGTGACCGCGGCGGTGGCGAAAAACGTCAGGCCCAGCAGGCCGACCTGCGTAAACCCGCCGCCCTGTGTTCCTGCGGACAGCCAGTCGCTGTAGAAGTGTTCTCCCATGATGGCGATAGTGGCAACGGCGGCAAACATAAACGCCATATGAATGGTGAACAGGATGCTGCCGGTGGCGACCGCGATAATCAGCAGGATGCCGAGGCCGCTGGCCGGGCCGCCGCTGGCAAACATCAGGACCGTGATGGCACCGATATCAGCCAGTACCTGGGTGATGGCCTGGACTTCAAATCGGGGTGTGCGCAGACGTGCAGTAAAGCCGGCAATGATGCTGAATAACAGGTAGGCCAGACTGGTGATGCCGTAGATGCCGGGATGCGACAGACCGAATGCAGTTTCGTTGCGCAGTCCAAAAAACAGGATGGCCAGCAGGGCGGCGAGGATGACACGGTAGAAGGTCAGCAGACGTAAGGGTTTCCAGGTGCGTGCATCAATGGCCGCACGAGTGTGCAAACTGTCATCACTGGCTGACTGCATTACTTATTGGCCTCTTCATCATCCTGACGGACTGCGTCCCGGTGTTGCTTCGAGCAATACCACTGGTCCTCGCCACGAATGGCCTCCGGTTCCGGTATGTACATGCCGCAGTATTTACATTGCACCATTTGTCCCGACAGCTGTGTGCGTTTTGCTGCCCGCGGCCGTGGCTGCAGCCACAGGCGCTTTATGACCATGACAATGATCGCCAGGGCAATAAAAATGAGTAGCATGCGCATGGGATGACTCCCGGGAAACGGAATGTCGATAATACGTTTAATAATGTCGGCAGGAAACGCGCTGAATGAATAGCTTGCCTCCGGGACACCATATTTGACACACTCACGCCATGCATTTGCACGAGTACCAGGCCAAGCAGTTATTTACTGAATTCGGCATCCCGGTGCCCGCCGGTCAGCTGGTGCGGGAAACGACGGCTGCCGCCGGCGCCGCCATGGCCATCGGCGGGGATGCCTGGGTTGTCAAGGCCCAGGTCCATGCCGGCGGTCGTGGCAAGGGCGGCGGCGTACGGGTAGTACAGGACCCGGATGCGCTTACCGCGGCGGTTGACGGGATGCTCGGCAGCCGGCTGGTCACGAAACAGACGGGTGCGGAAGGGCTGCCGGTCAACAGTGTGCTGGTTGAGCAGACCGTCCCGATCGCACGCGAAATCTACCTCGGTATGCTGGTCGATCGCACCACTGAGCGCGTCATGCTGATGGTATCGAAATCCGGTGGCATGAATATCGAGGAAGTCGCCGCCAGCGACCCGGCGGCCATCATCACCGAGAGCGTCAACCCGGCCGTCGGTCTGCAGGCCTACCAGTGTCGTAACCTGGCCTTTGCCCTTGACCTCGAGGGCGGGCAGGTCGGCGCACTGGCCAAGCTGCTGGCCGGTGCCTACCGGCTGCTGCTCGACTGCGATGCCAGCCTGCTGGAAATCAATCCACTGGTTGTGACAACAGCGGGCGACTTGCTGGCGCTCGATGCCAAGGTCGACCTCGATGACAATGCGCTGTTCAGGCATACCGGTCTTGCGGAGTTGCGGGATGCCAGTCAGGAAGATGAGCGCGAACATCTGGCACAGCAGCACGGGCTGAATTACATCCGCCTGCATGGCAATATTGCCTGCATGGTCAACGGTGCCGGGCTGGCCATGGCCACCATGGACCTGATCCAGCTGCATGGCGGCACGCCGGCCAATTTTCTCGATGTGGGCGGCGGGGCCACGTCTGAGCGGGTCGCGGAAGCCTTCAAGATCATCCTCTCGGACCCCCAGGTCGAGGCCATCCTGGTCAATATCTTCGGCGGCATCGTGCGCTGTGACCTGATCGCCGAGGGTATCCTGCAGGCCATCGATGAGGTCTCGGTGAAGGTAGCGGTGGTGGTCCGCCTGGAAGGCACCAACGCTGCGGCCGGCCTGGAGCTGATCGCCCGATCGGGGCTGTCGGTTGAAACGGCAAGTGATCTCACCGAGGCGGCCGAAAAGGTGGTCGCGGCCGCCGGGGCAGCGACGCCATGAGTGTTCTGGTCAACAGCGAAACGCGGCTCATCTGCCAGGGCTTTACCGGTTCACAGGGAACCTTCCACTCGCAGCAGGCGCTCGATTACGGCACGCAGCTGGTTGGCGGGGTGACACCCGGCAAGGGCGGGCAGGTCCACCTTGGCCTGCCGGTATTCAATACGGTGCGTGATGCCGTTGCCGCGACCGGCGCCAATGCCACCATGATTTACGTGCCGCCGCCGTTCGCCGCCGATGCCATCCTGGAGGCCGCGGCTGCCGGCATTGGACTGGTGGTATGCATTACCGAGGGTATCCCGGTGCTCGACATGCTGCGGGTGAAGGCCGTATTGCGCGACACGGATAGCGTGCTGATCGGGCCGAACTGTCCTGGGATCATCACGCCCGGTGCCTGCAAGGTCGGCATCATGCCCGGGGTGATCCATACCCCCGGCAGCATCGGCATCGTCTCGCGTTCCGGTACGCTGACCTACGAGGCGGTATTCCAGACCAGTCGCGAGGGCTACGGGCAGAGCACCTGCATCGGTATCGGCGGCGATCCGATCCGCGGCATGGGTTTCATTGACTGTCTGCAACTGTTCGAGGCCGATGAGCAGACGGAAGGCATTGTCATGATCGGCGAGATCGGCGGCAGCGACGAGGAGCAGGCTGCCGACTATATCCGGCAGCATGTCAGCAAGCCGGTGGTGTCCTATATCGCCGGTGTCACGGCACCGCCCGGCAAGCGCATGGGCCATGCCGGTGCCATTATCAGTGGCAGTCAGGGTACCGCCGCGGCCAAGATTGCTGCACTGGAAGCGGCTGGTGTCACAGTGGTGCGCTCTCCGGCCGATATCGGCAAGGGCATGAAGGCGGCGATGACTGGCTAGTACAAAATATCTCAAGCAAAACTGCCAGGGCATGAAAAGAAGAACACCACAGAGAACACAGAGGACACAGAGGACACAGAGGACACAGAGAATACAAATTCTCAGTGCTAGAATCATTCCTGTCATTTCCGCGCAGGCGGGAATTCAGCTGCAAAGAGTGCTAGTTTTATTAATATGCTGCCCGGATGTCTACAGGCTAATGATTTCTACAAGCCGTTGGTAAGCAGATGGGCTGGATTCCGGGTCTCCACTACGCTTCGCCATGAATGAAGGTGGACATGGTTTTTCGTCTTGAGTATTTATGTTCTCTGTGTCCTCTGTGTTCTCTGTGGTGACAGGTTTTTTATTTTTATATCCTGGCGCCTTGGCGTGAGATTGTTGTTTTAATATCCGGGCTATCGCGGCATCATTGAGCCATGCCCGCAAATACCGACAGCGCCCTGCGCATCGTCATGGCCCAGCAGGATTTTCTGGTGGGTGCCATCGATGCCAATGCAGGGAAGATTCTCGCGGCCTGTAAAGAGGCGCGTGATGAACTGGCTGCCGATGTCATTGTGTTCCCGGAACTGGCCCTGACCGGCTATCCGCCTGAAGATCTGTTGTTGCGGCCGCATTTTATCGAGCAGGTCGAGGCGGCCGTGGTGCGTCTGTGCGACGGTATTACAGGTATCACTGCAGTGGTCGGTTATCCG
The DNA here is from genome assembly GCA_049665685.1 of Gammaproteobacteria bacterium. Classification (GTDB taxonomy): domain Bacteria; phylum Pseudomonadota; class Gammaproteobacteria; order UBA9214; family UBA9214; genus UBA9214. The sequence continues at coordinate 4,591 of JBATGJ010000257.1, forward strand.
CTGCAGCAAGACACGCTACTGTACAATGTAGCCGGCGTTATCAGCGATGGCGGGATCGCCGGTCTGTACCGCAAGCAGCACCTGCCCAACTATGGTGTGTTCGACGAAAAGCGCTACTTTACGGCGGGCGATGCACCCTGCATCGTACCGGTCCGCGATGTCCCGCTGGGATTCACCATCTGCGAGGACATCTGGTTGCATGGCCCGGCCTGCCAGGCAGGGGAGGCCGGCGCGGCCATTCTCATCAATATCAATGCCTCACCCTTTCATGCCGGCAAGCGTGACGAGCGCGAGCAGATGCTGGTACAGCGTGCGCAGAACAGCAAGCTGCCGATTGTGTACGTCAACCTGGTGGGTGGACAGGATGAACTGGTGTTTGACGGCGGCTCGTTCGTGGTCAGCCCGGACGGCACGGTAACCCAGCGTGCACCGGCCTGCGTCGAGGGCCTGTACCCGGTCGATTTCCGCAAGGGCGAGCGTATGCTGCCCGTACCGGCCGTGTGTGCGCCGGTGTTACCGGAGGAGGCGGCCGTGTATGACGCGCTGGTTCTGGGTGTGCGCGACTACATCAATAAAAACGCTTTCAAGGGAGCGGTGCTTGGCCTCTCGGGCGGTATCGATTCCGCCCTGACACTGGCCATTGCCGTGGATGCCATTGGCGCGGAGCGTGTGTCGGTCGTGATGATGCCGTCGCGCTATACCGCGGACATGAGTAACGTGGATGCGCGTGCCGAAGCCAGATTGCTGGGAGTCGATTTTCACGAGATCCCGATCGAGGTCCCGTTCAGCAGTTTCCTCGAGGTGCTGGAGGAGACCTTTCGCGGTACCGAACCCGACACCACCGAGGAAAATATCCAGGCACGCTGCCGCGGTATTATCCTTATGGCATTGTCCAACAAGCAGGGCAGGATCCTGCTGACCACGGGCAACAAGAGCGAGATGTCGGTCGGCTATGCCACCCTGTACGGCGATATGGCGGGGGGGTACGCGCCGATCAAGGACGTGCCGAAGTTGCTGGTGTACCGGCTTGCGGAGTATCGAAACAGTCTCGGCCGGGTCATTCCGCAGCGTGTCATCGAGCGGCCGCCATCGGCAGAGCTGGCGCCGGATCAGGTCGATGCCGACAGCCTGCCGCCCTACGAGATTCTCGACCCGATACTGGAACGCTATATCGAACAGGACCAGGCCGTAGAGGATATCGTGGCGGCCGGTTTTGAGGTGGCGGTGGTCAGGCGGGTTGCCACACTGGTTGACCGCAATGAATACAAGCGTCGTCAGGCGCCCCCGGGCGTGCGCATAACGCAGCGTGCATTCGGGCGCGATCGCCGCTATCCAATTACCAGCGGTTACCAGAACTTCCAGAACGACGATTCCTCATCGTCACCGGTGTAATCCGCGTCTGCAGCGAGACGTATCGTTTCCGGATTGTCGGGATAGTTCTGCCTGAGCACGCGCAGGGCGTCCTCGGCCAGGTCATCTGCGCCGAGTTTTCGATAGGCGTGCACCATGATGACCAGTGCGTCGGGAACGGATGGGGTCCGCTGGAAATGCTCGATCACGTACTTGCCACGATTGGCAGCGGCGACATAAGCCTGTCTGCGCATGTAATAATCGGCGACGTGTAACTCGAATTCGGCCATGTTGTTGCGCAGGTGGATCATCCGCTGCGCCGAGTCCTGTGCATAAATGCTGTCCGGGTAGCGTTGCATGAGCTGTTCGAAATCATCGTAGGCCGTCTGCATGTTGAAGGTATCCCGCTCGGTCGGATCCTGGGGCAGGTAGCGCGAGATGATGGTCTGGCCGCGGTTATAGTTCGTCAGGCCCTTCAGGTACCACGCGTAGTCGATATTGGGGTGTCGCGGGTAGATCTTGATAAAGCGTTCGGCCGCGGCGATTGCCAGGTCCGGCTCGTCGTACTTGTAATAGGCATAAGCGATTTCCAGCTGTGCCTGCTGTGCGTAGCGCCCGAACGGGTAGCGCGCCTCGAGTTTCTCGAAATACTCGATTGCCTTCTCGTAGTTCTTGTCATTGAGCTGCTGCTTGGCCTCGGTATACAGCCTGTTTGCAGACCAGTCCTTGGTCTTATCGGCCTGCTCCGGCAGCCAGGAACACCCCGACAGAATCAGGAGCAGGGTTATTATGAATATACTCGGCAGGCGCATGGGTCTAATATGGTGGCAATATTTAGCCCGCAAAGTATACCCCAATCTCGCCCCTGTCATGCCCGTTAACGTACAGCTGGAACTGGAAATCCCTGCTAGCCTGCGCGGCCGCCGCCTCGACCAGGCGCTGGCCGAACTGGTGCAGGAGTACTCGCGCAGCCGCCTGCAGCAATGGATCCGTGCCGGGCAGGTGACGGTGGACGCGCGTATCGCCCGTGTCAGGGAGACGGTCCAGGGCGGCGAGCGTGTCTGTATCGACGCCGAGATTGCCGATCAGATCGTCGACACAGCCGAGCCGATCCGGCTGGAGATCATCCACGAGGATGCAGACCTGCTGGTCATCAACAAGCCGGCCGGCCTGGTGGTGCACCCGGCGGCGGGTAATCCCTCCGGGACGCTGCTGAACGCGCTGTTACATCATGATGCCGGGCTGGCCACGCTCCCGCGTGCCGGTATCGTCCACCGGCTGGACAAGGGCACCACCGGGCTGATGGTGGTGGCACGCAACCTCACTGCGCACAAACGGCTGGTCGACGCCCTGCAGGCCCGCACCGTCAGGCGCGAATACCTGGCCGTGGTCAACAGTGTGCTGACCGCGGGCGGCACCATCGATGCGCCAATCGGGCGTCATCCCGTTGATCGCAAGCGCATGGCGGTGGTCGCCGGCGGCAAGCAGGCGATTACGCATTTTCTTGTACAGGCACGCTACCGGGCGCACACGCTGATCAGGGTCTCGCTCGAGACCGGCCGTACCCACCAGATCCGCGTGCACATGGCCTCCAACCGGACGCCGATCGTGGGTGACCCGGTCTATGGCGGTCGGCTGCGACTGCCGGCCGGCGCCAGCGAGGGGCTGAAGACGGCGTTGACCACATTCAAGCGACAGGCCCTGCATGCGACCCGGCTGGAGTTGCGGCATCCCTCCGGTGGTGAAACCGTCAGCTGGGAGGTCGACGTGCCGGCCGATATGGCCGGGCTGATCGCCACGCTGCAAGCGGATGCGGCCGGCACATGACAGCTAACGACTGGATCGTGCCTGACTGGCCCGCGCCACTGACCGTACGCGCGGTGACCACCACCCGCACCGGTGGGGTCAGTCGCGGACTCTGGCGCAGCATGAATCCCGCCGCCCATGTCGGGGACGACCCCGCTGCAGTGCAGGCCAATCGCGAGCGTTTGCAGGCACTGCTTGATCTGCCGACGGCACCCGTCTGGCTGCAACAGGTGCATGGCACAGGCATCGTCGATGCGACGACAGCGGGGTCCATGGCCGAGGCGGATGGCAGCTGGAGCCGTTCTGCGAATGTGGTGTGTGCCGTGTTGACGGCAGACTGTCTGCCGGTCCTGCTCAGCGACCGGCATGGCCACTGTGTCGCGGCGGCCCATGCCGGCTGGCGTGGCCTGGCCGCCGGTGTCGTCGAGGCGGCCATCAGCGCACTGCGCGTTAACCCTGCGGACCTGCTTGCCTGGCTGGGCCCGGCCATCGGGCCGCAGGCCTTTGCCGTCGGGGAAGAGGTGCGCGATGCGTTTGTCGCGCATGACCCGGCGGCCACGGCGGCATTCAGGCCGGGACCGGACGGCATTCTGCGGGCGGATCTCTACCACCTCGCCCGCCAGCGGCTGGCCGGTGTGGGTGTCAGGGATGTCTATGGCGGGCAGGACTGTACCTATACCGATGAGGCGCGTTTTTTCTCCTACCGCCGGGATGGTGTCACGGGGCGAATGGCCTCGTTGATCTGGCTGGCTGGCGAGCAGGGCAATGCGTATGATGCGTGACGCTGATTATGTTGCTCTGGGAGCGCACCGTGTGCGCGAAATAATTCCAGTTATTCCAGCGAAGACGGGGGCGGGGATGACAACGGAGAAATCGCGGATGTAATCCGCTCCTGCAATATTCCACTCGTTTGAATAACCGGGAGAGAATTAACTTTGCCTTTGATCACCTGGATCGTGCTGTTTTGCCTGCTGGGCGGTGTGCTCAGCGTACTGGCCGCGGCATCGTTTCTGGTATTGAGTGAACTATGGCGCGGCAGGCTATTGCCGCACCTGGTCAGTTTTGCCACCGGTACGCTGCTGGGGGCGGCGTTTCTCGGCCTGTTGCCGCACGCGCTGGATCTGGCCCCCGACAGTGATGTGCATGTCATACCGTTGGCCGTGTTACTCGGTCTGTTGGGTTTTTTCCTGCTGGAGAAGCTGGTGATCTGGCGCCACTGCCACGAGGATCACTGCGAGGTGCACGGCAGTGAACCAGTCAACCACACTCACTCGACCGGCACCCTGATCCTGATAGGTGACGGCCTGCACAACTTTCTCGACGGTATTCTGATTGCGGGCGCGTTTCTCACCGACTTGCACCTTGGCATCGTCACCAGCCTTGCGGTTGCGGCCCACGAGATCCCGCAGGAGGTGGGTGATTTTGCCGTCCTGTTGCACAGTGGTTACACACGCCGCAAGGCTTTTTTCTTCAATATCCTTTCCAGCCTGACCACGGTCATTGGCGGTGTGCTCGCCTGGTATGCCCTGCAGGATGTTCAGCACTACCTGCCTTACGTGCTGGCGGTGGCCGCCTCCAGTTTCATTTATATCGCCGTGGCTGATCTCATCCCCACCCTGCACCAGCGTGTCGAGGGGCGCGCCACGCTCCAGCAGGTGGTGCTGATCGCCGCCGGCGTGCTGCTGATCTATGCCGCGCATTCGACGCTGCACTGATGACCGCTTTTACTGGGAATCACATGCAGTTAGCCACGGAAGCGCACGGAATTACACGGAAATAATGATTGGCCACGGAATACACGGAAAACATCATTCCTGTCATTGAGGATTGAGGGTGCGCTATGCACTACATTATTGCGTGCACCATTCACGGTGCGTGAAACGCACCCTACAATCCTGCTGGCATGGCAATAATTTATTCCATGTCCTTGCGTGGATTCCGTGGCAATTTATATTTCGGTCTGGAAGCGGCCTGACCGGCCCTTGAAATTGCGGCGACCGCCCCCTATCTAACAGGAAATATTGCGAATTTTCAGAGGC
>JBATGJ010000258.1:0-2543 GCA_049665685.1 Gammaproteobacteria bacterium
AGTTTTCGGTACAGGCAAAGCCCCCAACGCATGATATAAAGCGACTTCAGCAGCACGATAGGTCCGAAAACCATAGGCTTTTCTGGTGGTCAGTTTTGCCTTGGTGTTAAAACCCTCCACAATGCCACTGGAAAACTGTTTCTTGGCCCGGAACCAGTTGAGCAGCAGCGGCCGATGCCGCCTCAACATTCTGGCTACCTTCTTCATCGGCTCAATCTTTGATCGCATTGTCTTGGTGCACCATTTATCCAGAAACTCTCCCGCCCAGTAAGGCGAAGCGTACGACCAGAACAGCTGGAACTCTTCTTTCAGAAGATAGCTTCTGATTGATCTTAGATTGTACTGTAGAAGCTCTGACAATTTCGTATCCTGTATCTCCGTCAGGTTCTCCGGTCGCTTGAGTAACAGCCAGCGCGTTTTCGTCAACACCGCCTCATAACCTTTCTGCTTCAGTTCTTTCACTTCACCAGCACGCACCTCGTCAATCGCTTTGCTCAGGTGTGCCATGATGTGAAATCGATCCAGAATATGTATCGCCTGACCCGCCTTCTTGGCAATTACCTTCAAATACGGCTTCCACATATCACTACAAATAAACCCCAGCGCCTGACTTCTTTCTTTACCGAACCAGCGGAAGAACCGCAGCAACGTCTTGACCGTGCGCTTCTCACCGACCCACAGCAACCGCTTACAGTGGCTATCAATCTGGTATACCAGCGTTAAGTACCGATGACCTCGTTGCCAGGCGATCTCGTCAACGCCAATGGCCTTAATATCCGACAGATCCTGATGCTCCCGTCCCCAGGTCACAGCACGCTCCACCGAGCAGAACACATGGTCCCAGGTTGTACGGAACGCCTCTGCCACCTCTTTCCAGCTCAGGCGCTTCGCCCAACCGGATAAAAACCAGGCATACGCCTCTGTCAGCCTGTGTTTGCCCGACACCCAGGGCATCCGCTCTACCCGAACACCACAGCCGCGACAATCAACCCGGCGCGGTGCATAACGAAAGAACACCTTGTGTCCCCACATGGGGATAAACTCGAACAGCCGCTCCGGCGACCGATCGTACCCTGGTCTTTTATGGCCGCAACCACTGCATACTGGGCGGCTATTTGACCGAGGCTGTATCTCTACTTCCAGTGTCGGTACCGGTGCACCTTCCACCAATCGTACTGCTCCGTACACAAATGATTTGAATTTCTGGATCCGATTAAGGATAGTCTTGATCTGCATCCTGTTCCTTTTTCTCTGTCAGACGGTTAGTTCGCACTTCCATCTTCTCAGAAGGGGGGCAGGATGCTCTACCCTTCAATCCCCAGAAAACTATCTCTATTGCTTCAAATTCGCTATATTCTTACCCACTAATTTTCCCGAAGAGCCATTTTTTTCAGTTCAGTTCGGTATCCTTCCAGTACTTGGTGCCCTTGATCGTGGCCTGCAGCGCCAGGCCGCTCTCGGTCATCTGGTAGACGGTGACACCGTCGAGCAGGACTTCGCCACCGATGGCGGCGCCCTTTTCATTGGCCTTGGCCGCGGCATCGGCATGCGCGCCGAATTCCCAGCCGCTGTCGATGAACTGATCCAGCCTGGCGCGGTCGTGAAACACGAATACGGCACGAAAGTCCTTCACACCCAGTCCGAGCCCGATACCGGCTTCGCCCATCTTCATGTAGGTTTCCTTGCCGGTCCGGTTGTCCTTGACGACGCCATTGCCTCCGCTGAAGCTCGCGAAGATGAGGTTGACGTTGGCATTGCTGAAGACGGCATAACCCGGTGCGCTGGTCACCTGTTGCCTGGCGCCCGGTTGCAAACGGTACAGATCCGCAAGGACATCCTGCTTCATGCTTTGAATGGCCTGGCGTTTATCCGTCTGGGTATGGGCGCCGCTGGTGGCACATCCGCTGAGAACCAGGGCCAGGGTCAGGCCGATAAATCCCGTTAACAGGCTGCGCATATTGATCACTCCCTCGATGGTGCCGACTGACCGTTCAGTCAGAATCTGTTGATATATGGTCTTTATCGTCAGATTACGGCGAGTTCTGGAGTCTACAGGAAAAGAATGGGGACAGTCGGTCCGGGTTACTGGCGCGTGCGGTGCTGGATTATATCGGGCGGTATAAAGTGGCGTGAGTAAACTCATCGCGACCAGGTGGTTTACCGGAAAATGTATCCGGCCCCTTTTACTGTCGTAAAATAATGATCATGTCGGCTGATGACCTGAAGAAATTGCGCCAACACCACAATGCGACGATCGGATTGTTTGTCGCTTTTTGGCTATTCGCATTGGTCGCAATTGGAGTAATTGAGTTTTTCGAGATTTCCAAGCGGCTCCAGGATAGCCTGATCGGCACTCTCTTCGGCGCAGCCATTGTGTTATGCCTGCTCCAGTTTACAAAGCGCTGTCCAAATTGCCGGGCTAATCTCGGCTGGCAGGTGCGACTGGGTATCCCGAAGAACTGTCATAAGTGCGGAGCAAATCTGCGCTAGGGAAATGGAGACATTCCAGGCGGTTAACCAAGAACACTGTGGGAGCGCCGTCC
>JBATGJ010000259.1:0-2378 GCA_049665685.1 Gammaproteobacteria bacterium
CGTCAGGGCCCCGGCCACCGCCAGCGGCACATTGCCCCGCCCGCGGCCCAGCTTGCTGCCGATCACCCCACCGATCATGCCCCCGGCCAGGATCGCGCCGACATTAGGTGTCGACGCGCGGGTGTGCGCCACCCGCTCCGTCCAGCACTGCTTCATCGGCCGCGTCACCTCGACCTGCTGGTACAGCGGCTCCACCCGGGTCACTTCCGCCGTATCCATATAAACCGGTTCTGCAGGGGGCCGGCTGGGGGCCGTACTGCAGGCCGTCAGCAGCACCACCGGAATCACGGTTAACAGGCGCATCATGTTGTAAGCCTCTGTTTTTTATCCTTTTGTTAGAATCTATAAGCGGCACGCAAGGTGCCTGCCCAGGCTTGCATACAGCATAATCAGCAGTACCTGAACGGCGGCTGAACGAGCCCAATACACCCGAAATACCCGTTACCACTCATCGAGAATCGGTTTGATCCGTCAGAGCACCCAACGATTTAAGGACGGATCGCAGGTTTCCAAGCGAGTCGGGGTCTGAGGCAGGATTCAGGGTAACGGTCACTGTTGTCCCAGCTTCACTTAAACGCACCTGGAGACATAGCCCATGTTCGTCGTACCACAGTTCCCGCATCAGATCGCCAGTCATCACATACTTCCGTGCAAGCACTCGTACTCCTCCAGCCGTAAGCGCCTCCTCCCCGGCTGGCGTGACATGAACTTTCTTTAACGTGCCATCCTCAGTAGACATCAAACGACGCTGCGTCAAGATCCCCGGATTCCATGGGTGGCTGGATAGAACATCGCCAGGAGCGGCGACCTTGCCTGCCGGTCCATTAACCACGAGTTTGTCACCAATAGCGCGTGCCAATACCGTTACCGTCTCTTCGCCCCCTGGCTGAGTGCTGGAACGGCGAAACTCTGTCAGTCGACCATCGCGCCACACTTCTGTGTGATGGAATACCGCGCGATGCGTCCAGAACAGAAACTTGGCAGCTATCTCGTTATCAACCGCGATGACATAACCATCGTCACTGGCCGATATCGTGATCAAATGCGTACCCACATCGCCAAGCTGCTGATGACGGATGACATACTCCAGCTGTCCGATCACCTTTCCTTCGGCACAATTGGGTATCCAACAGCTCAGTCCAAGCAACGCTGCCAGTAAGAGCGTACACAACCCGTGCATCGTCCAGCCCTCGAGGTTTCCTCGAATGCCAGTATTTTAAGTTCTCATATCTGAATAAGCGCTGAATGAAATCTAACTGCATGAATGGGGGTGTCTTACCTAATATAGGAAGAAGCGCGGAATTTGTAGCTGATCACTTCCGTTGGATAATCTATCCGGTCGAGTCCGCACGTTTAACCCGATAAATTCCGCGCATTTTGGTCAGACGACGTGTATCGGCCAATAAACAACATTAGTATCGCCCCGACAATAATAGATTAACACCGTTAAGCGTCGTTCAGTTACAGGGTGTTTTGGTTCACAACGTACTGTGCTTTCCGTGGTCATTGCCTGCCATTGCCCTGCTTCCCTCAATCGCGAGAATTAGCGACACAGGGGGATTGCGAAATCTGGTCTTCAAGTACTGACATAGAAGGACTGGAGCCTGGATATCTTGGCTGATGATCTTCTTCCGACCCAACCCGGACGTACAGAATATTTCCTTAAAGGTCATTAATTTACTGTAAGCAGTCATTCCCGGGCCGGGCTCTGGCGGGCAACTTTCGACACCCCGTAGTGGAAGTTCCCCATTGTGGCCTGAATGGCTGGGAAAACCGTGCAAGCAGACATGCTTATCCCTCAGCAATGCTATGTGCAACCATATGACATGCGTGTAACATGATCATCCGTAACAAAGAGAGTTTGATAACCACGGAGGAAGGCCCATGAAAGCATACCGACACTTTCACACATACATCATTTGCCTGCTGCTTGTCCTGCCCTTCGGCAGTGCCATGGCCGATGAATATTCAGACACCACCAGCCTGTTCAAGAATGCCGGTGAAAGCGGTACGTTCTTTGACAACAGCTATGGCTACGCCGTCTTTCCGACCATTGGCAAGGGCGGCATTGGTATCGGTGGTGCACACGGTAAGGGACGCGTGTATGCTGCAGGTAAATACGTTGGCGACACGTCAATGACGCAGTTAACCGTCGGTTTTCAGCTGGGCGGTGAGGCCTTTAGCCAGATTATCTTCTTCGAAGACCAGCGTGCCTTTAATGAATTCACCAATGGCAACTTCGAGTTTGGCGCTGATGTTTCAGCAGTCGCAATCACGGCCGCTGCCAAAGGGTCTGCGACAACCACCGGCAGCTCCGCCGGCGCAAGTGGCGGCAAGAAAGACGCTACCACCGTTGGCAGCTACCACAAGGGCATGGC
>JBATGJ010000260.1:0-10031 GCA_049665685.1 Gammaproteobacteria bacterium
AATTGTATCCATCTGCGATTCGTGCAAGGGGCTCATCCATTGAAACCACAAAATCTGCCAGGCGCTCGCGTGCGGCACGGATATCATTATGCATATCAGTCGCCACGGCAATGATCGAGGCATCGGCCTTGCCGGACAGCAGGCCGGCTACCTGGAGTAGCTTGGCCACATAGGCACTCGTTGTGTATCGCCCGGCGACCCGGTATCGGTACCATACCAGGCGTTGATTCGCATACAGGGACTCAAGCTCTGCCTCGATCATGTCGGGCGAACCCTGCTCAGGGCCAATGATTGCCGTTCTGCTTACCTGCCATGATTCTTTATTGGCTATCCTGTTGAGCTCGTTTATCAACTCGGCACCCTGTGTCTGGTGGGGATAGTAACCGACAAAAAGATGAACGCTGCCACCGTCCTTGCGATAAATCCCCCGTAGAGGGATCGCCCCCCTGTATACCGGTTGCCAACTGTCACTCGCATCAGCCTGGCCAAGCCAGCCGGACCTGTCGCCCGGCAGTTGCAACAACTGCTCATCCACAGGCGGTACCTGGCCGGTTACCCAGCGTGCTGCCAATGGACCGGACGCAACCAGTAACGCGGCCATGAAGTAAATTGCATACCGTCTGCCCCCATCATGTTTACAGTCAACGCCTTCGATTGCTACAGGCCGGTTTTCCTCACCGATCACATGCCTGCCCAACAACAGGTCAATCACCAGCAGCAGAAATACCAGGCCGCCAAACAGGTACCAGCCCAGAACTAGATGGTCATTGATATAGGGATGCTGCATGTCTGTCCTGTAAGCCAGCCACGTGACGAGAAACACACGCAATACATTGGCAAATATTGACGCACCAGCCGCCACAGCCACGACCAGAATACGATGCCACAGGTGCCGGTAGTTCAGCCACGCATAGAACACGCCCAGCGTCATGCCTGCCAGCAGGTAGTGCAGGCCACTGCACGCACTCTCAATCGACAGCTGGCCCGACGGGAGGTGGATAATGAAATCCTGCAGAAACGCGGGTATGCCAAATAACCGTGTCAGCCAGAACGCGCCTTCTGCCGAGACATATTGTAACAGTGGCGACAGTGATGACCAGACGGGAAATGCCAGCGCAAGAAACAGTATCGGCAGGAGCAGCTGCAGTGCAATCCGGGTACCCGTCACCGCCCATAGCACCGACATAATCAGTGGCAACAGGACCACCGTTTGTACCAGCTGAATGTCTGCGATACGCGCCACGAACCACGCCAGCGCACTCATGGCAATAACCGGCAGTGCATAAAGACAGGGGCATGGCACCATGCGCGCCAGTGTGTCCCTTGCACTGTATATAATATAAACACTTAACAGCAGGACGATGAAACCATGGCTGTAACCGCCATCTCGCCACTGCGACCAGAGACCGCCCAGGTACAGCGTGGTGTCGCGATAAAGCACAAGCAATAACAAAAGCAGCAAGCCGAGCGCGGGCATGACAACATTCCAGCCGGGTGCGGTAGGCGTCTTATCCATAGATCAACCGACGTGGCTTATTGCTTGCCCGCCCCATCAACCCCGAGTTTCTTCATCAGGTTATACAGCGAAGGCCGGCTGACACCCAGGGTCTCGGCGGTACGTGACATGTTGTAGCTATTGATTTCCAGCGCGCGCTGGATCACTTTACGCTCTGCATCCTCGCGGGCCTCGCGGAGATCCAGCCCGGGTTGCTCGACCGGTACCAGCAGGCCCAGATCCTCGACACCGATGGTTTTGCCCTCGGCCAGCACGACGGCACGCTTGACCTTGTTTTCGAGCTCACGCACATTACCCGGCCAGTCATAGGCCTCGATCTGTTTGCGGGCCGCGTCGGTGAAGCCGCGGAAATTGCGACCATGCGCGGCGGCGAATTTCTCCAGGAAGGTACGGGCAAGCAGCAGCTTGTCACCCTCACGCTCCCGCAGGGGCGGGATACGGATAGTGATCTCGCTGACGCGGTAGTACAGGTCTTCACGAAACGTCCCGTCACTGATGGATTCGCCCAGATCATGATGGGTTGCACAGACCACCCGCACGTCCACCGGTATCACACTGTGCCCGCCAAGCCGTTCGACCTGGTGTTCCTGCAGGAAGCGCAGCATCTTGGCCTGCAGTGACATGGGCATGTCGCCGATTTCGTCGAGGAAGAAGGTACCGCCGTTGGCACGCTCGATTTTGCCCTGGTTCTGCCTGGCTGCGCCGGTGAACGCCCCCTTCTCGTAACCGAATAATTCGCTTTCCAGCAGGGTCTCCGGGATGGCCGCGCAATTCACGGCCACGAACGGGCCATCCTTGCGTGAACTGAGATCGTGCAGGGCACGCGCGAACAGCTCCTTGCCGGTCCCGCTCTCACCCAGCAGCAGGGTGGTGACATCCGTCGGTCCGACCCGTTCGACCATCCGGCAGGCCTCCAGCATGGCATTGCTGGCATAGACGATGCCATCCAGTACGCCGTCAGCCTGCGCCGCCTGCAGGCGGCGGTTCTCGGCCTCGAGGTCGTACAGGCTGCTGGCGCGCTCGACGATCAACGCCAGGACATCCGGATCAACCGGCTTCTGGTAGAAATCATAGGCCCCCATGGATACGGCCCTGATTGCGACTTCCCGGTCATCATTGCCGGTCACCACGATCACCTTGGTGTGCGGCGCAAGCTCGAGTATCTCATCGAGTGCCGCAAGCCCCTCGGAGGCATTGGCGGTGTCCGGCGGCAGGCCCAGGTCGAGGGTAACCACATGCGGCTGATATTTCTGCAACTGTTTAATCGCCGTCTCGCGATCGGCGGCCAGGTGCACATCGAATCCGCTGAAGGCCCATTTGAGCTGTTTCTGCAGACCCGGATTGTCCTCCACGACAAGCAGGGGTTTCAGTTCACTGTTCATTGATCATCGCAGGTTTAACTCGCTGGTCTCGTGTTGGTCGGCCTCGGGTGTCAGGCAGGCGTAGCGGGAACTTCCAGTGCGATATACGTGCCGCTGCCCGGTGTGCTGCGCACCCGGATATCGCCACCCAGTGTACGGATAAATTCCCGGCTCTCGTACATGCCGATACCCATACCGGCATTGCCCTTGGTGGTGTCAAATGGCCTGAACAGACGGTTACTGATGAAATCTTCATCCATCCCGTGGCCATTGTCCCGGATATCAATGATACAGCGCTGCTCGTTCGTATGCAGGCTGACGCGGACGTAACCACCCTCGCCCGTCGCCTGCTGTGCATTTTCAATCAGGTGCACCAGTACATTTTCCATCCGCTGCCGCTGAATGATAATGCAACACTCATCCGCCGGCAGCTCCAGCTCCGGCACCGGTTTCCTGTGCGACAGCTTGTTCGCAGCCTCCGTGAGGAGTTTGGCCAGATCGACCTTGACCTTGTTTTCTGTATCGATACGCTTGTTGCGAAGCTGATCCAGCAGCCGCTTGATGTCATCGGCTGCGGCATCGACCGAATCGAAGGCATCGGCCAGGAATTCCGGGTTGTCGCGGTGCTTTTGTGCATTGCGCGCAACCATCTCCAGCCCTGCAGCAATATTCTTCAGGTCATGCACCATATAGGATGACAGGCGGTTAAATACCTCGAATTGCCGGGTCTGGGCCAGCGCATCGGATGTCATCAGCACCGCCAGGTGACTGGCAATCTGTCGCGCCGCCGTTTTCAGCAGGTCACGATCTTCCCAATTGACTTCACGCACCGCCCGTGGACGGGCCAGCACGACAAAACCCGGCATGGAGTCAAACCCCGGCAGGGGCACCACCAGCCAGGCCCTGTCGACGGTACCGAGCCAGAAGGGTACCTCCAGCTGATCGTATTCATCCGGCTGCGTTTGCACTTCATGGAGGTTGATGACAAAGGAGGTCGCAGCGAGAAACCTCACCAGGCTGTCAGTGGCCGGGATCGCCCGGTCGACCGCTTCAGTCTGCCAGGTAGCCACATTACGGTAATGGCCCTGTCCGTCATCGAGCCACAACTGGCCCGCCCGGGCATCGACGATCTCTGCCAGCATGCCGATCACGGCAGCGAAGCTGTCCCTGTCCCGCACCTTGTCGTTCAGCGCGGCGGTCAGGTTCAGCCATTCGTGCCGGTAGTCATACTTGTTGCGGTAAAAGTGCTTGCCGAGAAAGACCCGCAACTGCCTGCGCAGCTGCCCGGAAAACAGCACGACAGCCAGAAAGATGAGTGCCAGCGTGAAAAACGCGACCTGTGCGATGCGGCCCCAGCTGCCACCGTATTCCTGCAAATAGAATCCGACCACCGCCATCAACAGAAGATAGAGGCCGCCGCCAACGATGGTCGTGGTATGCAGTACGATATCGCGTGACACGAAGATATTCGGCGACCACTCCCGGTTCCGGGCCGCCGCGATAGTCAGTAAGGGCACACAGAACAGGTTGATGAAACCGCGGGCCTCCCATAACTCGCGGTCAACACCCAGAAACAGCAGGGCATTCGCATACAGGTAAAAGTCATAGGCAAAGATGCCGCCGGCACCGATAAACAGGAATTTCAGGTTGCGCCGGTAGTCCGGCGCAATGTTGCGGAACAACTGTTCGATGATGGCGAGGCCGGTCATGGCCAACAGGACATGGCCGATGAAGCGCAGTGACATCAGGCGCTGCAACTGTTGCGGTGTAGCGAGGTGCATCGCCCATAACTCGGTCACCAGCAACAGTGCTGCAAATCCGATACACAGCAGCAGGCCCCAGCGCCGCAGGAACCGGAAACCGGCCAGTTGCCGTGCGGCCGGCTCGAACAGTTTCAGCAGGAACAGGTACCAGGCGACATAGCGCAGGATCTCGAATGTCAGGTAGAGACCGGCCGGCTCATTCTCATCGCCCGCCACGCCCGCCGCCACGGCGGCCCACACCGCGGTCGTGATCACGACGGCGGTCAGCAACCGGCCCTGCAGGCTGCTGCGCCAGCTGAACAGCAGCAGGACGGCCAGAAAACCAAAGCCCAGTGCAGCGCTGAGATAGCTGAAATAGCCGAGATCCATGAATGAGTCCGTTCGTCCCCAGGCCTGTCTGGGTGTCAATATTATTTACAATACCATTCCGGGATGCCAGAACAATACAAAATAATGAAATTTATAGATATTTTACCTGCAACCAAGCCGGGGCAACTATCTTGTGGCCACCGCTGGTGTAATCAATGGATACAAATCCCCCCAAAGGCAGTCAACTGCAACCAGGTGTTCTTCTGACGCACCCAGTCAAGCCACCCCCAACTGTCTGATATTAATGTAATAATAGAATTCACAATCAATTGACAGTTGCATGGCCATGCTGGCATGGATACTGCTTCCCAACTGTATAAATATTAAAGGGAAATCTCAAACCTCGAGGTGTATGGAAAATGATAAAACAGATATTACAAGCTGGACTCATACTGACAGGTATGATCACCACGCCAAGCTGGGCTGTAATGATTACCTCAGGACTTGCCAGCGGGACGAGTGCTGGCGCCATTGACTCGTTCATTGCCGAGGCTGCCAAGGCAGGCAACCCGACAAACGAAACTGCATGGGTCAATTCGATTCTGGGAACGTCCGGCCTCTCCTATACCGTGAAGACGTCGAATGTCAGCTATTACAAGACCGATGTAACAAATGTGTTTGCCTTGTCACTTACCGCGCAGCCTTCCTATTTCCTTATCAAGAACGCGACCCGTATGGCGCTGTTCCAAAACCTTGCCGGCGTCGACTGGGGTGTATTTGATACAAGTCTTTTGAGCTCTGGCAAGAAAAGCATCAACCTTCCCAGCGGTGGTTTTACCATAAGCCACGTCACACATTTTGGTGGCGGTGGTGGCAATGGTTCTGTACCCGAACCCGGGGTAGTAGCCCTGCTGGGCATAGGCCTGCTTGGCATGGTTACCCTGCGTGGACTGCGCCGCAGACTGGACCAGGCACGAGCCCACTGACAACAACGGCGGCTACGGCCACCGTTCTTTTTCATACCCGGCTTACGCCCTTATTGCTGCAACGCAGTCAGCAGTCTCTCGTGGATGCCGCCAAAACCACCGTTGCTCATGACCAGCACCTGATCGCCGGGGATGGCCATCGCAACCACCTGGGTCACGATCTCATCCACTGACCGGCTCACTGACACGCACTCATCCCCGCCGGGCACACTGTCTGCCAGCGACCAGCCGAGATCATCCGGCTCATACAACCACACGCGGTCGGCACCGGCGAGTGAGGCGGCCAGGGTATCGCGGTGCACACCCATTTTCATGGTGTTGGAGCGCGGCTCCAGCAGGACCAGGATACGTGCATCGCCGACCCGCTGACGCAGCCCCTGCAGGGTCGTGGCAATCGCCGTCGGGTGGTGGGCGAAATCATCGTAGACGGTGATCCCGTTGACCGTTCCGCGCACCTCCATGCGCCGCTTGACGCCCTGATATTCGCACAGCGCGGCAATCGCCTGCTTGACCGGCACCCCGGCATGACGCGCGGCCGCGATCGCGGCCAGCGCATTTTGCAGGTTGTGCCTGCCCAGTTGTCCCCACTCCACGGTGCCGGCGACCTGGTCGTCAAGCAGGACATCAAATAGGCTGTCGTCCGCTGACCGGCTCTCGGCCGTCCAGCTCACGTCACGGTCCTCAGCAGAGACCTGCTCCACCGGCGTCCAGCAGCCGCGTGACAGAACCTCGTCCAGCGCCGTGTCATCCGCCTTGCGGATAATCAGACCACTGCCGGGCACGGTCCGCACCAGGTGATGAAACTGGGTCTGGATCGCGCCCAGGTCGGGGAAGATGTCCGCGTGGTCGAACTCCAGGTTATTCAGGATCAGGGTGCGCGGCCGGTAGTGCACGAACTTGGAGCGCTTGTCGAAGAAGGCGGTGTCATATTCATCGGCCTCCACGACAAAAAACGGTGCCTTGCCGAGGCGTGCGGACAGACCGAAATTTTCCGGGATACCGCCGATCAGGAAACCGGGCGCGAGGCCGGCATGTTCCAGGATCCAGGCGAGCATGCTCGCGGTCGAGGTCTTGCCATGCGTGCCTGCAACGGCCAGCACCCAGCGATCCTGCAACACCTGTTCGGCCAGCCACTGTGGTCCCGAGGTGTAGGGCAGGCCGGCATCGAGCACCTGTTCGACGGCCGGGTTGCCGCGCGACAGTGCATTGCCGATCACGACGCAATCCGCTGCCACCGGGATTGCATCCGGCCCGTAGCCCTCATGCAGCGCGATGCCCTGCTCGCGCAGCTGCGTGCTCATGGGCGGATAGACATTGGCATCGGAACCGGACACCTCGACACCCCGCTCACGGGCAAGCAGGGCGACGCCGCCCATAAAGGTGCCGCAGATACCGAGGATATGGATGTGCATAACGTAAACTTTACCTCACACCCTCTCCCTCAGGGAGAGGGTTGGGGAGAGGGATTCAGAACAGCTATTTACGATTTCCAAATGTATCCCCTCATCCCCCGCCTGCGCGGGGGCAGGCTCTGGCCTTCTCCCTGAGCACCCAAAGAGGCTGGCATAAAGGAGAATGAAATCATCTTGTGATTGCTTTCGATAAGCCTACTGGCCGGCCTGCTGCGGAAAAACTGTCATGGCGATCTGTGTGCTGACCAGCAGGTACAACACCGACACGGCAAGACCAATGGCAAATGAAGTCGACAGCGCATGCCGCATGATATGGGCACTGACGGCCAGATTCCAGATCAGCAGCGTAACCCACACCAGGGACAATAATAACGGCAGGGCACCGTCATCAGTCACTGGCCCCTGCAACAGGACCAGCGGAAAGGCAACCAGCCCGAGCAGTGAACCTGCACCGGCCATGGCCGCCAGTGTTTGACTGATGCGCGCAGCCTTGTCCAGCAGATACAGCAACACGGTGACAAATGCCGCCAGCAGTGCCAGCTCCAGCAGCGCGATGCGTGCACCGGTCAGCATGCCGTAACCGCTGGTCATCACCAGCACCGAGACCATGGCATAACAGGTCAGTGCGAAGCCGAGCGTAAAGGTGGAGGCCGGCCCGTCCTGGGGCGCGGCACGCAACAGGCACAGATCAAGCCAGTAGCGAAACAGCCGCGTCATCTGCTGCCGGTGTTACGCCCGGGATTTCTTGCGAATGGTTTTCTTCTTTACGGCCTTGCCTGGCGCAGTCTTCTTCGAGGCCTTTTTTGGGGTCGCGCGCGCGGCGGTTTTCTTTCGTGCCGTCGACTTTTTCGTGGCCGTCTTGCGGACGGCCGCCTTCTTTTTCACCGGCGCCTTTTTCTTTGCCGTCTTTCGTGCTGTCGTCGCGGCCTTTTTCACCGTCCGGCTGGTCTTTTTGCTGGCCGCCTTTTTCACTGTCTTCTTTGCAGGCTTGCCGGCCGCCTTCCGGGTCGTTGCGGGGGCCTTTTTCACCGTCTTCTTTGCCGGCTTGCCGGCCACCTTCCGGGTCGTTGCGGGGGCCTTTTTCACTGTCTTCTTTGCCGGCTTGCCAGTCACCTTCCGGGTCGTTGCGGCGGCCTTTTTCACCGTCTTCTTTGCAGGCCTGGCGGGCGTCTTCCTGGTAGTTTTTGCAGCGGCCTTTTTAACCGCCTTTTTGCCGGACTTGGCGGTACCGCCGGCAGCCCGCTTCTTCTCCGCGTTATCCTTGCTGGCACGGTGCTTGGCAATCGCCGCCCGGATGGCATCGGTCCGGCGCGTGCCGGTTTTAGCCTGGGCCCTGACCTCCTCGACAATCCTGGAGACCGCCTTGAAGATATCGCTGATTTCACCGACACCCTGCACGGTGCGGAGTTTTTCCTGATCTTCGTAGAAACTGACCACCGGCAGGGTGTGGGTTTCATACACCCGCAGGCGGTTGCCGATGGTCTCCTCATTGTCATCCGCCCGGTGGCGCAACTTGCCACCGCAGGCATCGCAGCGCCCGTCGATATGCGGCGGTGCGTAGAACACGTTATACATCTGACCGCATGACAAACAGGTGCGGCGTCCGACCAGCCGCTGTATCAGTGCATCCACGTCCACCGCGACCAGCAGGGCGAGATTCAGCGGCCGTCCAAGCCGGGCCAGCAACTGGTCCAGTGCCTCGGCCTGTTGCAGGTTGCGTGGGAAACCGTCGAGGATGAATCCCTTGTTTGCGTCCGGCCTGGCCACGCGCTCCTGGATGATGCCCAGCACAATGTCGTCACTGACCAGCTGACCAGCATCCATGGCGACCTTCGCCTGGCGACCCAGCGGACTTCCCGAGGCGACTGCCTCACGCAGCAGGTCGCCGGTGGAGATTTGCGGCAGCGCGAATTTCTCTGCCAGGAGTTTCGCCTGGGTTCCCTTGCCGGAACCGGGCGCCCCGAGCAGTACAATCCTCATGGTATGGTGTTTCCCTGTAGTCGTTTGATTTTATTAACTTCCTGTTTTCAAGAAGATTTTATCGATGCTGATAACTATTATTTTGCCTGGCCGCAGGGCAGGACAGCGCTTAAGCTACCCCCTGCACGTAGTGGAAGTCAACGAAGTTCATGAAATAAATCAGGTTTTGAGCTAGAATCTGGCCGCCCCGTAGCCTGCCGGACCACAACTCCGTAGCCGTTCTGGATTGGAAAATGAGCAGTATTGAAGATTTTACCGAGAGTGAGCTGTGGATCATCCGGACCACGCTGGAAGAGCGCTATGGCGAACCGGTCGAGCCCACACTGGCGGATATCGAGTTGCGACTGAATCCCTATGGTACGGAGTTGACCGTGTGCCCCGCCGCCTACTGGGAGCACGAAGGCTGCCACTTCATCGTGTGCAAGACGGGTGAACCGCGTTACCGCTGCCAGTTCTATTATCGGGTACATGAAATGTACGGCACCGGCGTGGAGGAATATGATGACCTGTCCGAGTGCGTCGTCACCCTCCTGCAGGTGCAGGCCGACTACGTAGCCAAACAGACAGAAACAAACTGACAAAATATTTGGGGTCAGAGTAAAAACTAGATATTTGGGGTGAGATATTGGGTGGATATTTGGGGTCAGAGTAAAAACTTATGCTGCTTAATCTCAATATTCACAGATTGTTAAGCAGCATAAGTT
>JBATGJ010000261.1:0-9104 GCA_049665685.1 Gammaproteobacteria bacterium
GTACAACCTCGGTCGGCATGGCGGCGGGCTGCTGCGCTGCCAGTAGTGCAGTAGGGCTGCGGGGGGGCAGGGCAGTCCCTGTGGTATAGCCCACCGCGGTACCGGAGCGATAGCGGATAAAGAACTGTGTTCCGTCCAGATAGGCCGATTCTGCAATCAGTTCCGCAGCGACCCCGGTGGCAGGTTCGGCAAGCGGTGACAGGCCGGCAGCCCCCTCGCTGCCCTTGCCTGGTTTTGCCGGGGGTGTGCTGCAGGCTGACACCAGCAGGATCAGGGTAGCGACCATCAGCCACCGCCCCGGCAAGACACTAGACATGGTGCGGGATCATGTTGGCGGTGCCCTGGTAAACAGGTAACTCAACGAACGGGAGTCATAGCAAGCAGGCATCAGGGCTTCCCGTCCCACGCTGCGCCGCTGCCCTCCTGCAGTGTCATCCGGGTGTCGATGGTAATGTCGCGCCAGATCTCGCGCTTACCCTGTGGCCACACCACGCCAACGGCCTGCACGTCGGTACCGGTACCCAGTCCGAAATGTACCCGTGCATCGCTGGCGCTGAGGTAGCTGCCGTCGGTATGAACCCGGCGCCATAGCGGCGGCTTGCCTGCACGCAGCACGGCTACCCGTGCACCCAGGCCGTCACGGTTGGACCGCGTGCCCTCCAGCCGTACCATCAACCAGTGGTTGTCCGCATTGGCCATGTTGCGCAGCAGCCGGGTCGGTCCGTTGTTGTTGGCCACCACGATATCGACATCACCGTCGTTGTCGAGATCGCCAAAGGCGGCGCCGCGACTGACCTCGACCAGGGCGAGTGCCGGCCCCGCCTGTTCCGTCATGTCGCTGAAGCCCTTGTCGCCGTCATTGCGAATCAGCTGATTACGCTCCTGATAGGGAAACGGCTGGCCGCGGTACGCTTCCTCGATCCTGACGGCACCGTTGGCAACAAACAGATCGAGGTCGCTGTCGTTGTCATAGTCGAACCATTCCGCACCGAAACCGGTATACGCCAGGCTGATCCGCCCGAGCCTGTGTGCGTCGGTCGCATCGAGGAAATTGCCGGTGCCGTCATTGACATACAGCGTATTGGTCTCCCGGTCGAGATGGGTCATGAACAGGTCCTCATCACCGTCGCTGTCGAAATCGCCGGCCGTCACGCCCATGCTGGCCTCTGCCTTGCCATAGGCATTAATGGCGACACCGGCCATCAGCGCGGTGTTTTCGAAGCGGCCGTTGCCCTGGTTAATCCACAGCTCGTTATCGTCGCCGTCGTTGGCCACGTAGATATCCTGCCAGCCATCACCGTTGAAGTCCGCAGAGGTCACGCCGAGTCCGGGGCCAAAGGCCACACCCAGTCCCGCTGCGTCGCTGACATCGGTGAAACGGCCGTCGCCCTCGTTGCGAAACAGCCGGTCGCGCACCTGCGGGTAGGACTGTGGTCCGCAATAATCAAGCGTGCCATCGCCCCCGGCGCACTGCTTGTTGCCCGCCACGGTAAAGCGCACATAGTTGGCGACAAACAGATCGAGGTCGCCATCGCGATCGTAGTCAAGGAAGGTGGCGCTGGTACTCCAGCGCGGGTCATCGACGCCTGCCGCGGCTGTCACATCAATGAAACGGCCATCACCCTGGTTGCGATAGAGCACGTTGGAGCCGAAGGCAGTGACATAAAGATCGGTGTAGCCATCGTTGTCATAGTCACCGGTTGCCACGCCCTGGGCATAGCCCGCATGCACCAGCCCGGCCGCTGCAGTTACATCGGTAAAGCGCAGCTCGCCATCCGGGATCAGCTCGTTACGGAACAGGCGATCGCCGGGTGGCTGGCCGGCGGGGAGCGGGAACAGGGCCTCTGCGGGCGACTGGCCGGGATCGGGCATGCTTGCCTGTGGCAGGTACACATCAAGGTCGCCGTCACGGTCATAGTCCAGCACGGCCACGCCGGGGCCGAACACCTCGGGTTGATAGTAGGCGCCAGTGGCACCGTTGAAATGCTGGAACACCAGTCCGGTGGCGGCGGCCACCTCGACAAACAGCGCGTCCGACGGGTGCAGCTGTGCGGGCCGGTCGGCCTCGCAGCCGGCCAGCAGCAGGCTGACCGCAAGCGTTAACCGGCTGTGGTGCATGATCATTGCTCTAGTCATTGTGTCCCCTGCCAGCGCAACAGCGTGTGCATGATCTCTGTCAGCTGCCGTTCCTGTCCCTGTGCGGCAGCCTGCGCGCGTGCCTGCTCCAGCAGGTCCATTGCCCGCCCGTGCTCACCAACCTCATGGTATATCCGGGCAAGACGTTGCAGGTAATACGTCCGGTCACTGTCGGCGTCCTGCGCCACCCGTTCCAGGTAGGGTACTGCCTCGGTACGCCGGTCTGTCAGCATCAGCAGGCGCCCCAGCAACAGGCCGGCGAGGTGATTGTTCGGGTCGCTGTCGAGTGCCAGGCGGTAATGCCGCTCGGCCTCCGCCTGTTGCTGTAATTCTTCCAAAGCCTGTCCGAGCAGGGTGTGTGCGGCGCTATGGTCCGGGTTGGCGGACAGTACCTTCTCGAAGGTTGCGGCGGCGTCGGCAAGGCGGCCCTGTTCGGCAAGCAGGGTGCCATACTCAAGATTGGCCATGATGGCATTGGGTTCGATTGCCATAACCGCCCGATAGTGCCGCTCAACCCCGTCGGCATCGTTGAGACGGTGGTACAGCCGGATCAGCTGGCTATGGGCCTCGACCGATTGTGGTTCAGCTGCAATCGCCTGTTGCAGTGCCAGCAATGCCTCGCGTGGTTGTCCCATGGTCTCAAGGCGCTTCGCGCGGCGCACCTGAGCCCGGGCGCTGATATCAAGCGCATCCAGCGACTCCAGGAGCGGGTCGACATGCGCTGGCGTCTGCTTCGGGTGCTGTCGATAGCGCGCCATGTGCGCCTGCGCCAGTTTGGTGTCGCCCCGGTTACGATAGGCCAGTGCCAGTGCGTAATGCGCCGGTCCGAAGTCCGCGTACAGTTCGACCGCCCGGCGATTGTGCATGATTGCACCATCCGGGTCGTCCAGGGCGGACGCCACCTGCGCCAGCCAGTGATGCGCCCAGGCTGAGTCCGGCTCCCTTGCCAGCAGCTTCTCGAACAGCGTCTGTGCCTGTGCCAGTTCGCCGGTCTTGAAGAGGATTTCACCGAGCCGCAGCTGTGCCGGCACATACTCCGGATTCAGCGTGGTGGCCGCACGCAGCTGGGTGGTCGCCCCGGCATCATCGCCCGACTGGGCCAGGGCGATGCCCAGCAGGTAGGCCGTTGCATAGTCTCCGGGCTGCAGGCGCCGCGCCCGCTGATAGCAGCGGATGGCCGGTGTCTGCAGCTTGTAGGCATGCAATATCTTGCCCAGCTGGACGTTGCGTTGCGCATCGCGGGGGGTCTCCAGCAGCTGTGCACGGGCTGCCAGGATCTGCTCCCGGACCGGTTGGGAGAAGTCCCCCAGTGCCAGCTCGGGAATGTCCGGCAGGCCGCTGTCCTCCGGCTGAAGGAACCCGGCGGCGGCGGCGATCACCAGCAGGCCCAGCAGGGCCGACAGGATGTAGCGAAGTCTCTGTTGCATAACGGTCGCGCAGGGTGGCATTTACCCGCATACACGGAGCCTGGTTTTTTTGCTGCGGTATTAAATAAGAATACCGTTTATATAATATAACCGTCGCAGTTATCCAGCCGAGGGTCAATGCTTCGAACTCTGCCCGATTTGAATGATCGCCGGGTGACTCGCAGCCCCCCAAATTGACATAGATCAACGTATAAAGTATTGAAATCAGCCATCATTCAGACTAATACTGTATATAATAACCACGGATGATCGCTGCCTGATCCAGCCGCTGTGGTCAGGCTTTCTGTTATCTGCAACCGCAGGGCGATGCATCACGCGCCTGGAGATTCCGGATGCAGATGCCAGTAATCCCCGAATCATTCAGGAGAATACACCTTGTTCAATACTGGCAGTAATAACAACTACCGCAAGCTGAATCCCTCATCGCTCGACAGTGTCCGCTCCTACCTTGCCACCCGGGTCGTCGGGCAGCGTGATCTGGTCGACAGTATGCTGATCTGCCTGGTGAGCGAGGGACACCTGCTGGTGGAAGGCATGCCCGGCCTGGCCAAGACCACCGCGGTCAAGTCGCTGGCCGAGGCCATCGAGGGCGATTTCCACCGCATCCAGTTCACGCCCGACCTGTTGCCATCAGACCTGATTGGTACGGATATCTACCGCCACGAGAAGGGCGACTTCGAATTTCGTGCCGGTCCCCTGTTTCACAATATGCTGCTGGCCGACGAGGTCAATCGCGCGCCGGCCAAGGTGCAATCGGCGCTGCTCGAGGCCATGGGCGAGCACCAGGTCACGGTTGGACTGAAGACCTATACACTGCCGAAACTTTTTATGGTGCTGGCCACGCAAAACCCGATCGAGCAGGAAGGCACCTACAATCTGCCGGAGGCCCAGCTCGATCGCTTCCTGATGCATGTCTGGGTCGGGTATCCAAACCGTGAGGAAGAGCTCGCCATCCTGGCGCTTGACAATAACCAGCAGAAAACCGCGCTTCAACCGCCTGCCGAGAAATTATCCCAGGAAAACCTGTTCAAGATCCGTGAGGATGCAGCCAACCTGTATCTGGACCCGCGTCTGAATGACTACATTGTCGACCTGGTGCAGGCCAGCCGTAAGCCCGAGGCCTATGACGAGGGACTCAAACGCTGGTGCCGCTTCGGTGCCTCACCCCGCGCCACCCTGGCGCTGGCGCGTTGTGCCCGGGCCCGGGCCTGGCTGGATGGCGATGATTTCGTCGCCCCGCAGCATATCCAGGCGGTGGCCCCGGATGTCATGCGTCATCGCATCCTGCTGACCTTCGAGGGCGAGGCCGAGGGCGTGACCACGGATGACTTTATCGGGCGCCTGCTGGAGGTTGTTGCAGTTCCGTGATGAACGGGAAACAACCTGCAGTTAACAGCAGTAATCGATGAGTCTCCACCCGCAGCTTGATGATCTGCTTGAACTGCGCCATCAGGCGCATACGCTGGGTGTGGCTGCCCATCACCTGGTTAATTCCACCTTCACCGGTCTTTATGCCTCCGTGTTTCGCGGTACCGGTCTGGACTTCGATGAAGTGCGCGAATACCGCGAAGGTGACGATATTCGCAATATGGACTGGCTGGTGACAGCCCGTACCAACGTCCCGCACCTGAAGGTCTTTCGTGAAGAACGCCAGCGTAATGTGATCCTGTGTGTCGATACCGGGCCACACATGAGTTTCGGTACCCGCGGCACGTTCAAGTCCATCCAGGCCGCGCGCACCGCAGCCCTGATTGGCTGGGCTGCCAGCAAGCAGCATGACCGGGTAGGGGGGGTACTGTTCGGAAATCCGGCCACCGGCCTGCGCTATTATCGCGCCACCCCCGGTCGTCGTGGGCTGTGGCGCCTGCTGCGCGCCCTGACCGAACCGATTGAACAGGGTGATACGGATGAATCCCAGTTGATGGCAGCACTGCAACACCTGGACAGCGGGGCGGCTACCGGATCGTTGATTTTCGTCATTGCCCCGCTCAACCAGGTGACCACCGGACTCGAGCGCATTCTTGGCAGCCTGAAGCAACGCCATGACGTAATGCTGCTGCCGGTGGATGACCCTGCCGACCGGGAACTGCCGGCCATGGGCCCGGTCATTTTCTCCAATGCCGCCGGCGAATTGCTGGAGGTGGATACGGACAGTGAAGCCGGTCGACGGGCCTTTCGTGAGGACTGGGAGCAGCGCCGCGAGGAATTGCAGCAGCTGGCCTACCGCCTGGGGCTTGGCATGGTGCCGGTCAGCACCACGGATGACATACACCGGACCTTGATCGATGGTCTGCGCCTTTACGCAGCGAGGCGGTAGGGACGATGCAGGACGCCGGCAACATATTGCGCGATATCCATGACCTTGATGCTATCCCCTGGTGGCCGCTGGCGCCGGGCTGGTGGTGGGTCATTGGGGTGGTCGGGCTGCTGTTAGCGCTTGCCGGTATCCGTTACTGGATTCGCTACAGCGGCATCATGCCCGGCTGGCGTGGTGATGCGCGCCGTCAACTGCGGGAGCTGAAGAGGGCATTACGCAAGGGTGACCCACGTGATGTGGCCGGCCAGCTGTCGATCCTGCTGCGCCGCATAGCCATCGCGCGCAGTGGCCGTGACCAGGCCGCCGGGCTTGCGGGTGAAGCCTGGCTTGCCTGGCTGGAACAGGACGACAGGAACGGCTTCAAATGGTCAAAGGGTGCGGTGGTGTTGCTGCAAGCCCCTTACATGCCGCCGGAAATCGAGGTGCAGAGCGATGAGGTTGCACGCCTGCTAAATGCCGCCATGCGCTGGGTCGACACCACGCCGGCAGCGGACTATGCGTCGCGTCAGCAATGGTTGAAAAAGATCCGTATACCGCGCATCGCCAGGGCGGGTGGGGCGCGCAATGTTTAGTTTTTACTGGCCATGGGCGGCTGTACTGTTGCCGCTGCCATTGGTGATTCACTGGCTCTGGCCGCGCCCGCATGGTGCCACGGATGCCTATGCGCACGGCGACAATTCCACCCTGCTGCACCCGGCACTGGGTCGGCTGGCCTCGACGTTTGTTGCGGCACGATCACTCACACATGCCGGCAGTCGCCTGTCTCTCGTTTTACTGGTGCTGTTATGGGTGGCCCTGGTGATTGCGCTGATGCAGCCACGGTGGCTGGAGCCCTATACGGAAATCCGTACCGAGGGCTATGATCTGATGCTCGCCGTCGATACTTCGCGCTCAATGGAAGCGCTGGATTTTACCGTCCAGGGCCAACAGGTCACACGCATGGCGGTCATCAAGGGAGTCCTGGCGCGCTTCATCAAAGCGCGGGACGACGACCGCATCGGTATCGTTGTATTCGGCAGCCAGGCCTTTGTGCTGTCGCCACTGACACTCGATATGCAGGCACTGCAGGACCTGCTGGGCGGCGTGGTCTCGCGGATGGCAGGTGATGGTACGGCCATTGGCGATGCCATCGGTCTGAGCGTGAAAAAACTGCGTGAGCGCCCGGAAGGTTCGCGTGTGCTGATACTGGTTACCGATGGTGAAAATACCGAGGGCAGCCTGCCCCCGATGCTGGCTGCAAAACTGGCGGCGCATGAGGGAATTCGCATCTATACCATTGGCGTGGGCAGCAAGGGACTGGTGCCGTTTTACGAAGACGGCCGGCTGACACAGGTCAAGATGGAGATCGATGAGGACCTGCTGACCAAGGTGGCGGAAATTACCGGTGGGGCCTACTTTCGCGCAACCGACACCGGGGCGCTTGAGAAGATATACCAGCAGATCGATACGCTGGAAAAAACGCAGGCCGAATCCCGTACCGTGATGATTCCCAGGTCGCTATACCGCTGGCCACTGGGGGTGGCCCTGCTGCTGCTGTTGCTGCTGGGTCTGTTTCCAAACGGAATCCCGCGTACCTGGCTGACAAGGCAAATCCATGGGTGAGTTACTGGACGCCTTTCACTTCAGCGAGCCGGTATGGTTATGGGCCTTGCTGCTGTGTATACCGGTGGCCATATGGTTGGTGTTGACGCGGCATCTCACCAGACGCAACGAGCGCCTGCAACAGTATGCAGACAGTCACCTGATGCCTCACCTGCTGGGCCGATCCGAGATAACCGTTAAAAAGCAATGGCAGCGTTATGCACAATGGGTACTTGTCTGGATACTCCTGGTGCTGGCCATGGCGGGACCGCGATGGGATTTCACCGATGTGCAACTGTTTCGCCCCGGCACCAATCTGGTGGTCCTGTTCGACATCTCGCGCTCCATGGATGTGACCGATGTTCAACCCACCCGACTGGCGCGGGCGCAGCAGGAAATGGCAGACCTGCTGGACCGCAGCCGGGGCATCCGCATCGGGGTAATCGGTTTTGCCTCGATTGCCCATGTCGTTGCCCCGGTGACCGAAGACATGAACAGTATACGACGGGTGTTGCCCGTGCTCAGCAGCGACCTGGTGCAGTTGCAGGGCAGTCGGCTGACGTATGCGCTTGACCGTGCCGGCGAACTGCTTGCCGGCCAACCTGAAAAAAGTGTCAATTCACTGCTGATCATTACTGACGGTGATTTTGATGAGCCGCAGGTGACACAGAAATTACAGGCATTTTTTAAAGCAGGTGTACGTACCCATGTGCTCGGTTTCGGCACACCCGAAGGCGGTAACGTGCCGGGCAAGAATGAGCGCTGGATTATGGGCAGGGACGGCAAACCGGTTGTCTCGGCGCTGGGCGAGCCGTTGCTCAAGTCGATGGCCGCCGCTGGCGGCGGCATTTATCAGCGGGCCGATTACCGGCAACGGGACACCGAGCGGATCCTCGGTGAGGTCAAGGCAGAGGCGCTGCTGGATGACGATACCGATAAACGCACCCGGGTCTGGAATGAGCGCTTCTACTGGCTTGCGGGACTGGCCTCGCTGTTGCTGTTACCGCTGTTCCGTCGCACGATGCCGGCCCACCAGGTACGCAAGTCATGACACGCAGGATGGCAACACGGTTCGGCATGTTCATGATTTTATCAGTGCATGTTGCGATTGCCGATGCGTCCTTGTTCAGGAATGCCGAGCAGGATGCAGCCCATCAATACCAGTCAGGTGATTATAGCGAGGCAGCCGACGGGTTCACGGATACTTATCGGCGTGGTGTGGCACTCTACCGTGCGGGGCGCTATACCGAGGCCGGCGAGGCCTTCGAGCGTGTCGAGCGTGAGGACGTAAAACCGGATGCGATGTATAACCTCGGTAACAGCCGCTACAAGCGCAGCGACTACGAGGGTGCGGTAGACGCCTATCAGGCTGCACTGGCACTGCGACCGGACAACGAGGACGCGTTGCACAATATGGGGCTGGCAAAGAAAATGCTGGAACAGACCCTGACGGAAGAAGACCTGCAGGCAGAAGAACAGCCGGAAGAAGAACAGCAGGAGGAAGAACAGCAGGAGGAACAACAACAAGAATCCGAGGAATCCGAACAATCCGAGGAGTCTGAAGAATCCGAGGAGTCCGAGGAATCCGAGGAATCCTCCGGTGAGCAGGAGCAGGAAGCCGAGGAATCCTCCGGTGAGCAGGA
>JBATGJ010000262.1:0-1592 GCA_049665685.1 Gammaproteobacteria bacterium
GGCTGGCCTGGGCCATGCAGGAGGTAGAGCAATGCATGGAGCGATTGCCGAGGAGCCAGAGCCGGGAGCACCAAAAGTAGGCGCTCTAGGCGATGCATGGAGCAATTGCCGAGGCGGAGATCCAGTCATGAACAAACGTTTCGGACCGGATCGCAGGATACACCCCTGTATCCTGCCCTTGGGGCCGACCATAGTGCGTCCAGATTTGTTCCAGACAAATTTGTCCCGCTTGAGCAGGAATGGCCGTAATATTTTTTACGCAAACAATCATCTCCTGCAGACATTTCAACCAGGTCGGTTCATGGCGTTACAATAACAGCAGCTTTCCAGCATCAATTCGCCCCATGAGTAACACATCAAAACTCCTCGCCCCCCGCTACTGGCCGACCTGGATGGGCGCCGCGCTGTTGTGGGCGCTGACGCGGCTGCCCTTTCGATTCCAGGTGTGGCTGGGCCAGCGACTTGGCCGGCTCATCATGCGGATTGCCCACAAACGGCAGCATATCGTGCGCGTCAACCTGGCACTGTGTTTTCCGGGACTTGATAGTCAGGAGCAGGAACGCCTGCTCACCCGGAACTTCGAATCCATGGGCATCGCCCTGTTCGAAATGGGCATGAGCTGGTGGGGCCCGAACCGCAAGCTGGAAAAACTGTTTACCGTCGAGGGTATGGACAACCTCGAACAGGCGCTGGCAAAAGGCAACGGCGCTATCCTGCTGAGCGCGCATTTCACCACTATGGAGATCGGCGGATGCATGCTGGCCATGCGGACACCCTTCCAGGTGCTATACCGTGAACATAAGAACGCCGCGATGGAATATATTATCCGCAGCGGCCGCGAGAGTTTTACTCACAAGGCCATCCTGCGCGATAACCTGCTCGGCATGCGCCGCAGCCTGAAGCACAATATCCCGGTCTGGTATGCACCGGACCAGGACTTCGGCATTGGCAAGGGCGCCTTTGTACCCTTCTTCGGCATCCCGGCAGCAACCCTCACGGTGACCTCCACGCTGGCGAAGATGGCCCAATCACCGGTCGTACCGTTCATGCAGACACGACTGCCCGGAGCACAGGGCTATGTCCTCAAACTCTACCCGGCCCTCGAAGACTTCCCGGGTGAAGCAGACGTGGAGGACGCCCGGCGCATCAACGAATTCATCGAGGCGCGCATCCGTGAACAGCCGGAACAGTACCTGTGGGCCCACCGGCGTTTCAAGACCAGGCCGGAGGGAGAGCAGCCCTTGTACTGATCAGCCTACACGGTATTGATGTACCGGTAGTTAAATACGCCGGATATCGATCGCACAGAGTGACGAGTCGCACACGGATCACAGTGGGCTAATAACGGTTATTTCCGGATAGATTGAAACGAGTTGCGCAGGTTATGCTTTTGCCTTGCAGAGTCGGCATGTACATGCAGTAATAACATCGGCGTGCCGGAATTCCTCACCTGGCAGTGGTATTGACATGAAAATAGAACATTCCAGTATTGATTACCTGACCGGCAAGCGGTTCGCTCCTGGTTTAATAACAGAAGAATGGCCAGATATATCCTGCGTCGAAACTGTATCATTGCGCTGGCATCGTTGAGC
>JBATGJ010000263.1:0-2709 GCA_049665685.1 Gammaproteobacteria bacterium
TCAGACTCTTTCCGGTGGACGAGGTAGTACGCCGCAGCATCCGTTCCAGCCCCCCGCCCGTGAAGGCGCGGAAGCCCTCCTCCAGCGACAGCATACCGAAGAGAAAAATCGCAACTCCCGCTGCAATGGCCTTTATGTTGGGGCTCACCCAGAACCCGTAGGCAAGCACCAGCAGAATGGTCGGAAGTAATATTTTTCTCAGCAAGGACTTGCCTCTCCTTTTTATGCCGTCTGGCGTATTACGTCTTGCGGGGTTCCTGGTATTTAAGTGAGTATAGATTACTCATAGCAAGATAATGGAATCTCTGATTTATTCGTCATTGCGAGGCACAAAGTGACGAAGCAATCTCCAGATAACTGATTCCCTGGCATGAAATTGCCAAGCTTTGCTCGCAATGGCGGGAATGTTCAATAAATCAGAACTTACTTAAACATGCACGCCTAATAATTCAGACCCGGCCTGTGACTGAAAAGTCACATACGGGCCGGATAATCTACAGATTGCCCGGCCTGTTGAGGCAGTCACCGATATCCGGGGACATTGACTATTAATCAAAAATCTGTCGGAGAGAGCCATCTGCCATGGGTTTGCCCTTGCCGTCGACCGGTAGCTATCATTAGCACATGATAGGTCTATTCAGATTCTCCTGCAGGGGCTGCCACACAAAAAGTCCAGTCCGGGACCACAGGCTGAACCACGAGTAACTGTCCATGAGGACCCATGAATGGCTAAATCTTTAAGCAACATATCTGAAAAGGCCGGGATGCCACCCGGCACCCTTGTTAAGCTGTGTAATAAAGAATAAAGGGTGTCAGAGCACATTTCTCTCTAATATAAGCCGAAAATGTGCTCCGACACCCTTTCTATTACGACACAGTATCAAGCGCCTGGCTGACGTCAGCGATGATGTCATCGATATTCTCGATACCAACCGATATCCGGACAAGGTCGGGACTGACACCGGCAGTCGCCAACTCGTCTGCATTCAATTGTCGGTGAGTCGTGGAAGCCGGATGACAGGCCAGGGATTTCGCATCGCCGATATTGACCAGGCGCAGGATCATTTGCAGGGCGTCAATGAATTCCCCCCCGGCATCGAGTCCACCCTTTATCCCGAAGCTCAGCACACCGGAGGCCTTACCCCCGGTAATCTTTTCACATATTGGGTAGTAGGGGCTGTCAGGCAAGCCAGCATAGTTAACCCAACTCACCTTATCGTGATCGTTAAGATACACAGCCAGCTTTTCAGCATTCTCGCAATGTCTTTCCATTCTTAGCCCCAGCGTTTCCAGTCCTTGCAGAATGAGGAAGGAAGTGTGTGGCGAGATTGCGGCACCGGTGTTTCTGAGGGGCACAACGCGGCAGCGGCCAATGTAGGCTGCAGGCCCAAGCGCCTCTGTATATACAACCCCGTGATAAGAAGGATCAGGCTCATTCAGCATCGGGAATCTGTCTTTATTGGCTGCCCAGTCGAATTTTCCGGAATCAATGATGATGCCGCCGATAGAGTTACCGTGCCCGCCGATATATTTCGTAAGTGAATGAATGACAATATCTGCGCCCAGCTCAAACGGACGACACAGGTAGGGGGTCGCCACTGTATTGTCCACCATCAGTGGCACACCATGCTTGCGCGCTATTGCCGCAAGTTTCTCGATATCCACGACATTACCGGCAGGATTGCCGATAGACTCGCAAAAAATGGCGCGCGTGTTTTCATCGATGGCCTTTTCGAACCCGTCGTAATCGTCAGCAGAGACCATGCTGACCTTGATGCCCTGCCTGGGCAAGGTATGGGCAAACAGGTTGTAAGTCCCGCCGTATAACTGGCTGGTACTCACAATATTGGAGCCAACGTCACAAATACATTGCACGGCATAGGTAATAGCTGCCATACCCGAGGCAACGGCTAATGCACCGATACCGCCTTCCATCGCGGCCAGTCGCTGCTCCAGTACATCAGTGGTCGGATTCATTATCCGGGTGTAGATATTTCCCTGGACTTTGAGATCAAAAAGATCTGCACCATGCTGCGTGTTATCGAATGTGTAGGAAGTCGTCTGATAGATGGGCACGGCTGCAGCTCTTGTCGTCGCTTCAGATTCGTACCCATGATGTAACGCGAGGGATTCAAGTTTCATGTCCGTATCCTTGTTATCAATTGTCTGTATTCAGCACCAGAAACCAGACTGCCATTCCAGCACCCCACGCCCCCGGCCCTGCCCGTAGATTTGCCCCATAGTCCTCAAGTAATTCGAAACAATACACCCGTCATTGCCGACGTCAACCGCATTCGGGCGCATGACCAATGCCAATAGTTCGATACCTCTGTCATCTGTTGCATCTGATGCCAGTTAATCATCTGTGAATTCATCGGAGCTAATATTCACCGGTAGTCGCGGGAGTTTCTGTATGGACCTGTGAGGGGAGAACACATCACACTGGTACGTAGTATCCTGCTTTCAAGAAATCAACCGGGACTGGCCTGATGGATCATGACAATGGCGACCAGGGCCGCCGTTTGTATTGATGTCATGTTTTTAGTTTTTTTCGAGAGATAAAATGGAATCCGACCCGTAAAAACCTGGTCATTATCCTTTCATCTGGTTTCCCATTCAGGGCGTCTTGCATCCCACAAGAAGGGCCTGTCGGTCGTTCACACTGAGTTCTTCCATCGGCTTGTCGCGCAGCTCAGCGCAATGGCGCTC
>JBATGJ010000264.1:0-18375 GCA_049665685.1 Gammaproteobacteria bacterium
ACTTCACCGGCGGCAATCTGGTTGACCAGCTGGGTGGGCAGGACCTGTATGGGCATGCGGGCATGATACCGCCCGGCCCGCTCGCAGAATAGCGTAGTGTGCTAGCTGCCGCGTGTCGGTGGAATACGCAGTTTGTCACCCACCCGCACGGTGTCGGATTTCAGATCGTTGTAGCCGCGCAGTGTATTCAGGCTGACCTCGTAGCGCTGTGCGATATGGCTGAGGGTATCGCCGCTCTTGACCACATACTGGCGTGCCAGCTTGTTGGTCCCCGGCGGCGGGTATCTGCCAAAATAGTCCCTGATACCACGCAACATTGCCCGCGCCAGCTTCTGCTGGTGCTGTTGATTACGCAGCCGGTTTTCCTCGCTGGGATTCGTGATGAATGCCGTCTCGACCAGGACTGACGGAATATCCGGCGATTTAAGCACCAGGAAACCGGCCTGCTGGACGGTCTGCTTATGCGTCTTGCCGATGCGCTTGAGTTCGCCCAGCATATTTTCCGCCATTTCGAAACTGGCCTCGATGGTTGCGGTCTGGGACAGGTCGAGCAACACCTCACGCAACAACTCGTCCTTGTCGACAAGACTTACGCCACCGGCCAGATCGGCGGCATTCTCCTTGGCCGCCAGCACCCGCGCCATTTCCGACGAGGCTCCGCGTCGCGACAGTACGTAGACCGACGAGCCACTGGCGCGATGGTCACGAAAGCCGTCGGCATGAATGGAAATAAACAGGTCGGCACCATGCTTGCGTGCCTTGTTGATTCGCTGGCGCAGGCCAATGTAATAATCACTCTCGCGGATCATCACCGCGCGCATGCCGGGCTCCGCCCTGATCAGCTTGGCCAACCGTCTGGCAATCGACAGTACGACGTCCTTTTCACGCGTGCCATGGCGACCAACCGCACCGGGGTCATCGCCACCATGTCCGGCATCGATGGCGATCACCAGGTCACGCAGCGCGGCCGGCTTGCTGGCCACCACCTTCTTGGCCGTGGCCTGGGTTTCCTGCTAGTACAGGTCCACCACCAGGCGATGGCCATAACGGTCGTTGGGACTGAGGTTGAAGCTGCGCGGTTTCACGGCCTGCTTGAGATCGAGCACGATGCGGAGCATGCCGGGTTTGTTGATTGCGGTTCGAATGCCCTTGACTAGGCCACCAGCGGCTGTGGCAGTCTCCAGCGTCTTGGCCACCACGGCCGCCTCGACGTCGATGACGAGCCGGTTGGGGTTTGTCAGGGGAAAGAGTTCGTGGCTGACCGGGCCACTGGTATCGAAGACCACGCGGGTGTGATCCGGCGCCGCCCAGAGCCGTACGCCCTCGAATTCGCTCGCGGCCAGTACCGCACCTGTGGTTGCGAGCCAGACGAATAATCCTGTGAGTATGTGTTTCATGCCCGATTGCCCCAATACCCTTCAGATTTTTGTGGATTCTAGCCATAACCGGCACAAGATTGCAAGAAATAACGTTTAAACTCTTCAGGATAGCCGTCAAATCTGTGGCTGGGCAGAGATAACCGTCCTAAAGGACTCAATCATAGGGAATCAAGCATACCCATCATGTGGTGTCCAAGGGGGGTTCGAGGCTGCATATTTGCCATCCGACCCGTGTTGTGGTGGTCGAGCACGAT
This sequence comes from Gammaproteobacteria bacterium, assembly GCA_049665685.1. Classification (GTDB taxonomy): domain Bacteria; phylum Pseudomonadota; class Gammaproteobacteria; order UBA9214; family UBA9214; genus UBA9214. The sequence goes on from JBATGJ010000264.1 coordinate 1,634, forward strand.
CACCAGATCCGGTGCCGGCAGCTGGCCCGCTCCCCGCTCCGGCCACTCGATCAACAACAGCGCCGTCTCTGCCAGCAGATCGCGCACACCCAGCCATTCGAGTTCCTCGGGATCTGACAGGCGGTACAAATCCAGGTGGTAAATTTCCTCTTCACCAAGCCGGTAGGGTTCGACCAGGGTGTAGGTGGGACTCTTGACCTTGCCCGGGTAACCGCGTCCGTGCAGGATCGCGCGTGCCAACGCGGTTTTGCCTGCACCGAGATCACCTTCGAGATAGACCACGCCGCGGTGCATACCAGTGGCCAGCTGCCGACCAAGGGCCTCGGTGGCTTGGGCGTCCGCCAGTTCGATCTGCATCGCTCAATCCTTAAGCAGACCGGGCAGCTCGGCAATCAGGTCGCGCGCCAGACGGCCGCGCTCGCCCTGGCGTGACGCACAATCACCGGCGGCGCCATGCAGCGTCACGGCGGCTCGCGCGGCATCCGCCAGGGACAGGCCCTGTGCCACCAGCGCCCCGGTGATACCGCTGAGCACATCACCCGAGCCGGCGGTTGCCATGCCTGGATTACCCGTGCTGCAGATGACCGGCAAGGCCGCATCGGCACACACCACGGTACCGGCACCCTTCAATACCACGGTACCGGCCCAGCGGGCCTGTAATGTCTGCGCCGCCGTCAGCCGGTCCTGCTGAATGGCGGCAACCGGGCAACCCAGCAAGCGGGCGGCCTCACCCGGGTGCGGTGTCAGTATCCAGTGGCCACGTGCCAGCGGCTCACCCGCCAGCAGGGTCAGCGCGTCCGCATCCAGCACCTGCGGCAGCGGGGATTCCAGTACGGCCGACAGCAGGTCCCGCGCCCAGGCAGACTGGCCCAGGCCGGGCCCGGCGACCACTACGCTGGCAATCGCCAGCAGCCGCTTGAGCTCAAGGGCGGTTTCGACACCGTGGCACATCAGTTCCGGGCAGGCCGCGGCCAGGCTTGCCGCATGCGCACTGCGAGTGGCCAGGCTGACGCGGCCGGCACCGCTGCGCAAGGCCGCTTCACCGGCGAGGCGTGCGGCGCCGATCATGCCGTGATCTCCCCCCACGATCAGCACATGACCGAAATCGCCCTTGTGTGCGGTGCGACTGCGCCGCCGGCCGAACGGGTTCGGCCGGTGCCCGTCATCCAGCATCGCACATGGCGCAACCTGCCGATACACGTCCTCAGGGACACCCAGATCGTCAAACACAATCTCGCCACAACAGGCAGGGCCCTCGCCGGTGTACAGGCCGGGCTTGCGGCCAATGAATGTGACGGTGAGGTCGGCGCGAATAACGCCGCCTTCGACGTGGCCGCTATCGGCCAGCAGACCGCTGGGGATGTCCAGTGCGACAATGGGTGCGCTCGCCAGGTTGGCTGCATCGACCACAGCGCGCCATTGCCCCGACAGCGCCCCGCTAAAACCGGTACCCAGCAAGGCATCCACGATGACGTCGGCCGTGTAATCGGTGCGTGCCGTCAGCGGCTCGATGTCCCCGCCCGCCGCCAGCCAGTCGGCGCGCGCGGTCGCCGCATCGCCCGCGATCCTGCCCGGCTCGTCCGGCTGCAGCACACGTACCTGACAGCCTGCCTGGTGCGCGAGGCGCGCCAGCACCAGGCCGTCACCACCATTATTGCCCCTGCCGCACAGCACCATCAGCCCGCGGGCAGCGGGCCAGTGTGCCTGCAGTGCGGTCCAGGCCGCCGTCGCTGCACGCGTCATCAGGGTATAACCAGGAATACCGGCCTCCTCGATGGCATGACGGTCGAGTGCGCGCGTCTGTTCTGCGCGATACAGCGGGCAAGCATCCCGCGGCTGTGATCCAGGGTTCATATCGGGCCGCCAACTGTGCTGTAATGAATCGTCACATCAACAACATACCGTGAAGCACACGCATAAACCAGTACCTATGACGGCAGCGAAGACACCCTGTGATCCGGCCACCCTGGCAGCTGATATCAAGCGCTGGGGACAGGCACTCGGCTTCCAGCAGGTGGGCATCTGCCCGGCCAGCCTGGAGGCAGACGAGACGCACCTGCTGAACTGGCTGGCGGCCGGCCGCCATGGCGAGATGGACTACATGTCACGGCACGGCACCCGCCGCAGCCGGCCCGCAGACCTGGTGCCCGGCACGACCAGTGTCATCTCGGTGCGCATGGATTACTGGCCGGGGGCGGCTCGCCCGGCTGAAGAGGTCATAGAGGAGCCGGCGCTTGCCTACCTGTCCCGCTATGCGCTGGGCCGCGACTATCACAAGGTACTGCGCAGGCGCCTGCAGAAACTCGCCGAGCGTATCAGCGCAGCGGTCGGCGCTTTCGGCTACCGCGCCTTTACCGACAGCGCACCGGTACTGGAAAAGGCACTGGCACAACAGGCTGGACTCGGCTGGATCGGCAAGCATACCAACCTGATCAACGAACGCGCCGGTTCCTGGTTTTTTCTCGGCGAGCTCTACACCGACCTGGAACTGCCGGCCGACACACCGGCCACCGATCACTGCGGCGACTGCCACGCATGTATCGATGCCTGTCCGACCGGTGCCATCGTGGCACCGTGGCAACTCGATGCACGCCTGTGTATCTCCTATCTCACCATCGAGTTACGCGGATCCATCCCGGAGCACCTGCGGCCCATGCTCGGCAACCGCATTTACGGCTGTGACGATTGCCAGCTGGTGTGCCCCTGGAACCGCTTTGCCCGGGACGGCGCCGAAGCCGACTTCCAGCCCCGGCATGAGCTGGACGACAGCGACCTCATCCGCCTGTTCGCCTGGAGTGAAGCGGATTTCGAGCAATACACCCGGGGCAGCGCCATCCACCGCATCGGCTATGAATGCTGGCTGCGCAACATCGCAGTGGCGCTGGGCAATGCACCCGGCACGCAGGCCGTCGTGGGGGCACTGCGGGACCGCGCCAGCCATCCCTCATCCCTGGTGCGCGAGCATGTCGACTGGGCATTGCATCAGCATGCCCGCTGAAGGCCTTCAAGCGGTCGGCAAACACTGCTTGCCCCGGACGATGACAGGTGGCTCCGATTATCTGGCAACCATGTGTAAGCCAACGGCGGTGTCACACCATCATGCTGATATCGCAAGCAGTTACTGAGCGGACGTTTGTGGTGCCTCCCTGTCACGGGTCTGTGCACGGTGTAATTAGCCGCGAATTAAATTACTTGTAGTTTCAAAGAGATTCCAGTACAGTCCATCTTGCTACAGATTTTGTTATTGGCAGTTCTGGATATTCACTGAGTGTCATCCCACCGAATCCCCTGTTACATTACCTGTATGCAACACCACATTTGTTTAATTTTGATAAAGGTAAATAGTTAATGGCTACAGGTACAGTAAAATGGTTTAACGAATCCAAAGGATATGGCTTCATTTCTCAGGACAATGGCGGCGACGACGTGTTTGTACACTTCAATGCGATCCAGGGCTCGGGCTTTAAAACGCTGAGTGAAGGTCAGCCGGTCACCTTTGAGGTGGAAAATGGTCCCAAGGGCCTGCAGGCGAGCAACGTTGTCGCTTAAGCAAAACCTCAATCGGAAAATCCGATACAAAGAACCCCGCCGCGGCGGGGTTCTTTGTTTCAGTGCCTTTCGAAATGACCTCCATACGCCCAGAGGAGAACAGCGTTGAAAAAACTGTTTATAGGCAATCTGCCCGCCAGCACGACCGAAAGCGATCTGCTGGGTCTGTTTTCAAAATATGGCACTGTGCGCTCATCCAGGCTGGTAGCGGATGTTTTTTCAGGCCAGTGCAAAGGCTTCGGCTTTATCGAAATGGAAGGCCATGAGGCGCGTGCCGCCATTGCCGGACTCAACGGCAAGGATTTCAATGGCAACCCGATCAAGGTGAACTTTGAAGATCCCAAGACGCGATTTCGACGCCGTTAATTGTTGAACCGGGTGTGCAGCCAGGGCATCCCGACCTGTTTATCAGCACTGAAATTTGCGGGGTTGCCCCGGGATTCCTGTACATCCTGGATTGACAACACCGCAATTGCGCCAATACCGGAGAAACATGTGGCTGTTTCCAGCCACTGCAAACCAGCTTGACATTTTTCCCTGCCGGCTGCCGGACGGCTATGACACACAGGTGTCCAGCGCGACACTCTACCCGCGCGCTGTGACTTGCTGCCCCTATTCGCTTTTGATTTCCAGCCCGTAATCGTACAGCCGGTTCTTTGCCACGCCGGTAATCTTTGCCGCCAGCGCGGCGGCCCTTCTCAGAGGCAACTCCTCCAGCAATACAGCAAGCGTCTGGCGGCTCTGCACATCCAGTGTGGTACAGTCCGCGGTATCACCCTGCACCATCACCACGAATTCACCCTTCTGTTGCTGAACATCCTCCGCGAGTGCCCGCGACAGCTCACCCGGTGTGCCGGCACGGACCGTCTCAAAGACCTTGGTCAGTTCGCGCGCCACGACCACCTCGCGGCCCGGCCCCAGACACTCGGCCATGTCGGACAGGGTATCCACAATCCGGTGACTGGACTCGTAAAACACCAGTGTAACCGTCTCGGCTGCCAGTGTAGCCAGCCGTTGCCGGCGGGCCGCCTGCTTCGGCGGTAAAAATCCTTCAAAGCGGAACCGGTCGGTCGGCAGGCCGGCAACCGACAATGCGGCCGTGAGTGCAGAGGGTCCTGGCACGGACAACACATCGATACCGGCCGCGCGCGCCGAGCGCACGAGGACATAACCGGGATCGCTGATCAGCGGCGTGCCCGCATCACAGATCAGCGCCACATCTTCGCCCTGCCCGAGCCGCTGGACCAGCGAATCGGCCATGCTTCTCTCGTTGTGGTCATGCAGGGCCATCATGCGCGTTCCTACACCAAAATGCGCCAGCAGCTTCTTGCTGTGGCGCGTGTCTTCGGCTGCAATGAGCGAGACCAAGGACAGCACGTCGATCGCGCGCGGAGACATGTCCTGCAGGTTGCCGATCGGCGTGGCCACGACATAGAGCTTGCCAGGGTTTTTCATGTGCGCACCCATAAGCGGTGCATCCTATCAGGGACAGGCAAAAATACATAAAGGTGGACGGATATGCCGCTTTTCAGTAGAGTCTCGGCCACTGCCGGATACGTTTTTTTTCTGATGACAATAGCCAGATCCATCACGGGCACCCTGCTGCTTGCCACCTTGCTGAGCGCCATGCTGGGCGGCTGCGGCAAGGTCATGACCATTACCCCGGACAGTACCCTTGACCGACTGCAACAACAGGCCCAGCTGCTCGAGGGCGAAGGCAGATATCAGGACGCGGCACAGTTATACCTGGATGCCGCCCGCACGGCCGCAGAACCCGAACGGCACGCACTGCAATTGCTGGCTGCCGGCAGCCTGGTCCGCGGTGACGAGCTCGAGCAGGCCAGCAAGCTGCTGGACACACTATCATCAGAAGCGCTAACGGAGCGAAATCGCCAGCACTATACCCTGTTGCGCGCGGCCATCGCGCTGGCCAGGCAACTTCCGGAAACAGTCCTGGTACTCCTGGCGGAGGTGCCGGAGAGCGGCCCGTATATTGCGGATTACCGGCGCTTGCGTGCCAATGCCAGGTTACAGAATTCACAGTTTTTCCGCGCAGCCGAAGAGCGCGTGCTGCTGGACCCGCTGCTGACTGATCCGGAGGCCCAGCAGGTCAACCGGCGGGCAATCTGGGATGCCGTGAACAGCCTGACCGACCAGGAATTGCAGACCCTGCGGACCGCACCCCCGCCGGACATCCTGGGTGGATGGTTGGAACTGGTCGAACTGACGCGGCTCTATCTGCAACAACCGGAGGCCCTTGCCGAGGTAACGCCGCACTGGCTAGGCCGTTACCCCGGACACCCGGCTGGCGGAATATTCCTGGAGCAACTGCTCGAGAGCATGCGTGCGGCCGGACAGCCACCCGCGCAAATCGGTGTCCTGTTACCGCTGAGCGGCGAGCTGTCGGGCGCCGCACACGCGATCAGGGACGGCATCGCCGCCGCCTATTACGACACCCCCGAGGGTGGCCTGCGGCCACAACTCCGGTTTTACGATACCGGTGACACACCGGACAGCGTCGTGGCGGCCTATTCCGATGCCGTCACGGGCGGGGCACAGTTCGTTATCGGACCGTTGCGCAAGGAATCCGTGCAGGCGCTGGCAGCCCGGGTGCCGCTCGAGGTAAAGGTGCTGGGACTCAACCGGACTGGCGACCCGTCACTGTACAATCCGGACCTGTACCAGTTTGGTCTGGCGCCCGAGGACGAGGCCCGCGAGGTCGCCCGGCTTGCCTGGCACAGCGGCCACACCCGGGCCATTGCCCTGCTGCCGGAGACGGACTGGGGCGAACGGGTGTATAGCGCGTTTGCCGAGGAATGGGAGCTGCTGGGGGGGCATATCGCCGCAGTTCAGCGCTACGATTCAGGCAAGGCCGATCATGGCCCGGTCCTCAAGGCCCTGCTCAGCCTCGACTCCAGCAAGGCACGCCAGCAGAAACTCACCCGCAAGCTTGGCAGGGAACTTGTGTTTGAACCACGCCGGCGTCAGGACGTGGATTTTGTCTTCCTGGCAGCAGCCCCGCGTCAGGCGCGCCTGATCAGACCTCAGCTGGATTTCTACCGCGCATCCGACTTGCCCGTGTATGCCACCTCACGCGTGTATTCGGGCAGGTCTGACCGGGACAAGGATGCCGATATGAACGGGATTGTTTTCTGTGACACACCCTGGACGCTGGAGCAGCGGGCCAGCTGGGAACACCTGCAGCGTGGCATCAGTGAGTTCTGGCCGAATGATGCCATCCGCTATGCACGGCTGTATGCCCTGGGTATCGACGCCTACCGGGTCATTCCCTACCTCGGTGAATTTAATCAAGGCATGTTCACCGCCTACCACGGTGTTACCGGCAGCCTGTCGCTGGCTGACGACGGCCATATCAACCGGACACTGCGCTGCGCCGTATTTCGCAAGGGTCTGCCGGAATTACTCGAGCCCGACACGCCGGATACCCAGGTCTCAAGCTCGATCCACTGACGTGCGTTCGGTGGACCGTGGTCGCACGGCCGAGGAGCTTGCCTGTCGCTATCTTCTGCAGCGCGGTCTTGTGTTACTCGATCGCAATTACCACTGCCGTCGCGGCGAGATTGACCTCATCCTGCGGGATACAGACACCCTGGTATTCGTTGAGGTACGATACCGCAGGCAGGGCCGCTTCGGCAGCGCCGCGGAAAGTGTGGACTGGCACAAGCAGAAACGACTGACCGCCTGCGCCAGGCACTATTTGCAGGCCCGACTGCCTGCCGCCCGGAAAGATTGCCGCTTTGATGTGGTGGCCATAGATGGGCCGGACCAGACAATTGCATGGATCAGGAATGCCTTTGCCGTTATCGAATAGGAGCTTTGCAGCGGGAACATCCCCCCACTGTGATGGTCGCATGCACAGTATCCGCACAACCAATCCCTTCCGAAGAGGAGAACTATCTTAATGAAACCGCTTAATAGCCTGCTTCTGCTGATTATCGCCGTCACCTTACTCCAGGGCTGTGCCCCCGTTGTTGTCGGCGGTGCCGCCGCAACAACAGGTGCGGTTCACGACCGTCGGACCGTAGGTACCTACGTGGATGATGAGGGCATCGAGATAAAAGCCAGCATCGCCATACTGGAAGATAGAGAATTGAGCAAGCAGACACATATCAATATTATCAGTGTGAATGGTGTCGTGCTGATGGTCGGCCAGGCACCCACAGAATCGCTCAGGCAACAGGCACAATCGATTGTTGCCGGTATCGAAAAAGTGCGTCATGTCCATAATGAAATTGTCATTGCAGCACCCATCTCGCTGACGGCACGCAGCAATGACACATGGATCACCACCAAGGTCAAAACCAGCCTGTTCAACATCAAGGGCCTGCCGGATTATGACCCGACGCGCACCAAGGTGGTCACGGAAGACGGCGTCGTCTACCTGATGGGCCTGCTGTATCGCAATGAGGCCGATGCGGCCAGTGAACAGGCACGCCAGGTCGGCGGCGTGAAAAAGGTCGTCAAGCTGTTTGAGTACCTCGATTGATCATCTGAATAAATTACCTCCCATCGCCATCATGCAGAATATTGTTGTTTGTGCGCTCTACCACTTTGTCAGGCTGGACGATTATCGCGCGCTGCGTGGTACCTTGCACGACCTGCTCTTGCAGAATGGAGTCCGCGGCACCCTGTTACTGGCAAATGAAGGTATCAACGGTACGGTTGCGGGCTCCCGCGCCGGCATCGACGCCCTGCTCGACTGGCTGCGCAGCGATCCCCGCCTGGCAGAGATCGATTACAAGGAATCACTGACCGATCAATTACCGTTCAGGCGCACCCGGGTGAAGCTCAAACGCGAAATCGTGACCATGGGTGAACCCGGCATCGATCCGAACCGCGACGCCGGCCGCTACGTGGAGCCGTCCGACTGGAATGCGTTGATCAGCGATCCTGATGTCCTGGTGGTCGATACGCGTAACGACTATGAGGTCAGGGTCGGCACCTTCAGGAATGCAGTCAATCCACAAACCACCACGTTTCGTGAATTCCCCGATTTTGTCAGGTCCCGGCTTGACCGGACCCGGCACAAAAAAGTCGCCATGTTCTGTACCGGCGGTATACGCTGCGAGAAATCCACTGCCTTCCTCAGACAGCAGGGATTCGAGGAGGTATACCATCTCAAGGGCGGCATCCTGAACTATCTCGAGGAGGTCGGTGAGGAGGACAGCCTCTGGGAAGGCGAGTGTTTCGTCTTCGATGAACGCATCACGGTCAACCAGCGGCTGGAACCGGGCCGATACGCACAGTGTTATGCCTGCCGTATGCCGGTCAGCGCATCCGAAATGGCGGACGCGCGTTACGAGGCGGGCGTTTCATGCCCGCATTGCCATGATCGGCTGAGCGAGTCACACAAGGCCCGCTGTCGGGAACGTGAACGTCAAATGCGGCTGGCTAAAGAACGGGGCGACGCCCACCTCGGTGACGATACGGTTCACACAGTAGAAAAGCGACGCATCGCCAAGCGCCTGGCCAGACAGGGTCAACAGCAATTACACGTGAAAGAGCATCAATTGCAGGACGCAGCGCGGGGAAGGTAGTTCAGCGCTGCTTCTTCACATGCCGTTTCAGACGCGCCTTGCGTTTTACCTGACGCGTCGTCAGCACGTTCTTTTTCCCCTTGAACGGATTGCGCCCGGTGCGGAACTCGATCCGGACCGGCGTGCCTGACAGTTTCAGCTTGTCCAAAAAGTATCTGGCAAGATAACGCCGGTAAGTGGCGGGTACGCGCTCGGTCTGGTTACCGTGTATCACGATAACCGGCGGATTGCGCCCGCCCTGGTGAGCATAGCGCAACTTGATCCGGCGCCCGTGCACCAGTGGCGGTTGATGTTGCTGTACGGCCTGCTCGAGCAGATCGGTCAATACCGGTGTCGGCAACTCGCGCGTTGCCGAGGCATAGGCGGTCGCGATCAGCGGGAACAGGTCGCCCACGCCAGTGCCTTGGAGTGCGGAAATATAGACGTTCGTGGCAAACGCCAGGAACGGCAGCTTTCTGTCCAGCTGCTCCCTGATGCGGTTGCGCGCATGCGTATCCAGGCCGTCCCACTTGTTGACAGCCACCACCAGCGCGCGCCCCTTGTCGGCTATATAACCGGCCAGGCTTGCATCCTGCTCGCTGATTTCCTGTTGTGCATCGAGCACCAGGATCACCACGTGCGCCGCATCGATTGCCTGTAGTGTCTTGATGACGCTGAACTTCTCCACGGCCTCGTGGACCCGGGCACGGCGCCGGACACCGGCGGTATCGATCAGGGTATAACCCTTGCCGTTCCGCTCGAATGGAATAAATATGCTGTCGCGCGTGGTACCCGGAAGATCGAAGGTCAATACGCGCTCAGCTCCCAGCATACGATTGATGAGGGTGGACTTGCCGACATTCGGACGGCCCGCCACGGCAACCCGGATTCGATCATCATCCAGGTCATCAACAGCCGTTTCCGTTACCGGCGGCAGGCATTCGCTTGCGCGTGCCTCGAGTGTCGCAAAACCACGGCCCTGGGCGGCCGATAGCGGCAGCGGTTCACCGAGCCCGAGCGCATGGAAGTCGAGCAGTGCCGTGTCGGTGTTTGCGCCGTCTATCTTGTTGGCAACCAGCAGCACCGGCTTGCCGGTACGGCGCAACGCTTCAGCCACGGCATCATCACTCGCGGTCAGGCCGTCATGCACATCCACGAGAAACAGGACAACGTCTGCTTCATCAACCGCCTGCCAGGCCTGTTGCGCCATCAGGCTGTCGAGATCGCTGGTCACGTCACCGAGACCGCCGGTGTCGATCACGATACAGGACCGGTCAGCCAGTATACCGTCACCATACTGGCGGTCGCGGGTCAGTCCCGGATAATCCGCAACCAGGGCATTGCGTGAGCGCGTGAGGCGGTTGAACAGGGTCGACTTGCCAACATTCGGCCGTCCAACGATTGCGATAACAGGCAACATGATTTTTATCGCTGTGCAGACCGGGGCGGTGGAATCACCGACACCCGATTACTCGATTGTGTACGCAACCAGTTTGCCCGAATTCCCGTAGAGGTACAGTACATCATCGACAACCAGCGGCTGCGCGGCAATGCCCTTTCCGTCCACCTTCACGCGCGCGGAAAGACCCCCGTCATAACGCGAGAGCAGATGCACGTAGCCTTCAAAATCACCAACCGCGACATAATTACTGAATGGTACCGGCGCCGTCAGTTTTCTGTTGGCGAGCTTGTCCTGCTTCCATGCCGCGGCACCGGTGTCACGTGACAGTGCCCAGACGTGACTGTCTTCATCCGTCACGTACACCTGCGAATAATCCACACCGACCCCGGTATATGAGGATATATCACGCTTCCAGCCAAGGTCGCCGGAACGCAAATCAACAGTGGCGACCCGACCCTGGTATGTAGCGACGTAAATTGTACTGCCGATTATGACCGGGCTGCCGTCGATGTCGACGATGCGTTCAAGTTCCGAACGTCCTTGAGGAATTGCAACGCTCGTCTCCCAGCCAATCAGTCCCTTTTCTGCCTGCAGCACGACCAGCTTGCCGCTGGAAAATCCGGCAACGACCGCGCCTTGCTGAACTGCCGGGGTACTCGTACCGCGCAGAGTCAATACCGGTGCGCTCCTGTCATAGATCCATAAAGACTGTCCGTCGGAGGCAGCCAGAGCGGTGACGTTATCATCCGCTGTCTGCACGATCACTTTTTCGAAGTCGGTTTGCGGTATGGACAGCACCTCGCTGCTCACCTCTGCACGCCAGCGCTCGCTACCGTCGTCGGCATCGAGGGCAATAACCTGCCCATTACTGGTACCGAGCAGCACAAGCCCTTCACCAACACCCGGACCGGCTGAGATGGCTGCACCGGTTTTTACGCTCCAGAGTTCGTCGCCCGTCAAGCTCTCAAGCGCCACTACGCGGCCTTCCCGGTCAGCCGCGAACACGCGGCTGCCGTCCATGGCTGGACGCAGGTTCAGGTTGTATTCATCGAAACCCACACCGATATCCCGGCTCCAGCGACGTTTGAAGGAAACCTGGTTTTCGAGCGGTGTCAGGGCGGTTGGCGGTGCGGCATTATCCTCGCCTTCCAGCATACCCGGCATCCAGGAGCAGCCGCTGCTAACAGCCAGCAGCAATGCGGTTGCAAGGAAACGTATCACTGTGAACTGTCCACTAACGGGGACGCCAGGGTGACGGCATTGTCAAATTTAAGCTGTACCAGGTGACGACCAGGATAATCCGGCGTCATCATGAGCAGCGCTTCCTGATAGGCATCAACCGCCTGCTGTAACTCACCACGCAGACTGTGGATATCACCGCGCAGTTCGCTGATTACAGCGTCCTGGCCCGTACTCGCTTCGGTCTCTTCCAGCAGGGCAAGTGCGCCTGTGTAATCCTCGAGGCTGGCCAGCAGCCGGGCAAGGCGTATCCTTGCCGTGTTGCGCAGCTCGTCACCGCTGGCATTATCCAGCGCCCACTGCAGCTGCGTCCTGGCAGCCTCCAGGTCATCGTCCTCGATGCGAAACTTCGCGAGCAGCAATGCGGCCAGTGATGCATAGGGCGTGCTACTGAAGTCCGTAATCAATACTCCCGCATTGTCAGTCGCCGCCTCGACGTTGCCCGACTGCATGTCATTCATCATAATTGTGTAGACGGCAGATGCCTGCTCTGCGGTACGTTCCTGCCAGGCAAACCACGCCCTGGCGCCGAACAGGATGGCAAGGCCCAGCACGATACCCGTTATGATCGAGCTGCCGTTTTCCTTCCACCATTTTTTCAGCTCTTCAAGTTGTTGCTCTTCGGTATCCATCAACCACTCCTGCTTGCTGCGTTCATCGGGTTGCCCCTAACATGCCTGTCCGGCGAGATCATCTGAAAACAGACGGCCGATGCGTGCGACCAGATCGGACTGCGGAAGGACCTCCTGGTCCGCAGTGCTGCGCAGTGGCTTGACTACTACGCTCTGCTGCGCCACCTCGTCCTCGCCAAGTACCAGCGCAAAGGCCGCCCCGCTCCGGTCCGCCCGCTTGAACTGGCTCTTGAAGCTCCCACCGCCGCAATTGACCTGCAGGCGTAATCCCTGCACGGCATCACGCAGCTCGTCAGCCAGCACCAGTCCCCGCTGTGTCGCACCGTCTCCAGACAGGACCATATACAGATGCGGACTGCTGGCCGGTAATTGTGCATCAGCGGACAGCAGTAATGCCAGCAACCGTTCCAGGCCGAGGGCGAAGCCGAAAGCCGGCGTCGGCCGGCCGCCAAGATACTCGACCAGACCATCGAAACGACCACCGGCACACACGGTACCCTGGGCACCGAGCTGGTCTGTAACCCACTCGAACACGGTCTTCGAATAGTAGTCCAGCCCGCGCACCAGCCGCGGATTCACCTCATAGGCCACTCCGGCTGCATCAAGAAGGCTGCAAAATCCGCTGAAATGCTCGCGCGACTCCTCATCCAGGTAATCCGGCAGCAGTGGTGCGGCAGCCACCAGTGCCTGCATGTCAGGGTTCTTGCTGTCGAGGATACGCAGTGGATTGCTATCCAGGCGCCGGGTACTGTCTTCATCCAGCTGGTCTGCATGTGCGCGCAGGTAATCCACCAGCGCCTCGCGATAGGTCGCGCGCGCCGCCGGTGTTCCGAGTGAATTGATCTGCAGTTCGGCACTCCCGAGTCCCAGCCGCGCCCACATGCGTGCCGTCATGAAGATCATTTCTGCATCGATATCCGGACCGGGCATGCCAAAGGCCTCGACACCGACCTGGTGAAACTGCCGATAGCGGCCTTTTTGCGGTCGTTCATGACGAAACATCGGACCGCCATACCAAAGTCGCTGCACCTGATTGTGCAGCAAACCATGCTGCATACAGGCGCGCACACAGCCGGCAGTCCCCTCTGGCCGCAGCGTAAGGCTGTCACCGTTACGGTCTTCGAAGGTATACATTTCCTTTTCAACGATATCGGTGACCTCGCCGATGGAACGCTTGAACAGCTCGGTCTTCTCCAGCAGCGGCAACCTGATCTCGCTATAGCCGTATGCATGCACGACCTCGCGTAATGTGTCTTCCAGGAATTGCCAGGCTGATGTTTCCGCCGGGAGTATGTCATTCATACCCCGGACGGCCTGTAATGTCTTGGCCATGTATACGATCTGTTCCGTGAGTTGATTCGCTTGTTGTCTGCAGCTCTTGCGCAGCGCGTATGCCGCGGCCCTCAACGATCCGCCGGGGGTATGTCCAGGTGCCCCGGGAACGATTCATCGTCCGGCAGGTTCCGCGAGTCCAGCATCCTGGTCACATACGGATACGCGAGCCACAGCAAGGCCAGCGCAAGCATTACCAGAATGACATTCCTTAGCCATTTTCCCGACGGCAGCCGAAAGACCGGCTGTCCGGCAGACTTTCGTTTCACCGTCAGTGGCGGCAGCTCACCGCTTTGACGGGTGTAATCTTTCAGCAGTTCCTCTTCCGGCAGACCCAGCAGGCGCGCATAACTGCGCAGGTAGCCCTGGACGAATATCGGCGCCGGCAGATGTTGTTTGTCATCGTTCTCAAGCGCATCGATTACCGATACGTCCAGCTTGAGCTGCTGTGCCACGGCTTCCGCGTTCAACTGCCGCGCCTGCCGTGCGGACCTCAGCCGGGCACCGATGGCACCACGGCTGCCCGATGGATCGCTTGTGTTGCTGTCAGTTTCCGAACCGCCGCTCATTCTCCCACTCCTGCAGCAGCCGGAACTGCTCACTATCGGGAAATTCATTTCTCAGTTTGAGGGCATAGTTACCCCAGGCCTGGTGGTCCTTGAGTGCATATTCTGTACGAATTGCCAGCCACAGACTTTCCGGGGTGGATTCACTGTTCTCCTGGTATCGCTGCAGGTAGGCACGAGTGCTCAGGTAGTTGCCCTCGTCGTAACTGATCATCCCCATGGTCAGCAGCGCGGGCGCATAGTCGGGCCGGTTCTTCAGCGCCTGCCGCAGGTATTCCTCCGCGCGCTGGTTGTCCGGAACACCCATCATACAAATGCCCGCATTGGTCTGCGGCACCCAGGGAGTGCGGTAGTAGGGATTGTTCACCGCGCGACTGAATTTCTCTTCCGCTTCACTGATGCGTTGTGACTTGCACAGGAACTGCCCGTAATTGTTCAGTGCACTGCCATTCTCCGGTTCCAGACTCAGGGCCTTCCGGTAATGTTTCTCCGCCTGTGCGAGATCCCCCACCTGTTCATACAGCACAGCAATGGCCTCGTGTGCGCCGGGATAGTCCGGCGCCTGCGAGATCGCCCTTTCCAGACGGTCACGCGACTTGTCCAGCTGACCGGTACGCAGGTACTCGATACCCAGCCGGGTATTGGTCTGTGCAGCAGCCAGCAAGGCGTCCTGGACGGCCGAGTCCGGACTGGTGGCACAGGCCGACAGTAACGAGGTGAATGCAATACTGATCAGTAACCGTCTATTGAACATGTCCTGGTACCTGAATGGTTGCCTGTACCCGCTCGCGCCGCCGCGTCCGGTCCCGGAATTCACCGGCCAGCTGGCCACAGGCTGCATCGATATCATCACCACGCGTCCGGCGCGTGATGGTGACAATGCCTGCCCGGTTAAGAATGGCGAAGAACCGGTCGATGCGTGACTGATCACTGCGCTGGTAGCGTGTTGCTGGAAACGGGTTGAACGGAATCAGGTTGACCTTGGCGGGTACACCCTCCAGGCATTTGACCAGCTCGCGTGCATGCCTGTCAGTGTCATTGACGCCGGCCAGCATCACATATTCGAAGGTTACCCGGCGACGGCCCTCGCCGACGTATTCCCTGCAGCTGGCGAGTAATTCACCAATGGGGTATTTCCGGTTCAGCGGTACGAGTTCGTTACGCAGTGCATCGTCGGGTGCATGCAGCGACACGGCCAGGCTGACATCACAGTCCTCGCGTAACTGCCGGATGGCAGGCACCACACCGGCCGTGCTGAGCGTGATCCTGCGCTTGGACAGACCGTAGCCGAAATCATCCAGCATGATACGCATGGCGCGGACCACGTTAGCATAATTCAGCAACGGCTCGCCCATCCCCATCATGACGACATTGGACACCAGACGCGGACCGTCGGACCGCTGACCGAGCAGGTGGGCGGCCATCCAGACCTGTGCAATGATTTCACCCGTAGTCAGATTACGGTTGAAACCCTGTGTCGCTGTGGAGCAAAAGCTGCAGTTCAGCATGCAGCCGACCTGCGAGGAAACGCACAGCGTGCCACGGTCGGTCTCGGGGATATAGACCGTCTCGATACAGTTCCCGTCGGCCAGCCGGAACAGCCATTTACGGGAGCCGTCATCCGAAAGTTCGTCAGCAGCGATCTCCGGGCGCAGGATCTCCGCATCGGCTTCCAGCCCGGCACGCAGTGCCTTGCTGATATTCGTCATTGCTGCAAAATCGGTCACGCCCTGGCCATAGATCCACTTCATCAGCTGGGTTGCCCGAAACGGCTTTTCACCACGCGCGCTGAAGAATACCGTCAGCCCCGCGCGGTCGTAATCCAGCAGATTGATTTTGGGCGATTCGTTCATGCTGCAGCAGTGATGCGCGTTCAGCGTGTCCGCGCGCAGACCCCGTCGCTGAAGAAGAACGCGATTTCCTGGGCCGCGGTTTCCGGCGCATCGGAGCCGTGGACGGCATTTTCCTCGATACTGGCGGCGAAGTCCGCGCGGATGGTACCCGCCGCTGCCTCGGCCGGATTGGTGGCACCCATGATTTCACGGTTTTTCCTGATGGCATCCTCGCCTTCCAGCACCTGCACCACCACCGGACCGGAGGTCATGTATGCAACCAGGTCATTGTAAAACGGGCGCTCCCGGTGCACGGCATAGAACTCACCGGCCTGCTCCCTGGTGAGATGCACCATTTTCGATGCGACGATGCACAGGCCGTTCTTTTCGAAGCGGCTGATAATTTCTCCGATCACATTCTTGGCGACCGCATCGGGCTTGATAATGGAAAAGGTGCGTTCAATGGCCATGCAAGACTCCTTACCTCTGCTGCTCTAACAGGAAACCCGCGGTAAAACGCGAGCTTAGTGAATAATTTCAACGGGGTAGTTTAAGCGGAAGGGACGGCGCAAGCAATGCTGGATTCGGTATGATTCGGGGTCAGAGTAGAATTTTCGGTAGATTCGTGAATTCGGGGTCAGAGTAATATTTAC
>JBATGJ010000265.1:0-5724 GCA_049665685.1 Gammaproteobacteria bacterium
GGTGAAATCGAGAGCGACTCGCGGTACTTGGCGATGGTGCGGCGGGCGACCTGGATGCCCTGGTCGGCCAGTACGCTCGCCATTTTGCTGTCACTCAGCGGTTTTGCCGGGTTCTCCGCGGCAACCAGTTTTTTGATAATGGCCCTGATTGCAGTCGCAGAACATTCGCCGCCGGCATCGGTGGCGACGTGGCTGGAAAAGAAGAACTTGAATTCGAAGATACCCCGCGGGGTATGCATATACTTGCGCGTGGTGACGCGCGATACGGTGGATTCGTGCATCTCGATCGTTTCTGCGATGCTGCGCAGGACCAGCGGCTTCATAGCCTCTTCGCCGTATTCGAAAAAACCCTGCTGACGTTCGACGATGGTGCTGGCAACCTTGAGCAGGGTTTCGTGACGGCTTTGCAGGCTTTTCAGGAACCAGCGGGCCTCCTGCAGGTTGTCGCGCAGGTAGTTGTTGTCCTTGCTGTTGCTGCCGCGCTTGACCATGTTCGCGTAGAGCGAGTTGATGCGCAGTTTCGGCAGGGAATCGGTGTTGAGTTCCACTGTCCACTTGCCCTTCTTCCTTACGACGTAGACATCGGGCACGATGTATTCCGGCTCGTCTGTGTTGAATTGTGAGCCGGGTCTGGGATTCAGGGTTTGCACCAGCCGGATGACCTGTTGCAATTCCACGGTATCCAGTCCCATTTTCCGCGCCAGCCGGGCATAGTCCCGGTTGCTCAGCAGAATGAAATGGTCCCGGATCAGCGCCCTGGCCTCGCTCAGCCAGGGTGTGGCGGGATCATAATGCTGCAGTTGCAGCTGCAGGCTTTCCTGCAGGTCACGTGCACCGACCCCGATCGGGTCGAGTTGCTGGATGCGATGAATGACCGCCTCGATCTCGTCGAGCTCGATATCCGGTTCATCCTCAAGCAGTGTCCGGAGGTCTTCCTTGGAAACCTGCAGATAACCATCATCATCGATGGAATCGATGACGGTATGGGCGATCAGCCGGTCGGTATCCGAAAAATTGGTCAGCTCGACCTGCCAGGTGAGATGGTCGTGCAGTCCGCTACCACTAATGGTGACGGTCTCCAAAATGTCGCGGCTGTTGGATGTGTCCGGTGCACTGTAGCTGGTGGCGCCGGTATCGAAGACGTCGTCCCAGTTGCTGTCGACCGGCAGGTCTTCCGGGATGGTCTCGTTTTCATGCTCGTTCTGTGCGGCGCTGTCTCGTGCCTGCTCGTCAGCCAGCCGGGCCGACTCGTTCGTATCGTCCGCCTCGCTGCCGGTTCCGTCATCCTGGTCCAGCATGGGGTTGGTTTCCAGGGCTTCCTGGACTTCGGTCTGCAATTCGAGCGTGGAAAGCTGTAACAGGCGGATGGCCTGCTGCAGCTGTGGCGTCATGGTCAGGTGCTGACCGAGTTTAAGTTGCAGAGATTGCTTCATTGACTGTTCAGCTGACGGCGCGCGAAACCAGCGGTGCCGTATATACAGTATAGTGCATGATCCATGCCACCCAGGCAATATTCATTGGTGATTAATACTTAAAGCCTGAATTCGTTACCCAGATATACCTCGCGTACCTGCTGGTCGGCAAGAATGCTTTCCGGCTGACCGGCTGCGATGACGCGTCCCTCGCTCAGGATATAGGCGTGGTGGCAGATGCCGAGTGTTTCGCGGACATTGTGGTCAGTGATCAGCACCCCGATTCCGCGCTCACTGAGTTGTTCGATGATGTGCTGGATATCGACCACCGAGATCGGGTCAACGCCGGCAAACGGTTCATCGAGCAGGATGAAGCGCGGATCAGCCGCGAGGGCACGTGCGATTTCCACGCGCCTGCGTTCACCGCCCGACAGATTCACCCCGGGCTGATCGGCCAGGTGGCCGATGTGAAATTCATGCAGCAGCGACTCCAGCTTTTGCCTGCGCCGGCCGCGATCGAGGTCGGCGCGGATTTCAAGTACGGCCAGGATATTTTCCGCTACACTCAGTTTTCTGAAGATCGAGGCGTCCTGTGGCAGGTAGCCGAGCCCGTGGCGGGCACGCACATGCATCGGCTGTCCGGTCAGGTCAACGCCGTCGATTTCTATGCGACCGGTCCCGCAGGATATGATGCCGACGATCATGTAGAAACAGGTCGTTTTGCCGGCGCCGTTCGGGCCCAGCAGGCCGACCACCTGTCCGCTGTCGATCGAAAGTGATACGTCGTCAACGATACGGCGCGACTGATACTGTTTGCCAAGGTTGAAGGTCTGCAGGGAGCTCATTGCCCGGGAACCTGTTCCTCGTTTTGCCAGGTCTTCGGTTGCAGGATGATGCGTACCCGGCTGCCCGGGCCATCACCGCCGGCGGTCAAGGTATTGTCTTTC
Organism: Gammaproteobacteria bacterium; assembly: GCA_049665685.1. Taxonomy (GTDB): domain Bacteria; phylum Pseudomonadota; class Gammaproteobacteria; order UBA9214; family UBA9214; genus UBA9214. Next base: position 2,360 of record JBATGJ010000265.1, read on the forward strand.
AGGTTGACGATGATACGGTCGCTGCTGAATTCCTCGGACTCTGCCCGCCAGATGCGGGCAGCTTCCTCCAGGATCATGCGTTGTGTGCCGGCCTGGTACTCGATTCTGCCGGCCTCGGCCTGCTGGTCATCGTCCTCGCCATCAAAGCGTTGGGAATAACTGGCTGGTTGTCCCTCGAGTATCACCCTGTCTAACTGGTTGTCGCTGATGTAGACCGTCACCCGGCTGCCCCTGAGTAACAGGCTCCCCTGCTGCAGTTGCACATTGCCCTCATAGATGATGATACCTTCGTCCTCATCCAGGGTTGCCTTGTCTGCCTCAATTTGTATCGGCTGATTGCGGTCGCTCGACAGCCCCCAGGCCAGCAGTGGCAGCAGCGCCAGCAGCAGGGCGGCCAAACGCCGTGGTGTGCTAGCCGGCGCCATTTATTCGGCCCCGCACATTAGAACGGAGATATAGCCGGTTGGTGTTTAAATCAGCTTTAAAACCAATGGTTTCAACGCGAAATCTATCAGTGGTAATCACTGCCTTGCCGTCGGTTTCGACGAGTTTGCCGGTCGGCTTGACCAGCACGTCACGGGCGGAAATGTGCATCGCACCCTGCCGGCTGTCGGCCGAACGCCTCAGGTCAACAACGCCCGGCAGCCAGACACGGTCACCGCTGACGGCGGCCTCGCCGCGAGCCGCCGTGATCTGCCAGCGGCTGCCATCGGGTCGGATGATGTTCACCAGCGGATTGTGCAGTTCGAGCAGGTCGGTGCTGGCAAGGTGGGTCACGGTATCGGCAGTCATCCGGTAGACTGCCTGCCCGCTATCGTCCATGACAGCGAGCGACATGTCCTCAATGAACGCATCACGGTCGTCGCCGCCCCTGGATGTCGCGCCGGGGACGTACTCCTGCCGGTTGAGCACTCCCACCAGGACAGCGACCAGCAACAGGGTCAGGGCGGTTACTGTCAGGCGCGTGTTCACAGGTAGCTGTCCATTGCTTCTTGCAGTACTCCCTTTGCCTCCATGAGCATTTCGCAAACGTCGCGCGCAGCCCCGCGACCGCCGGAACTGGGCGTTTGCCAGTGACTGTGCTTGAGTACGAGCGGGTGCGCATCCTGCACGGCAATCGCCAGACCGACCCGCCGCATGACCGGCAGGTCAACCACGTCATCACCCACATAGGCCACCTCTTCAGGCCTGACACCGACCTCGATAATGATTTCCTCGAAGGCGGGAAGCTTTTCCAGCTTGCCCTGGTAGACATGCGTGACACCGAGGTTCTCCATGCGGTATTCGACGACCCTGGATGTCCTGCCGGTGATAATGCCAACGATGACGCCATGCTTCTGCAGCATCTTGATGCCGTGGCCGTCACGCGAGTTAAATGCCTTGTATTCCTGCCCGTCATCGCCCAGGTAAAGGCTGCCATCGGTCAGTACGCCGTCCACATCGAAGATCAGCAAGCGGATGCGGGAAGCCTTGTCGAGTATATCTTTCATGGGGTTACCAATGGTTGTTATACCACACCGGCGCGTAACAGGTCGTGCATGTTGAGTGCGCCAACCAGTTCCTGCCGGTCATTGACAACAGGCAGGGCGTTGATATTCATGTCGTCCATGATCTGTAATGCCTCGGCGGCAAGCATGCCAGGTCGGATGGTCTTGCAATCAGCAGTCATGACATCGCTGATGACGGCACTGTGCACATCCAGTCGCCGATCGATCGCGCGGCGCAGATCGCCGTCCGTAAATACGCCCAGCAGACGGTCGTCGGCATCGACCACGGCCGTCATGCCAAGTCCCTTGCGTGTCATCTCGACCAGTGCATCACTGAGCAGGGTGTCGGCAGAGACGCGCGGTGCACGGTTGCCGGTATGCATCAGGTCATCAATCAACAGCAGCAGCCGTCGTCCCAGTGCGCCACCCGGGTGGGAGCGCGCGAAGTCCTCTTCTGTAAACCCGCGCGACTCGAGCAGGGCCACGGCCAGGGCATCGCCCATGGCGAGTGCTGCAGTGGTACTTGCAGTGGGTGCCAGACCCAGCGGGCACGCCTCCCTGGCAACACTGACGTTAAGATTGGCCGTAGCGGCCTGTGAGAGTGTGGAGGCGGGATTGCCGGTCATCGCGATTAGCGGCACATTGAGGCGTTTGATCAGTGGCAGGATGGTGATGATCTCGCCGGTCTCGCCGGAATTCGACAGCGCCAGCACCACATCGGTCGGGGTAATCATGCCCAGGTCCCCGTGACTGGCCTCACCCGGGTGTACGAAAAATGCGGGTGTACCGGTACTGGCGAGCGTGGCCGCGATTTTGCCGGCGATATGACCTGACTTGCCCATACCGATCACCACGACACGCCCCGTGCAGTCCAGCATCAGATGACAGGCCTGGGTGAAGGCGGGTGTATTGATCTCCGCGGTCAGCCCGAGAATCGCATCGGCCTCGGTCTGGATGACCGCCAGGGCAAGTTCCTGCAGTTTGACGTCATTCATGCTGGATGGTGACTGGTGTTGGAATAAATGTTCGTTAAGTGTGCTGACGCAGTATTGTTTAAGTGAAGTATAACAGGGTCTGGTTGGTGACAAAGGCCAGTAATGGCAAGCCACCCTGATAGGGCTGCTGTATCCTTGTCACCGGAAGCCAGCGGTCAGCCTGAAGGCCGTGACCGGGAGAAATAAGGGCAACTTTCCCCTGACGATGCTCACATACACGTTCAGTGGCATAATCAGCGCCGTCAGACCCGCTATACAGGTCCTTGGATTGTTGATGTTAGAGCCGGGGGCATTGCCAGCGGACAGTCGAGCTTGTCCTGCCATGCTGCGCTGCCGGTATGATCCCGGTAGCGGCCATCCACAGGCTGACGATGCCAGGCCGGCCAGCCGGGGCGAGGTGCCGGGGTTTCCGGCGACCGCGCCGGTACCTGTAGATAAGCGCCAGGCTACTGGTCTGCCGTGCGAAACCGCCGTAATGGCGGGAATTTGCGCTATGATGCCGGCCCGGTGATTGCCACCTGCAAGGCCGGTAACCGTGTATCGCCGATGCGGGGTTGAAAAAACAGAATTTTTTCATGAGTGTGTAATCATACACGCCGCCCGGTAGTGACCAAATGTCCGGCCGGCATGAACCCGGGAAAGCGCAGAACGGTCAGCTACCGCCATTGATGAAAGGAACAGACCATGTCAGAGCCCGTAGTCCAGATCCGTGACCTGCGTTTTGCGCGTGGCGAACGCATGATATTTGACGGGGTCAATGTCGATATTCACGAAGGCCGCGTGACCGCCATTATGGGCCCAAGCGGGACCGGCAAGACGACGCTGCTGAAACTGATCGGCGGCCAGCTGCGGCCGTTGTCCGGGTCGATCCGGGTGTATGGCG
>JBATGJ010000266.1:0-2675 GCA_049665685.1 Gammaproteobacteria bacterium
ACTATGCGGGGCTGCTGCCGGATTAGCTGGATGCGGAAAAGAAACGTAAGCTGATCGAGCTGGCCTCAACCGGAGCAGCAGCCGTCACCGGATCCGGTGGTGCTACGCCGCCGGAGACGCGCCGCGACCCAGCGCCAGGTGCCGAGGCCCGCTAACGCCACCAGCATCGCTGTCGCGACTGCACTCACCAGCACACCTATCGTCGGCTGCAGCCGTTCGCCTGCCTCCACCAGCTCCAGACTGCGTACAGGATCGAACACCGGCTCGAAGCCGGGCATGAGCCAGGCATTTACCGCTACGCCCGCAATCATGGCGCCGACGATCAGCGACGAAGCGTACAAGACGACCGTGCGTTTGCCGATCGTATTGTAGAGCGCAAACAGCTCCGGCAGATTGGTGGCCGTGCCGGTGACCAGAAACACGATGGAGATGCCCGGCGCTGCGCCGGTCGCAAGCAACGTCGCCACGAAGGGAATATGGGCGACGGCGCAAACATAGATACTCGCACCGAGCACGCCTGCAGCCAGCAGTGCCGTACCTGAGCTTTCCCGCAGGTAGCTGTCCACCCACGCAGGCGGCAGGAAGGCAGCGATCAGGCCTGCCAGCAGCACGCCGACGGTCATGTAGAAGGCGATGGTCGGCCCCAGATCCGTGATGCCCCAGCGCAGCCCTGCGACGACCCGCGGCAGCAGGTCGGCTTGGGGCGCTGGCGATACTGCTGGCTCGCATCCTTCTGTGCGGCTACAGCAGTCAGGCGCGTCGGTCGCGGATTCCACTCTGAGTGGCTCGCCCCAGCGGTCGGCGATCAACCCTAACAGGAAGGGCAGTACCAGACCCAGAGTCACGTAGGCCACGGTGATCCTGGGGCCGAGCAGGGCCAGCGACAATATCACCGCGGCCGGGTTGATGATGGGGGTTGCGGCCGCGAAGGCCATCACGGGTCCGAGGCGCACGCCGGAACGATACAGGCTGATCGCGAGCGGAATGACGCCGCAGCTGCAGATGGGCAGCACGGCACCGAACAGGATGGCGCCCAGCATGGCACTGTGCCCCTTGCGGTTGAGCAGGTCGCGGAAGCGGCTCGATGGCAGGAACTCACGCACCAGACCGCCGACGACGAGGCTGACAATCACCCACAACGCAGACTCGCTGACGATCTGCGAGACGGTCGATGCGAACTGCTGCCATGCTGCGTCCACTGTGGCTGCCTACTTGTACATCATGTTGGTCATGTTCAGGCCCTGAGTGACCTTGGCCTGCTGCGATTTGAGCTGCAGCATGAGATCGGCAGGACAGGTGATGACAAAGCCGGTCTTGCAGTCAGCCGCCGAATGCAGCAGCGCCGACATACGCACCATGTCCATTAGCAGGGGCTGCGGCAGCTGCTCGTTCGCGGGCCGTTCGCGGTCGCTCAGCATGGTCTGCCGCAGCAGTTCCCGATACATGCGCGCTTCGATGCGGAACTCGTGCGCTGGCGCTGAGCCCGACCCCGCCTTCTTCACCAGCGCCTCGGACAGGAAGTTGAGCTCCTCGAGCCGCTCCAAGCCGGTGGGTGCCTTGGTCGTGTTGGTCGTAACGCCCGAGTGCCCGGTGCGCTCGAGGACTGCTGCAGGACCAGAAACGGGGTCGTCGGATGGCAGTCTGTGGGTGTGTGGCTCAGCTGCCATTGAGCCCGCTACGCCGCCATGCGCTTCCGCCCCGGTCAGGGCGAGACACAAGTTGCCGGCCAGAGAGCAGGCGACCACGTTCAGGGTCAGCTTGTGCACGGGTCGATGTCTGTACGATTAAGCACGTGGCGGCCAAAGCTCCGGGATACGGTCGAGCAGACAAGCTGGCTCGGTCGTGAAAGCATAACCCACCTGTTTCGCGAGAAGCCACCCGGAAAACAGCCGCTGCGGGCTCGCCTTCACGCTAAATTCCCTCCGCAGCCTCCCCGAATGGGTCACCCTCAGCTCGCTCTCACCTTCCGTTTCTTCGCGCAAATGCAATTTCCCTGCTCACAGGCCGCAGACACCCCTGCCTGCCCTCGCGAAATCCAAGTGTGTGTATCCAATGGTGTCTGCACCGAGCCGGGTCTTCAATTCGACTCACCGGACATGGTTGTATACCAGTATGCAGAAAATACCGTCCAAAAGGCATTAATTGGTTATGAGTTAGGAAATGGATCATCGGATTTTGGTAGGGTACTTGGAGGCCCAATTTGGGTGAGTGCAAATCAATTCTATAACCTGAGCGATGAGCGTCACTTTTTCACGTTACACCTGGATCAAGTCATTCCACAGCCGGCAAATTTGTGGGTTCTCGATTCCGATGGGCTGGATGTAGGGTTAAGCCTGACCACCGCTGATCTACTCGGTGGCAGCGGTTTCTTTCACCTTGGCGAAACTGGAAGTTTCTTTTTGGAGGGTGAATTGGGAACTCTTGGTGATCAAGGTCAAGGTCAGGGACTTTACCCCCTTGGCGATAATCATAGTTTTTTACCGTGCCTGGCTGATACTTGTGAAGTGGGGGCCGAGTTTAATCTGGTAAATCTCGCGTATGTAATAAGCGATTCCGAGGCAGCGTTAACCTTGGATTTAGCTGATAATAGAAAGCTCCTTTACAGCCAGTTCATAGGTTTCGATGGAGAGCGAGGGTTTCAGAATTACTATGTAAAACCGATACCGCTCCCTGCT
>JBATGJ010000267.1:0-1668 GCA_049665685.1 Gammaproteobacteria bacterium
AGCGAAAACGCTCTGTCCGGGCCTTCTCATCGTCATCCAGCAGCCGTCGCAGCGCGGAGACATGGGCATCCGGCGGGTCGAGACGGACCACCCAGAGGTGGACGTCGCCGGTGGTGAACTGACGGGCTGCCAGGCGAAGGTCGTTTCCGGGGTCGTACATGGCAACAGATTATTATATTGGGATGTAGATTTGTATGCTTGTTTGACCCAGAACTGCATTATTTCGAGAGCTTGCTCCGGTCAAGAACTGCCAAATGGATTCATGCGAATAGAATCCAATCAGTGGGGCTGATTTCAGTGCAAATGTGGTTCAATTATTTATGCAAATTAACAGTTCGAAGATCACATGGGTAGTGCCATCCCGGCAAGGCGTCTTGAGCTGGGTCCTCCTGCGCATCCCTGTGCCCGCGACACTCGTGGATCCTTTCACGTCGTAACGGATATTGCCATTGGTGGTGAGGGAAAGCCCCTTTTCAGAGACGGCCGGGCTTCTCAATCATCGATCAGACAGCCACGTTCATTTTCGACCAGGATATCGACCCGGTGACCCAATCCAGCCAGACCCCTGGCGATATTCGCCGTGACTCTCTCCTCCGCGCCCCGGGCTGATTCGATGGAACGAATATAGATTGCAAAGCGCATAACAGGGACAGGTCGTTTGTATATAATCCACGGGTCGGGTGGCGGGCCGCGCGGCTTGGCCCCTGTACCGGAAACTACCGGCTCTCGGCCCGGCCGGGTCATTGTAACGGTTCGCGCCCCTCTGTAATGAAGACGTCGTGGATTGCTGGTGCTTTCTCCGCAACCGGGTTTTGATTTATGGAACAGATAAACAGGGGCGGACTCGTCGTATTCTACGTCGCAGCCGCAGTTTTCAGCGCGCGATTGCTGCTCGCCATGACGGGAGTGACCGGTGCCGTAAATGCCGATCTGCCCGAGCTGGCAACCCCGGCTTATCTCCTGCCGGCGCTGGCCCACAGCCTGTATGGTGTATTGCTGTTCGGCATCGTCATCGCCACTGGCACCGGACTCCTGCAACTTTGCCGCCGCCTGGTCGTGCTGAACGATGACGACGTCGATATCCTCGGACTACCTGCAGGACTGTTTGTCTGCCTGGGACTGGCACTGCTTTGCTGCCTGGGAACTACAGGCAGACTGGTTGCAGCACTGGTCGTGGCCACTGCCATCGGCGACTGGTGCAGACGCAGATGCAACAAATTTACGCCATCGAATCCGCGCCCGGTATTCGTCACCCTACTCGCGCTGTTGTTCGGGACGCACCTGGCGTTCATGTGGGTTCCGACCACCGCGATCTCCACCGGTGCAATCGGGCTTGGCGATATCACGACCTATGCCGGTTGGTATCACGCGCTGAAAGTGAGCCTCCTGCCATTTTACAATCTCGCCGTCGAAGGTGATCTGACCAGCTACTTCAATAACCTCCACAGCCTCTACGCGCTGGCACTGGATTTTCTTCCGGGTTTCGACATCTACCTGTTCATTCTGGCCAGCCTCAGTACCTTCTATGTACTGTCCATCGCCTACATGCTTCACGTGCTGACTGTTTATCGTTCGCACTGCGGATATCCCGCACTTACTCCCGGTAATGTGACACTGGTCGTCGTAATCCTGCTTGCAGCCGCCCGCAATCCGAGCTGGATACTGGAT
>JBATGJ010000268.1:0-5892 GCA_049665685.1 Gammaproteobacteria bacterium
GTCGAATACGCTCTCGACCTCCTGCAGGTACATCGCGATACGCTCCAGACCATAGGTGATTTCGCCGCTGACCGGCTTGCACTCGAGGCCACCGACCTGCTGGAAATAGGTGAACTGCGTGACCTCCATGCCGTTCAGCCACACTTCCCAGCCAAGCCCCCAGGCACCCAGGGTGGGGGATTCCCAGTTGTCTTCGACAAAACGTATGTCGTGAACCAGCGTGTCGATGCCGAGTTCGCGCAACGAGTCGAGATACAGGTCCTGTATGTCGTCGGGCGAGGGCTTCAGCACTACCTGGAACTGGTAGTAGTGCTGCAGTCGGTTGGGGTTTTCCCCGTAGCGCCCGTCCGTGGGCCGTCGCGACGGCTGCACATAGGCCGAGCGCCAGGGCTCGGGACCGATGGCGCGCAGGAACGTGGCGGGGTGGAAGGTGCCGGCACCGACCTCCATGTCATAGGGCTGCAGCAGGGCGCAGCCACGTGTGGCCCAGTATTGCTGGAGCGCGAGGATCAGGCCCTGGAATGTCTGCGGTGTGTCAGGCACGGTGTTGTTCGCAGTGTTTGCAAGCCCGGCAGTATACCGTGAGCGCTACCCATGACGGCAAGGCATTTGCGGGAATTTTGTGTTCTGACGGGACGTAATGGCTATTGTTATGGTATAGCTATATGCAGACAGTGCTAAAGCACGGGCTGCAGACGGTCGATTGACTACAGGCATCCCCGGTGGAGGAACGGTATGAGTCGACTCATTCTCGAACCGACATCACAGGCACAGTGGCAGACGTTGATACACGAAGCCCAGACGGCCTGTGACAGGACCCTTGACGAGACACTGGAAAGTTACCTGGTGTTTCTGCTCATGCGCTTTACCGACAGGCCTGAGTGCACTGCCCGCATCATGGCGGAAGATTATCTGCAGTCGTTGCAGCTGCAGGGCACCCATCGCGTGGAAAGCCTGCGTGAGGTCGGCGATCACTGCCTGTTATTCTCCGGACTCTTCCCGCGGCTTGCCGAACGTCGCCTGGTGCGTATCAGCTACTTCGTCAACATCGGGCGTTCATCCTATCGCCAGCTGTCGGACGTAGTGGGCCGGCAGCGTGCGGCACTGTACGGGCATTTGTCGGAGGCCTTTATCGTCCTGATGGATGTCCTGCATGCCATGCGCGAACTTGGCGGCCAGTCGCTGTTGACCCCGATACAGGCCATGGAACTCTGGCAGGAGACCGGCAGCCGTCGCTGCCTGCAGCAGCTCAGCGACGGGCGCAATGTAGTACCGGTCACCGGCGGCCGCGAAACCCACTGAATCCCTGCAGCTTTGTACTAACACGCGCGTCGTATGGGTTAGAATGCCCTGTAAGTATGCGGCGCTAAACACACCCGCAAAAGCCCCGGATGCTGCAGGACAGGCAGCACCCTCTATGCAGTAAAATCGTAACCGCATGGCAAGGCGGCACTGCATGTTAGTGATCCGGCCCCAATGACAGCTGCAGCACAATCCATGTCTGGCGACGCAAGAGTTTCTCAATGAATGAACAACGTAAAGCTGTTGCACTCCTCTCCGGCGGTCTTGATTCGTTGCTTGCCGCACGCGTGGTAATGGACCAGGGTGTGCACGTGGAAGGCATTAATTTCTTCACCGGCTTTTGCGTCCAGGGGCATACGCACGCTATCCGTGCAAAAGATCGTGCACGACCGAAGCGGAATAATGCATTGTGGTCGGCAGAGCAGCTGGGCATCAAGCTGCATATCATCGACATCATAGAGGCATACAAGGACGTCGTGCTTAATCCGAAGCATGGCTATGGAGCACATCTCAATCCCTGTCTCGACTGCAAGATCTTTATGGTCAACAAGGCGCATGCATGGATCGCAAAACATGATTTCGATTTTATCATCTCCGGCGAGGTGATCGGTCAGCGTCCCATGTCACAGCGCAGGGACACCATGCCCATGGTCGCGCGCAATTCCGGTGCCGGCAACCGCCTGGTTCGACCGTTGTGTGCGAAGAAGCTGCCGCCTACGTTGCCCGAGCAGGAGGGCTGGCTGGATCGCGATCGTTTGTATGGTTTCAGCGGGCGCTCGCGCAAGCCGCAGATGGCACTGGCAGCAAAGTATAATTTCGATGACTATCCACAGCCCGCCGGCGGCTGCTGTTTCCTGACCGACAGACAATACTCGGTCAAGCTGGAAGACTTGTGGAAAGCACGCGGCCGGCGGGCATACGATCTTGATGACATCATGCTGCTGAAGGTAGGACGCCACCTGCGACCAAGCGCGGATTTCAAGCTTATTGTCGGCCGTGAGGAGGGTGAAAACCGTTTCCTCGAAGGTTATCGCAAGCATTTTGTACACATGCTACCCGTCAGCCATAGCGGTCCACTGGTGTTGCTGGACGGCATTGCCGATGCATCCGCGATCGAGTTGGCCGCGCGCCTGACTGCTCGCTATAGCAAGGGGCGTGATGCCGAACAGGTTACGGTCGAGATCAACGACAGGAACGGCAACAGTCGAATGCTCACCGTCAGGCCCATGCCGGTCGACGATATTCCCGTAGCCTGGTATCTATGACCGCCACCACACTTGATGCACGCTACCTGCTGTGCCCGCTACCGGTGATCCGTACCCAGGATGCCATTGCTGCATGCCGGCCGGGCGACCATCTGCAGGTGTTATGCACCGACCCCGGTGTAGTGCATGATATCCCGGTGTGGTGCCGGTTACATGGTCATGCAGTATGCGTAATCGAACAGAGAGAACATGAGATCGTGATCGAGATACAGGTCGGGGAAACAGGCTGATGGGGCACACGCACTTACCCGATCCGCATGATGCGCGTTACAGCGAGGTGCGCAATATCACATTGATCGGGGCAGTCGTCGACCTGGTCCTCGGCGTGGCAAAGCTGATTATCGGTGTCATCGCGAGCTCGCAGGCACTGATCGCCGACGGTGTACATTCGCTGTCGGACCTGGCGACGGATTTCCTCGTGTTGTTCGCGGCCAAGCATGCACACCGCGAGGCCGACGAGGAACACCCGTATGGTCACGGCCGTATCGAGACAGTGGCCACGGTGGTACTGGGTGTGGCACTGGTAGTGGTTGCGATCGGGATCTCTTTCGATGCCGTCCGGCGCATGATGGAACCGGTGCTGCTGCTGAATCCAGGCGTGCTGGCCTTGCTGGTTGCCGCACTCTCGGTCATCGCGAAGGAGGTCATTTACCAGTACACCGCACGTGTCGGGCGCCGCCTGCGTTCGAAGATGCTGCTTGCGAATGCCTGGCACAGTCGCAGCGACGCCATTTCATCCATCGTGGTGATGATTGGTGTAGGCGGCGCCATGGCAGGCTATCCGTACCTTGATGCTGTGGCCGCAATCGTGGTGGCCGTGATGATCGCGAAGATTGGCTGGGACCTGCTTTGGGAGAGCCTGCAGGAACTGATCGACACCGCTCTGGATCCCAAGCAGGTCGAGGAGATCCGCAGTGCCATACTCGCGGTGGACGGGGTACGTGCCTGCCACATGCTGCGTACCCGCGTCAGTGGCAGTGACTCACTGGTGGATGTGCACATTCTCGTTGACCCGATGCTCAGTGTGTCGGAGGGGCACCAGATCGGTGAATACGTGCGCCTGCGACTGATCGGGGAACTCGAACATGTAGCAGATGTGACCGTGCATATCGATCCGGAAGACGATGAGGTCGCAGCACCGTCCAACCGTCTGCCGCTGCGCGCCGAGGTGATGCAGCGTCTGCACCAGCAGTGGCGGGATCTGGCACCCGATGACTGCCTCGACAAGGTGCAGCTGCACTATCTTGATGGCAAGATCCACGTCGATGTATTTCTGGATGCCTCAAGTTGCACCCCCGGGCGGGCCCATGAACTGGCGGGCCCCCTGCGTGAGGCGGCCCGGCGCGCGGCGGATATCGGCACGGTCAATGTCTATGTCGCCAACGATAATGCACTATAACAGTGCGTTTATGCCGGCATGTGCACCGCAATAGGGCGTACAAACGCGGTGCGCATCAGGGTAAACCGGTGAAAATTTTGCATTTCCGACCAAACGGGTGCGTGGCATAATTCCTGCTTCGCAGAAAACAAGAAGTAATGATTTTGAGGATGCCACTGTTCATGCTGAGGGTGGCATGTGAATTTTTATGCAGTTGATTGTGGAGGAGTAGTAAATGTCTGCAACCAAGGTTTTAAAGATGATGAAGGACAACGACGTCAAATACGTCGACCTGCGCTTTACCGACACCATCGGTAAGGAACAACATGTCACCCTGCCGGCCAGCCAGGTTGGCACCAGCTTCTTCAAGGACGGCAAGATGTTTGATGGTTCCAGCATCGCCGGCTGGAAGGGTATTAACGAATCCGACATGATCCTCATGCCGGATGCAAACACCAGCGTCATGGATCTTTTCAGCGATGAGCCGACTATGATCCTGCGCTGCGACATCCTCGAGCCCATGACCATGCAGGGCTACGAGCGCGACCCGCGCTCCATCGCCAAGCGTGCGGAGGCCTACCTGATATCAACCAAGATCGCAGATACCGCCTACTTCGGGCCAGAGCCGGAATTTTTCGTCCTCGATGATGTCCGCTGGGGTGCCGACATGAGCGGTTCCTTCTGCAAGATCGATTCGGATGAAGCCTCATGGAACTCCGAGCGTGTTTTCGAAGACGGCAACATCGGCCATCGTCCCACCGTCAAGGGTGGTTATTTCCCGGTACCGCCGGTCGATTCACTGCATGACCTGCGTGGTGCCATGTGCCTCGCACTGGAGGAAATGGGTGTCGTGGTCGAGGTCCATCACCATGAGGTTGCCACGGCCGGTCAGTGTGAAATCGGTACGAAATTTGACACCCTGACGACCCGCGCCGACCAGAACCAGATACTGAAGTATGTAGTGCATAACGTGGCCCATGGCTATGGCAAGACCGCGACCTTCATGCCAAAACCGATTGTCGGTGACAATGGCAGTGGCATGCATGTACACCAGTCACTCGCCAAGGCCGGCAAGAACATCTTTACCGGCACCAAGTACGGTGGCTTGTCGCAGCAGGCGCTGTATTACATCGGTGGCATCTTCAAGCACGCCCGCGCCCTGAATGCCTTTACCAATGCCAGTACCAACAGTTACAAGCGCCTGGTACCCGGCTTTGAGGCCCCGGTCATGCTGGCCTACTCGGCCCGCAACCGTTCCGCTTCGATACGCATTCCGTTTGAATCCAATCCCAAGGGCCGTCGCATCGAGGTCCGTTTCCCGGATTCCAACGGCAATCCTTACCTGTGTTTCGCGTCCATGCTGATGGCCGGTCTCGACGGGATCAAGAACAAGATCGATCCGGGCGATGCCATGGACAAGGATCTGTACGACCTGCCGCCTGAAGAGGGCCGCAAGATCGACAAGGTTTGCAGCTCGCTGGATCAGGCGCTCGATGCGCTGGATGCGGACCGCAACTTCCTGACTGCCGGAGGCGTGTTTACCGACGATATGATCGACGGCTACATCGAGCTGAAGATGGAAGAGGTCACGCGACTGCGCATGACCACCCATCCGGTCGAGTTCGATATGTACTACAGCCTCTGACCGGCTTGCAGCTTGTCGAAACCCATGAAGAGCGCCCCGCGGGGCGCTCTTTTTTTTTCTCCAGTGGCCGCTATAACAGTCCGGATATCCGGATACATCGGGTTTTGAGTGCACTTCCAACCGATGAACGTGTCGAAATCACCGATGGTACGTATTGCATAGCGATGCCGCTGAGGCTAAGGTAGTGATATGAAAGTGTTTATTCCTGTGTTGCTGTTGCTGGCCACACCCGTGCTGGCCGAAGTCTACAAGAAGGTCACCCCGAGCGGCGAGGTGATCTACAGTGACGTGAGGACGCAGGG
>JBATGJ010000269.1:0-4634 GCA_049665685.1 Gammaproteobacteria bacterium
GCCAAGGCCGCCCTGGTCGCCGGCTTTGTTGTCATTGCCTGCGGCTACTTTGTGCCCCCGGCGGCCGCGATCGTGGCGTCCATGAACGATTTTCATTTTCTCGGCGTGGTGTTCGCCTATCTGGTCGTCATGATGCTCGTGATCGGGGAGATCTGGCCGCTTGAGGAGGAATGGGTGCAGGTTGACGTCAAGGCCGTGGACATGACGCCGTGGGTGCACGCCAGGAAGGCGGGCCTGATTCTCCTGCTGCTGGTTCTGACGATTTACATCACCTTTGCCGATATTTCTGTCCTCTCCTGATACGGTTCATCCAGGCATTCAAATGCACACAACCACCCGCGCACTTATCCTCTTATCCGCTGCCTCGGCGCTGTGGCCCGCGGCCGCGTCGGCCAAGGCCATCCCGGTGGAGCTGCGCCAGACAGGGCAGGGCTGGCAGCTGTTGCGCGGTGGTGAGCCGTACTTTATCCGTGGCGCCGGCGGGGACGCGTCGCTGGAGCAGCTGGCGGCCGCGGGGGCAAACTCGGTGCGTACCTGGGGAAGCGATGATATCGGCGCGCGTCTCGACGCGGCGCACGCCCTCGGCTTGACCGTGACTGTCGGTATCTGGCTCGGCCACGAGCGTCACGGTTTCGACTACAGTGACAAGACCCAGGTCCGGGAGCAGCTGGAACGCGCCCGCCAGACCGTGCTGCGCTACCGGGACCACCCGGCAGTGCTGCTGTGGGGCATCGGCAATGAGATGGAGGGTTTCAAGGCGGGCGACAATCCGGCCATCTGGGCGGCGGTGAACGAGGTCGCCGCCATGGTCAAGGAACTCGACCCGCATCACCCGACCATGACCGTCACCGCGGAGATCGGCGGCGGGCGCATCGAGGGTGTGCACAAGCGCTGCCCGGCCATCGACATCCACGGTATCAATTCGTACGGTGGTGCGCAGAACCTGGCCGAACGCTACCGGGCCGGCGGTGCGACCAAGCCCTACGTGCTCACCGAGTTCGGGCCGCCCGGGTCGTGGGAGGTGCCAAAGAGCGAGTGGGGCGCCCCCTTCGAGCAAACGAGCACGGAGAAGGCGGCGTTCTACCGGCGCAGCTACGAACAGGGCGTCCTCGGCGCCCGGGGTCTTGCCCTCGGTGCGTATGTCTTTACCTGGGGCCACAAGATGGAGGCCACCGCGACCTGGTTCGGCATGTTCCTGGACGATGGCGCACGGCTTGGTGCGGTCGACACCATGACCCAGCTGTGGTCAGGCAACTCACCGGTGAACCTGGCACCCACCGTGCAGCCACTGGTCGTCGAGGGTGAACCGCAGGTGGATGCGGGCGACAAGGTGCGGGTGCGTGCCGCGATCGCGGATCCCGAGGGCGATGCGCTGCGCGTGCGCTGGGTATTGCGGCGCGAATCCGGTGACTACACCACCGGCGGCGACTTCCGGCCCATGCTGCCTGAAATCGAGGGCGCGGTCCTCGAGGGTCATACCGATGGCGCATGGCTGCGCATGCCCGATGAGCCCGGACCGTATCGGCTGTTCCTGTATGCCTATGACGAGGCGGACGGCGCAGCGACGGCCAATGTGCCGCTGCGGGTGAAAGGCGAGGTGCGTACGCCCCTGCCGTTTTACGTGTATGAAGACAGCTTCGAAGGCATGCCCTGGGTTCCTTCGGGGTGGATGGGCTCGATCGATTCACTGACCCTGGACGGCAGCCACGCAGACAATCCGCATGCAGGTAAGGCCTGCATCAAGCTGCGCTACGTCGGCGAATTCGGCAGCTGGGTCGGCGTCGCCTGGCAGCACCCTGCCAACAACTGGGGCGAGATGGATGGCGGCTTTGACCTCACCGGCGCGACGCAGCTGGAGTTGTGGGCCCGGGGAGAATACGGTGGCGAGCGCATCAAACTTGGTGTCGGGCTGATCGACAAGGACAAGGCTTACCCCGATTCGGGCAAGACCGACATGGAGGACATTGTCCTGACGCGCGCGTGGCAGCGCTACCGCATTCCCCTGAAGAAGGTCGACCTGTCGAGCATCAAGACGGGCTTCGTCGTGACCCTTGCCGGGCAGCGCACCTCGGTCAACGTGTACCTCGACAGCATCCGCTTTGTTAAATAAAGGGTGTCAGAGCACATTTATTTCTAATATAAGCAATAAATGTGCTCTGACACCTAATTATTCGAAATAAATGTGCTCTGACACCACCCGTCGGCAGAAAAGTCATCGAATGTGTTGTCAATCGTAAACCGGATTCGACCGACGATAGAACCGTTGCTCACTACAGACCTTCAAAAGAATTCCGGGCAGTTGCTGGAAACCGCTATACGGGCCAATATACTCGCTGCCGCAAACCACCTGAGACACGGATCTCAGATGCTTGAGCAATTGATACTGAAAGGTGAATTGGCTGTGGTTGGTGCGGAGTACTCGCTTGAAACAGGCGAAGTCGATTTCTTTGATGGAGCATAAAGGGTGTCGGCATACATTTATATCCAAGCAGTAAATATGCCCTGATGCTGATGATTTATTCATGATAGTGCTGGTAATCAACTCCGGCAGTTCCTCCATCAAGTATCAGCTTTTCGATATGGATGACGGAGCGGTACTCGCTTCCGGTGCCGTTGAGCGTATCGGCGAAGCGCAAGGTCTACACAGACACTGGCTCCACCGGGGCACTGACATCACTGAAAGCCGCTACGCGCAGAGTATTGCCGATCACCGCGAGGGGCTGTGGTATATCGGTAATCTGTTGCGCGAGTCCGGCGCGCTCGCCGGGCTGTCGGACCTGTTTGCCATCGGGCATCGCGTGGTACATGGTGGCGAGTCATTCCGGGAGCCGGCACTGATCAATGCAGCGGTAATAAAGCAGATACGGGACATGATTCCGCTTGCGCCATTGCACAATCCGGCCAATGTCATGGGCATTGAGGTCGCCCTGCAGCAGGCGCCGGATACCCCGCAGGTTGCCGTATTTGATACCGCCTTCCATCAGTCCATCCCCGCGCATGCCTATCGCTATGCCCTGCCTGAGGGGCTCTATACCGGGCAGCATGTGCGCCGTTACGGTTTTCACGGTACCTCGCACGGTTACGTGGCAAAACAGGCGGCGACCTTGCTGGGAAAGCCACTGACCTCGCTCAATCTGATAACCCTGCACCTGGGCAATGGTGCCAGTGCGACGGCGATAGCAGAGGGCAAAAGCGTGGATACCTCAATGGGCATGACGCCTCTCGAGGGACTGATCATGGGCACCCGCTGTGGTGACCTGGACCCGGCGATCCACTTCTACCTGGCCCGTACAACCGGTCTGGACAACGACGGGATCGAATCCCTGCTCAACAGGGAAAGCGGGCTTAAAGGCATCTGTGGCGCCAACGATATGCGCGAGGTACATCGCCTGGCCGAAGCCGGCGATGCACAGGCCCGGCTTGCGCTGGATATGTACTGTTACCGGATAAAAAAGTACATCGGTGCCTATTACGCAGCGCTGGGCAAGCTGGATGCCGTGGTATTTACCGGGGGTATTGGCGAGAACGATGCCCGGGTGCGCGAGCAATGCTGTAACGGCCTGGAGGCACTGGGGATTGCAGTCGATACGCAGAAGAATGTCTCGGCCGAAAGCGGGGCCTTCGACATACACATGGATAAGAGCCCGGTCAACCTGCTGGTGATCCCGACAAATGAAGAACTTGAAATCGCCCTGCAAGCCGTTGGCTGTGTCCAGAATACGGCACCGACCACCCCTTATCAGTAGGGCCACGTCCAGCCGCTTACCTCGGGATTGTCCACGCCGTGCCTGTGTGCGTAGTTGCGGCAATCGATCTGCATGTCGCGGAGTTTTTCCTTCACGTGGGCACCGGCCACGTGCAGGCGCGGCACGCGGTTGATGACATCGATGGCGAGACTGAAACGATCGATCTCGTTTTCGATGGCCAGTTCCAGTGGCGTGTTGATATTGCCCCTTTCCTTGTAGCCGCGTACATGCAGGTTCCTGTGGTTGGTGCGGCGGTAGGCCAGCCGGTGGATCAGCCAGGGATAACCGTGGAAATTGAAAATGATTGGCTTGTCCAGGGTAAACAGGCTGTCAAAATCGCTGTCGGACAGACCATGCGGATGTTCGCCGGCCGATTGCAGGCAGAACAGATCAACGACATTGATGAAGCGGATTTTCAGATCCTCGAAGTGTTCACGCAACAGGGCCGTGGCCGCCAGTGCTTCCTGGGTGGGGATGTCGCCACAGCCCGCCATCACCACGTCCGGCTCAGAACCCTGGTCGTTACTGGCCCAGCCCCAGATGCCAATGCCCTTGGTGCAGTGCTTGATGGCAGCGTCCATATCCAGGAATTGCAGATGCGCCTGCTTGTCGGCGACGATAACATTGACGTCATCCACGCTGCGCAGACAACGATCGGCAACGCACAGCAGCGTGTTGACGTCCGGTGGCAGGTAGATGCGCGTCACCTTCGGGCTCTTGTTGACTACCACATTGAGGAAGCCGGGATCCTGGTGTGTAAAACCATTATGGTCCTGGCGCCATACGGTAGAAGTGATCAGCAGATTCAGTGAAGAGACCGGCGCCCGCCAGGGAATTTCCTCGCTGATTGCCAGCCACTTGGCATGCTGGTTGTACATGGAATCGATG
>JBATGJ010000270.1:0-3922 GCA_049665685.1 Gammaproteobacteria bacterium
TTGGTGCGGCGGGGATGCCGCACGACCTTGCCGGCGCACTGGCATTCCTCTACCTGCTTGTTTTACTCCTCGGCGGCCTGCCCGGGCTGTACCTGTTACTCACCATGCAGGACTTCAGGCGACTCTACCGTCAGGCCCGCCAGCAACCGATCGTATAAATACAGGGGTCAGTTTCCTGTTCCATTCATGCCAGTGTTATTAATGGACGGCGACGAGAGTAGCGGGTGACATTTCCTGCTCTCTGCAGGTCCGGAGACTACACTGCTGCAAGCCCTACAGGTCAGCGTCCGACTTCGGGTACTTGTTCTTGATTTGCTCGATCCGGTTATCCAGTTCCTGCTGCTCGGTTGGATCGCCACGGCGTGCCTTGTAGGCCGCATCCAGCTGATCCTCGATGCTGGGGTATTCCGACCGGCGCATGGCGGCATAGCCCGTGGAGTCGATCGCGGTCACTTTTCTCAGGGCATCATCCAGTTCCGCACGGGTCGGCATGGGACCAGCGGTATTCCACGCCGAGAGAGTGGGCAGCTCGCCATCGTTCTGCTGGATGGAATAATCGAAACCCAGCCGTGCCGACGGGTGCAGCAAATGCACCGCCTGGGACAAGCGGTGTACGTCGGGGTTGGTCCTTATCAGCTTTTGTTGCTGAAAGATTTCTTTCGTGTGCTGGCGGGCCGCCCGGGTGTTTGACCAGATGATGAGTAGAAATGCACTCAGTCCAATGAATAAAGCGATCAGCGCATAAAACAGGTTTTTGTCCATAAGCGTGGCCCTTGTCCCCTCCGTTTATTTATTGATGGTCAGAATCTATACAAAATACCGTAAACAATCGTTGATACAGGTCAATCGACAATCTGGTGCCAGGGCCCATTTATCTCTAGTATAAACATTACATGCACTCTCATGCCTGTCTAAATCTGCGATCCTGGCTGCTGGCTGGCTATATACTGCTGGTCCTGGCCGGCTGTGACCGGGCCGGGCAGCAGGGCGAACAGTTGCTCCCCGATGCAGAGGCCGTCGCACTCAATAACCGCGGTGTCGGTCTGATGGGGCGCTATGACTACGATGCCGCCCTGCAGATCTTCCGGCAACTCGCAGACCAGTACCCGCACCAGCTTACCTTCAAGGTCAACCACGCCATTGCGCTCATGAACCGCCAGCTGGACGGCGATGAGGCGGATGCCCTGCGCCGCTTCGACGAACTGCTAGCCGAATACCCCGGCGAACCGCGTATCCGTTACTGCGCCGGGTTGCTGGAATTTCGTCGCGGTGAACTGGCACTGGCATCACAGCACCTGCAAACTGTGCTGAAGGCTGACCCAAACGATCCCTATGCGGCTTATTTCCTGGCGCAGTCTTTCCAGCAGCGTGGTGAGAATACCGCCGCGCGGGACTGGTACCAGCATGCCCTGCAGGCCGATCCTTACCTGCGCAGCGCCTACTACGCACTGGCACAGGTCTACCGTCAGCAGGGACAGCCCGAGGAGGCCCGCCACCATATCAGCCTCTACCAGCAACTGGCCAGTAATCCGCGGGCACAGCTGGTGGAATTCAAGTACACCCGCATGGGGCCGAAATGCGAGGCCGCCACGGAGGGAGACACGCAGCCGCTTGCACAACGCCCTGCAGGCCCGCTGTTTGCCGAGCCGCATGATCCGCTGTCCCTGGTGCCGCCTGCCGACGAGGCACCGGCCGGTATGCCGAGCCTGACCGTCGCCGATATCGATGCCGACGGCCGCCCCGATCTGTTTGTGGCCGGACGTGCCGGCGCGGAGGGCGCATACAATGCCGTCCTGCTGGGCCAGGAAGACGGTACGTTCGCCGTGGCCGCGGAGCACCCGCTGGCTGCGGTGCCGGCGGTGAATACAGGCCTGTGGGGCGATTTCGACAACGACGGCCACACCGATGTTTACCTGTGCCGCCGCGGCCCCAATCAGTTGTGGCAACAAACGGCCGCTGGTTACTGGCAGAATGTCACCGCTGCCACGCAGACCGGCAACGGCGATTTCAATACCGTCGACGGTGCGCTGTTCGATGCCGACCACGATGGCGATCTGGATCTGTTCCTGGCCAACAGCGATGGTCCCGATGAACTGCTCAACAATAATCTCGATGGCACCTTCCGGCCGCTTGCCGCGGAACGCGGTCTGAGCGGTGGTGGCGGCGCGACGCGCCAGGTCCTGCTGCTGGATATTGATAATGACCGTGATACCGACATCGTTACGCTGAACACCGCACCCCCGCACGCCATCTACATTAACGAGCTGGGGTGGAATTACACGCCTGCCACCGGGCAAGCGGTGTTCACCGATACGCCTATGGCCGCACTGACCAGCGCGGATACTGATGCCGATGGTTATCCGGAACTGTACGCGCTGGGCACAGACGGCAGCGTCATGCGCTGGCAGGTCAGCGCCAGCGGTCCCTGGCAGATGACCGTCATCGGCAACCCGCCACCCGCCGAACATCCCCGGCTGGAGGTGCGCGATCTCGATGGCGACGGGCAGGACGAACTCCTGCTGGCAAGTGGCAATGGCCTGCAGGTGTACACCCTGCAGGGTGATGCGCTGGTGCCGCTGTACCCGTTTCCCGGTGCAGAGGCACTGCTGGCCTGGGCCAGCGTGGTCATCGATGCCGGGCGCGGCCCTGCTGTTGCCACGCTGCATGCGGACAACGGCTTGCGCCTGTCCCCGGCAGGGGATGGTCGCTTTGCCTTCATCGGTATTGCACCTACGGGCCGCAACGACAACGCCGCCACCATGCGCTCCAATGCCTCGGGAATCGGCACCCGCCTGGCCCTGCGCAATGGCAGCCGCTGGATCCTGACCGACAAC
Source organism: Gammaproteobacteria bacterium (assembly GCA_049665685.1). Taxonomy (GTDB): domain Bacteria; phylum Pseudomonadota; class Gammaproteobacteria; order UBA9214; family UBA9214; genus UBA9214. The sequence goes on from JBATGJ010000270.1 coordinate 2,835, forward strand.
TGGCGGCGACATTCCGCACCCGGCCAGGGTCTGCAGCCGGTAGTGACCGGGCTGGGTGGTGCCGCCAAACTCGATTTCGTCACCCTGACCTGGTCAGATGGTGTCCTGCAGACAGAACTGGACCTGGCAGCCGGGCAGATCCACCGCATCAGCGAGACCGAACGGCAGCTGTCCAGCTGTCCGGTACTGTTTGCCTGGGACGGCGAGCGCTATACCTTCATCAGTGACCTGCTGGGTGTCGGCGGACTGGGCTACTTCATCGAGCCGGGCGTGTATGCACCACCACGGCCACGCGAGAATTTCCTGCTGCCTGCCGGTCTGCCGGTACCCCGCGATGGCCGCTATACGCTGAAGATCGGCGAACCCATGGAGGAGGCCGCCTACCTGGATGCGGTGCGCCTGGTGGCCTACGACCTGCCGCCAGGCTGGGACATGGTGCTGGATGAACGCATGGCCATAAACGCACCGGAAGCCACGGGAGAAGCGCGCTATTACAGGACGGAACTGTTGCCCCTGCGGGCTGTGAACGGCGCGGATGTCGATGTCACGGCCCTCGTGACGGATGTCGACCTGCACGCCGCCCCGGTGGGTGAACTGGACCATCGCTTTATCGGCCGGCTGGCAACGGAGCAGGTCCTGACGCTGGAATTTGCGCAACCGCTCGATGCTGCACAGCCGGTGCTGATGCTCGATGGCTGGGTCGAGTATCCCTATTCCCAGACCATGTTTGCCGCCTGGCAGGCACAGGCCGACTGGCGCGCCCCGACACTGGAGGCGCGTGACGGCAATGGGCAGTGGCAGCCGGTGTTAAAGGAATTCGGCTATCCCGCCGGGATGCCGCGCCGCATGTCCGTGCCATTGACCGGGCTGCCGCCGGATACCCGCGCGCTGCGCCTGACCACTAACCAGGAGATCTACTGGGACCGGGTGGCCGTGGTGCAGGCCGAGGACCTGCCAGAGGCGCGTCGCACGGCATTGCCACTGGTGACGGCACAGGTCGCGGAAAGCGGCTTTGCCCGGCGCAGCACCGGCCCTCAACGTCAGCCCCACTATGACTATGCCCGGCGCAGCCCGTTCTGGGATACACG
>JBATGJ010000271.1:0-7122 GCA_049665685.1 Gammaproteobacteria bacterium
GCATATGACTGTACGTCAGAGCGCGCGGATATGCTGGTTCAAACGGCGCTTGTGACGGGCGGCCTTGTTGGCGTGTATCAGGCCCTTGCCGGCTGCACTGTCGATGACTGGAACGGCTTCCTTGTACGCTGCGGTGGCGGCATCGCGATCACCCTGCTTGATCGCGGCGACAACGCGCTTGATGTGCGTGCGCATGTTGGAACGCTGGCTGGTGTTGAGCTGGCGGTGTTTTTCCGCCTGGCGTGCGCGCTTGATGGCTTGTGCTGAATTTGCCAAGGAACTGCTCCTGCAATCGGGTTTCCAGAAAGACGGCGTACTATGCGGATTACCTGCATATTTGTCAATATCCGGGCCTGAACAGCCCTGATTCTGCGGCGTTTTCAGCGTACCGGCCCAATGTGCATGTCGTCTTTTGCCCGCCGGCCGGATGTGGCAGGCCGGATCCGAATTTGGCATAACTGCCTAATAATATTGTTAAACTGCTGTATTGTTTGCGTCCATTGCAGATAGGCACTGGCTGGAATACCCAAGAAAACCCTGGATGAGTCACAAGTTACTGAAAAGCACGGCAATTGTGAGCAGCATGACGCTCGTCTCACGGGTGCTCGGGCTGGTGCGGGACGTCGTGCTGGCGCGCATGTTCGGGGCCGATGCCAGCATGGATGCCTTTTTCGTCGCCTTCAAGATACCCAATTTCCTGCGCCGCCTGTTTGCCGAAGGGGCCTTTTCGCAGGCCTTTGTCCCGATCATTGCCGAGTACCGTGCGCAACGCACCCCGGAGGAGGTACGCGCACTGGCGGACCGGGTGGCCGGTACCCTGCTGGGTATCCTGTCGGGTATTTCCGTTATCGGGGTGCTGGCGAGCCCGGTGCTGGTGACGATCTTTGCGCCCGGTTTCCTGCTGCAACACGGGGAAGAACAGTTTGCCCTGGCGGCCGGTCTGCTGCGCTTTACTTTTCCTTATTTGCTGTTCGTTTCACTGGTCGCGTTTGCCGCCGGCATACTCAACACCTACGGCCGTTTCGCCGCGGCGTCCTTCGTACCTGTCTGGCTGAATGTCGTGCTGATCGGTGCCGCCGTGCTGGTATCGCCCGGACTGGCACAACCGGAGATGGCGCTGGCGGGCGGGGTGTTCGTGGCGGGGGTGGTGCAGGTCCTGTTCCTGTTGCCGTCCCTGAAACGCATCGGCGTGCTGCCAAGGCCGCGCTGGGGACTGCGTGATACCGGCGTGCGACGCATCATGAAGCTGATGCTGCCCGGCATTCTGGGATCATCGGTGGCGCAGATCAATCTCCTGTTCGATACCCTGATCGCCTCATTCCTGGTCGCCGGCAGCGTCAGCTGGCTGTATTACTCCGATCGCCTGGTGGAGTTTCCGCTCGGTGTTTTCGTTATTGCGCTGTCGACCGTCATCCTGCCCAGCCTGTCGCGCAGTCATGCGAACGACTCGGAGGAAGAGTTTTCCCGCACCCTCGACTGGGCATTGCGACTGGTATTGCTGATTGTCATTCCGTCTGCGATCGGCCTGTTTCTGCTGTCGCGACCGATGTTGGCAACCCTGTTCAACTACGGCGATTTTGCCGCGCATGACGTGTCCATGGCCGGTCTCAGTCTGATGGCCTATGCGCTGGGCCTGCCTGGCTTCATGTTCATCAAGGTGCTGGCGCCGGCATTCTACTCGCGCAAGGATCCACGCACCCCGGTGCGCATTGCCGTCATCGCCCTCATTACGAACATGCTCCTGAATCTCGTCTTCGTCATTCCCATGGTCCGACTTGGCGTCGAGGGTCCACATGCGGGTCTGGCGCTGGCCACGTCACTGGCGGCCTGGGTAAATGCCGCGCTCCTGTACCGGACATTGAAGCGCCGCAGTATCTTCCGGCCGCAGCAGGGCTGGCCCCGGCTGTTCCTGCAGACAGTACTGGCCGGCGGCGTGCTGGCTGCCATGCTGGTATGGGCCGTGCCGGAAATCGGGGAGTGGCTGGCATGGACGGCGGGCCAGCGGGTAATGCAGTTGCTGCTATGGGTACTGGCCGGTGTCGTTACGTATTTCCTGGTCCTGCGACTTGCCGGCCTGCGTCTGCTGGCCATGTGGCGTCAGGAATATCCATGATGACGGAACTGATTCGCGGCCTGCACAACCTGCGCGCACATCACCGTCCATGTGCGGCGACGATCGGCAGTTTTGATGGTGTGCACCGTGGCCACCAGGCCGTCATCAGCACCCTGCATGCAGTTGCTGCACAGCACAGTCTGCCGGCTATGCTTGTCACCTTCGAGCCACAACCGCGCGAGTATTTCCACCCGGCGTCGTCACCCCCCCGCCTGACACGCCTGCGTGAAAAGCTGCAGGCGCTGTCACGCTACGGTGTGGAGCGGGTGCTCTGTCTCCGCTTCAATGCGCAGCTGGCCGGCCTGACGGCCGATGAATTCGTACAGCAGATACTGGTGGACGGGCTGGGAATACGCTATCTGCTCATCGGCGATGATTTCAGGTTTGGTAAAGACCGAACGGGTGATTTCTCGCACCTGCAGCAGGCAGGCATGCAGCACGGTTTTGAGGTGGCCGCCATTGATACCTTTGATATGGGTGACGGCAGGGTCAGCAGCACGCGCGTTCGCGATAGCCTCGCGGCAGGTGATCTTGAATGGACCACGGAGCTCCTCGGGCGACCGTTTACCCTGTGCGGGCGGGTCGCGCATGGCGACAAGCGCGGCCGTACCATCGGCTTTCCGACGGCCAATATCAGGCTGCACCGCCACCGCTCGCCGCTGAGCGGTGTGTTTGCCGTGCATATGAGCTGGCCCGGTTCCCGCGCCTATGCGGGTGTTGCCAATGTCGGCAAGCGCCCGACTGTCAACGGGACCTGGCTGCAACTGGAAGTCCACCTGTTCGATTTCGACAGGGATATCTATGGACAGCACGTGGAGGTCGAGTTTTTGCACAAGCTCCGTGATGAGCGGCGGTTCGATTCATTCGATGCCCTGCGTGAGCAGATACAGCTGGATGCCAAACAGGCGCGCAAGGTGTTTGCGGACCTCGCCGGTTGAGAGCGGGTGCCTGTATAGGCCCATAACGAAACAATAGTGGGATTCAATCAGTGATTGGGTTATAAATTGACGCCCTGTGTGCCGGTGATATCGATCAGATGACTGACTATAAAGATACACTCAACCTGCCAAAAACAGCCTTCCCGATGAAGGGCAACTTGCCGAACCGTGAGCCCGATATGCTCCGGCGCTGGGATGAGATGGACCTGTATGCCCGGATCCGCAAGGCTGACACGGGCCGGCCGCTGTTTATCCTGCACGATGGTCCGCCGTATGCCAACGGCGATATCCATATCGGGCATGCCGTCAACAAGGTCCTCAAGGACATCATTGTCAAGAGCAAGACGCTGGCCGGTTTTGATTCCCCCTATATCCCTGGCTGGGACTGTCACGGTCTGCCAATTGAACTCAACGTCGAGAAAAAAGTGGGCAAGGCCGGGCACAAGGTCGATGCACCAACGTTCAGGAAGGCCTGCCGGGATTACGCGGGCAAGCAGGTCAATGGCCAGCGCAAGGACTTTATCCGGCTCGGTGTGTTCGGTGACTGGGGTGACCCCTACCTCACCATGGATTATCGCTTCGAGGCGGACATCATTCGTGCACTCGGCAGGATCATCGGTAACGGGCACCTGCACAAGGGTTTCAAGCCGGTGCACTGGTGCACCGATTGCCAGTCGGCGCTGGCCGAGGCCGAGGTCGAGTACGAGGACAAGAATTCGCCAGCCATCGACGTGCGCTTCCGCGTGCTCAACGAGGAAGGTCTGCTGTCGTGCTGTCACCATGTCGAGGGTCATGACGGCAGTGGCCCGATCTCGGTTGTTATCTGGACCACCACGCCGTGGACGCTGCCGGCCAACCTTGCAGTATCGCTGCACCCGGACCTGGAGTATGCAGTGGTGCAGTGCGATATCGGGCACGGCGCGGAACGGCTGGTGATTGCCGAGGCATTGCTCAAAGACACCATGCTGCGATACGGTGCGGATACCTACCAGGTGGTTGCTTACTGCAAGGGCAGCGAGCTGGAGGGTATCAGTCTTGGCCATCCGTTTTATGCACGCGAAGTGCCTGTCATCCTTGGCGATCACGTGACCACCGAGGCAGGTACCGGCGCCGTGCATACCGCGCCCGGTCATGGTCAGGATGACTACGTGGTCGGCAGTCGCTACCAGCTCGATATCTACAACCCGGTTGGCAGTAATGGCTGTTTTCTGCCGGATACGGAACTGTTTGCCGGTGAGCATGTGTTCGCGGCCAACAACCATGTCATCGAAGTGCTGAAGGGCAAGGGCGCACTGGTGCATGAGGAAATGCTGCGCCATAGTTACCCGCATTGCTGGCGGCACAAGACGCCGATAATTTTTCGCGCCACACCGCAGTGGTTTATCAGCATGGACCAGAATGGCCTGCGCGAGGCCGCCATGGCGGCGATCCGCGATGTCAGCTGGATGCCGGACTGGGGTGAGGCACGCATTGCCGGCATGGTCGAGAACCGTCCCGACTGGTGTGTCTCCCGTCAGCGGACCTGGGGTGTGCCGATCGCGTTGTTCATCCACAGGGAAACGGGTGCACTGCATCCGGAGACTGACCGCCTCATAGAGGAAGTGGCGCTGCTGGTTGAGGCAGGAGGAATCGATGCGTGGTTCGAGCTGGAACCGGCCAAGTTGCTGGGTGAAGCAGCGGGCGACTATGACAAGGTCAGTGATACGCTGGATGTGTGGTTCGATTCCGGAGTGACGCATGCGGCGGTTCTCGAGCGGCGTGCCGCACTCGGGCTGCCGGCCGATCTCTACCTGGAAGGTTCGGACCAGCACCGTGGCTGGTTCCAGTCATCGCTGCTGAGTGCGATTGCCGTTCGCGGCGCGGCGCCCTACCGGGCTGTTCTCACGCACGGGTTCACCGTCGACGCCAGGGGACAGAAGATGTCCAAGTCACGCGGCAACGTGGTGGCGCCGCAAAAGATCATGAAATCGCTGGGTGCGGATATCCTGCGCCTGTGGGTAGCCGCGACCGACTACCGCGGCGAGATGAGCGTCTCGGACGAGATACTGAAACGCACGGCCGATGCCTACCGCCGCTTGCGCAACACGGCGCGATTCCTGCTGGCCAACCTTGATGGATTCGAGCCTGCAACGGATATGCTGGATCCGGAACAGATGCTGTGTCTGGATCGCTGGACCCTGGAGCGTACTCGCCAGATGCAGGGGCAGGTGCAGGCAGCTTACGAAAGCTACGAATTCCACCGTATCTACCAGCTGGTGCATAACTTCTGTGCGGTCGATATGGGCAGTTTCTATCTCGACATCATCAAGGACCGCCAGTACACCCTGCAGGCCGACAGCATTCCGCGCCGCTCGGCACAGACCGCCATGTACCAGGTCGCCGAGTCACTGGTCCGCTGGCTCGCGCCGATCCTGACTTTCACGGCCGAGGAGATCTGGCAGGCCATGCCCGGTGAGCGCGACGATTCGGTCTTCCTTGCCACCTGGTATGAACTGCCGCCGGCGTTCTTCTCCGAGGGCGAGATCCTGCAGCGCATGGGTGCGGATTTCTGGAACCGTATCATCATGGTGCGTGATGCCGTCAGCAAGCAACTCGAAAAGCTGCGGGTGGCGGGAGGCATAGGCTCGCCACTGGATGCCGAGGTGGACCTGTATGCGGATGAGGAAACGCGCGCCCTGCTGACTGTCCTTGAGGATGAGCTGCGTTTTGTGCTGATTACGTCCTATGCGCGCGTCCACGATGCACAGGACACTCCGGATGATGCCGTCGCTGCGGAGCTGCCGGGCATGGACGTCAGTATCCGTGTAACGCCATCCCCGCATGCCAAGTGCATACGCTGCTGGCACCACCGCGAGGATGTTGGCGCGGTTGCCGGGCACCCGGAGATCTGCGGGCGCTGCGTCGAGAATGTCGCCGGCGACGGTGAAGTTCGCCGTTATGCCTGAACGCGACCAGCGGGAAACTATGTCGTGAAATGGTTATGGGTGTCCGCGGTGGTGCTGTTGCTGGATCAGACCACCAAGCTGCTCGCCGATGCCATGCTGGTCATGCATCAGCCGATACCGGTGGTGCCGATGTTTGCCTTGACCAAGGTCTACAATCCCGGCGCTGCCTTCAGCTTCCTCGGCGATGCCTCGGGCTGGCAACGCTGGTTCTTTGTTGCCCTGACAGTGGGCGTTAGCCTGTTTCTGCTTGCCTGGCTACGGCGCCTGGGCCCGCGCGACGGGCGTACCGCGTTGTCGCTTGTCCTGATCCTCGGCGGCGCGGCCGGTAACCTGATCGATCGCCTCGTCTACGGGTACGTGATCGATTTCCTGGATGTCTATTACGGCACCTGGCACTGGCCGACCTTCAATGTGGCCGACTCGGCGATTTCCGTCGGTGCCTGCCTGTTGATACTGGACGCACTCGTCGGGCATAGAAGGCATACTGCAGGGTGATCACTATCAGTCATTCCGACAGCAAATTCCCGATCGCCGAACGCAGTACCGTGACGCTGCACCTGTCACTCTCACTGGAAGATGGCACGGTAGCAGAAAGTACCTTCGGGGGTGAGCCGCTGACCTTTACCCTGGGGGATGGCACCCTGGATTACGGCCTGGAACTCGGACTCTATGGTCTGGTAAGCGGTGCTAAACAGCGTTTGACCCTGGATCCCGGCCAGGCCTTCGGGCAGCGCGATCCTGGCCGGGTGCACACTTTGCCAAGAGAAACCTTTGCTGCAGACATGCAACTGGAGCCGGGTATGATCATCGGCTTCGAGACAGAGGCGGGCGAGGAACTCCCCGGCGCCGTGCTGGAGGTCGATAAAGAGACCGTACAGGTTGATTTCAACCACCCGCTGGCCGGGAGAACCATTCTCTACGAGGTCGAAATACTCGATGTGGTGCCGGCTGAAGTCGAAGAGTAAATAAATTCAATTTCGCGCCAGGGCGCTAAAAACACTTGCCACAGAGGGCACAGAGGAAAAACAGAGGACACTGGGGAAACAGGGGCAACAGGGGAAAAGTACAAATTTCTGCCACAAATTGATAAAACCCTCGTCATCCCCGCGCAGGCGGGGATCCAGTC
>JBATGJ010000272.1:0-6552 GCA_049665685.1 Gammaproteobacteria bacterium
GGGTATTTCTCCCACACCAGCAACCGGTTGTTCACCGGCATCTCATGGTCGGCCTTCAGCGTCATGCCATTGTTATTGGCCAGTACATCGAGCGCCTCGAAATGACGCACGCCACTCTCGGGGTCGCGCTCTTTCAGCCAGCTATCAAAACGGGCATTGCTCGGGCTGCTATAGGCATTGTTGTAGTTGAAGGGACCATACAGGCACAGGCTGGCACCCGGTCGCAGTATCCGGCCGATACCCGCAAACATCGCCCCGACCATTGGCCAGCTCATGATGTGGGTGGTATTGGCGCTGAAAACACCGTCGAACAACAGCTCCTGCGGCCAGGTTTCTGCGGTTACATCAAGTGTCAGTGGGGGCAGCACATTGTCCAGGCCGGACTCGTCTATCCATGCCTGAATGCTGGGGTGACTCGATGGAAGGTCGCTGGGGTGCCAGTACAGGTGCGGCAGACAGTGTGCGAAGTAGACAGCATGCTGACCGGTGCCGCTGCCGATCTCAAGGATGTGTCCGGTGGAAGCGAAGACTTCCCGGATAACCGCGAGGATGGCATCGCGGTTCTGGTCGCAGGCATCGGAATACTGTTTCATGACAGTCGTTCTACCGCCGGCGGCACCAATGTACAACGCGGGGCCGTACCCTTGCGGGCCGGCCCCGTATTCAGTCCGGGCTAGTTGATCGAGATCTTCCTGGGTTCGGGTTTTTCCTGTTTGGGGATGCCGATTTCAAGCACACCGTCAGTGACCGTTGCGCTGATGCTGTCCGGATTAACCGTGTCCGGCAGGTTGAACTGGCGCAGGAATGTGCCGTGTACGCGTTCCTTGCGGTGGAAACCCTCCCGGGTCTCCTCGGTCTCGGTACGGCGCTCTCCCTTGATGGTCAGTACACCGTCTTCCAGCATGATTTCGACATCATCGCGCTTGACGCCCGGTATGTCGGCAATCAGCACGAAGCGGTCATCTTCCTCGCGGATATCGACGGCCGGTGCCCAGTTACGAGCCTCCTGGCTGGCCGATGCCGGTCGGGAATTTGTGAAAAATCGGTTCAGTTCCTGGTTAAACTGGTCAAACAGGCTGACTGGTTCGTAACGTATCAAAGACATTGTCTGCCTCCTTTAATCTGTTGTGTCAAAAGGACTTACCACCCAGATAAGGGCGATCAACAGAATTTCAAGGGCCAAAATGCCCGCTTGAGCATTTCCGGAGGCAGGGCAGGCTAATACCCCAGCAGGCGCGCGGACTGGTAGAAGGTGAAACTTGCCACCCACGCCAGCGACAGTGACCAGCCCAGACTGATGCCGGCGAATTTCCAGCTGCGCGACTCGCTCAACTGGGTGGCGATAGTCGACAGGCAGGGTGTATAGAGCAGGACGAACAGCATGAAGCTGATGGCCTGCACCAGGTCCATCTGCGTGGCCAGGTAGCCGTTCAGGGCGGCGCCCTGCAGGCCGGTCATCGCCACCATGGCACCGATGACGATTTCCTTGGCGACGAAGCCGAATACCAGCACCACCGACATGGCCGCACTGATGCCGATCGGGTCCAGCGCCGGTTTCATCCACTCGCCCAGCAGGCCGGCCCAGGTGTCAGTGCCCCCCGGTGTGCTGCCTTCAGGGTAGTGCGTCAGTACCCAGACCAGCACCACGCCGGTAATGATGAAGGTGCTGGCACGGCGCAGGAAGTGGGCAATCTCGTGCCAGCCGCGCAACAGCACCTGGCGCAGTATCGGGGCGCGGTAGGGCGGCAGCTCCAGTACGAACGGCTCGTTGCTTTTCAGCCTGCGGCCGAACACCAGCGCCGTGAGGAAGGCCGAACCGAAACTTGCGAGGTACATGAAAAACAGCACAAAGGGTGCCTGGCTGGCGGTAAACAGCGCGGTCGTGATAAAGATGAAAACCTGCAGGCGTGCCGAGCACAGCGAAAACGGAATCACCAGCATGCTCAGCCACCGCAGGGCGCGACTGCGCATGACGCGGGTCCCCATCAGCGCCGGTACATTGCAGCCGAACCCCATCAGGATCATGACAAAGCCGCGGCCATCGAGTCCCATGCGCGCCATCAATGCGTCGGTAAGGTAGGCAGCACGCGCGAGGTAGCCACTATCCTCGACGATCGCCATAAAAAAGAAAAACAGAATGATAACCGGTACAAACGACGCCACCGTGCCAATGCCGTCGTACAGGCCATCCACCAGGAAGCCATACAGGGTCGGCGGCAGGCTGCCCGCAAGTGGTTCGAGTGTTTGTGCCTTGAACAGGTCCAGCAGCCAGGCGACCGCATCCTGCAGCGGCGCACCCAGTGTGTAGACCGCCTGAAATACCAGGAACATGGCGAGGAAGAACAGCGGCAGGCCGAGAACCGGATGCAGCAGGACCCGGTCGATGCGCTCAGTCATCTTGCGCACCAGCTTGCTGGGCGAGGAGATATGCTTACCGACCAGGGCATCGGAGTGTTTGACGATTTCATCATCCGCGTGCAGGTTGTCGCGCAGGATTTCCAGGGGAGGCGGTTGCGCACGGTCGAGTGTGGCCGTGATGATCTCACGTACCTCGTTGAAACCGGTGCCATGGCGGGCGCTCATCAGCCGGACCGGGCAGCCCATGCTCTGCTCCAGTCCCTGTGCATCGATGCGAATACCCAGTTGTTCGGCCTCGTCGAGCATGTTGACCAGCACGACCGGTTGCAGTCCGAGCTTGATGATTTGCAGGGCAAGCGGCAGCTGGTGATCGAGCTGCGTGGCATTCAGCACCACGGTGATCAGATCGACGCGGTTATTCTGCAGAAAATCCCTGACGATCTGTTCGTCCTCGGCAAAGCCGTGCAGATCATAGATGCCGGGCAGGTCGATGACATCAATCGCGTCACTGCCCAGCACAATGCGTGCACTGAGGAGTTCTACGGTGACGCCGGGCCAGTTGCCAACGCGGGTGGAGGAGCCGGTAAGGCGATTGAAGAATGTCGACTTGCCGGTGTTGGGCATACCGACAATGGCAAGACGTTTCACTGCTCCGTGGTGATGTTGACACGCGCTGCGTCGCAGCGACGCATGATCAGGTCAATGCTGCCCACGCGAATCTGCATGGGACCCTGGCGAGAGCAGCGGATCACCTCGGCCTCACGACCGGTGCGCAGTCCCATGGATTGCAGACGCTGACGGATGTCGTCAGGTGCGTGGATGCCGGTGATACAGGCAGACTCACCCTTGCGTAAACATGAAAGATTAAGTAATTTTTTCAATGAGATACCTTCATAAGGGCCTGATTCACAAATGAGCATAATTGAGAATAGTTCTCATTATTACTCGCATTTCTTCTTCGGTCAAGCAAATACTATAGATGCCCGGGGGCAAAGTAATTGATGGAGATCAGGTATCAGGCATATCGATGCAGTATTTACCCGATGGTCAAGGTGTCTGCCAGGGGCTAACGAGTCTTGCAACAATAATGTACAATACTTGTACAATTTGCGAGGGCAGGCCAATGCCGCATCCACAGTCCACCGAAAAAACCATCCTTCCTGGAAGTTTCTTGCCAATCCGCACGGTCGCTGATCTGACCGGCGTCAACCCGGTAACCTTGCGCGCCTGGGAAAGACGCTACCAGCTGATCACCCCGCAGCGCACGCCCAAGGGGCACCGGCTGTATACCCAGGATGATGTCGAGCTCATTCGGCATGTGCTTGATCTGCTTGACCAGGGTATCTCGATCAGCCAGGTAAAACCCCTGCTGGCGCAGACGCCCGGCCAGGAGCAGGTGAGCGCCGTGGCAGATGCCGGTGAAGTGTGGCGCGTTTACCAGGAAAAGCTGCTTGAGGCAGTCGAGAATTTTGACCAGCATGCACTGGACGCCATCTATAACGACGCCCTGTCATTGTATCCCGTTGATGTGGTCATCCAGCGTCTCATCTCACCCTTGTTGCGCACACTCGGTGAACGCTGGAGCAAGCGCGAAAGCGGTATTGCAGAGGAACATTTTTTCACAGTTTATCTGCGCAACAAGCTGGGAACCCGCATCCACCACATGAACCAGCGCAGTCATGGCCCGTTGTTGTTGCTTGCCTGTCTGCCGGGTGAATTCCATGAAATTGGTCTGCTGCTGTTTGCGCTTGCCACTGTAAATTTCGGTTACCGGACACTGGTCCTGGGAGCCAATGTGCCACTTGAACAGTTGCCCGGCGTCCTGCATAAAATGTCCTGTGCCGGTGTGGTCCTGTCAGGTTCGTCCCGACCTGGCCGCGGTGTCCTGGACCGCGATCTGCCTGCATTGGTGAGCCGCATACAGGTGCCGGTCTTTGTCGGTGGCAAGATCGCCGCCAAACACCAGGCGAAAATCGAGGCGGCAGGCGCGATCTCCCTGGGTGAGTCGATCGGGACAGGGCTGCGACAAATCAGCGAGCTGCTCAGGTCAGAGCGGCTGTCCGGATAGGCGATGACCTGCGCGCTGTTATGGTTGCACAGGGATCTGCGTCTTGACGACAATCCTGCCCTGCAGGCATTGCTGGAAGATGGTCACACGCCTGTACCCGTCTACATCCACGATGAACCCGATTCCGACTGGCCACTGGGCGCGGCCAGTGCCTGGTGGCTGCACCACAGCCTGACGGCACTGGCAAAATCGTTCAGGCAGTGCGGCAGTGATCTGGCTGTACTGGGTGGTGATTCGCAAAAGCAGCTGCTGCGACTGGTCGAGGCGACCGGTGCAAAGGCGGTATACCTGAATCGCCGTTATGAGCCGGCCTGCATCAGGCAGGAGGCATCGGTCAGCAAGGCGCTAGAACAACGCGGTGTCAGTGTGCACAGTTGCGACGGCACGCTACTGCGTGAGCCCCGGCAGCTCCTGAAAAAAGACGGTACTCCCTACCGTGTGTTTACGCCCTTCTGGAAGTTACTTTACAGCTCAGGACCCTCGCGCGATCCGGCTGCCCGGCCACAACGTCTGCCTTCACTCACGGATACTGCACTGTTTGCCGAGTCGTCCATCGAGGCGCTGGAGCTGTTGCCCGCGATACCCTGGGACCGGGAATTCCATCAGCGCTGGCAGCCCGGTGAGGACGGCGCCTGGAATACGCTACAGGATTTCTGCGAGCAACGACTGCTCGATTATCCCGCTGCACGCGACAGGCCCGGCATGCCGGGTACTTCCCGCCTGTCCGCGCACCTGCACTTTGGCGAACTCAGTGCGCTCAGGGTATGGCACTTCCTGATGGAGTGGGCATCCACACATACACTCAGTGGCACGCTGGCCGCCACCGAGGCCTGGCTCAGAGAACTGGGCTGGCGCGAGTTCAGTTATCACCTGCTCTATCACTTCCCGGATACGCCCCTGCAGCCACTAGATGAACGCTTCGTGGATTTCCCGTGGCGCACTGACTATGCGGAGCAACTCACCCGCTGGCAGCGAGGCCAGACCGGTATACCGATCGTGGATGCCGGCATGCGCGAGTTATGGGCAAGTGGCTACATGCACAACCGTGTGCGCATGATTGTTGCATCGTTGCTGACCAAGAACCTGCGCATACCCTGGCAGGAGGGTGCGCGCTGGTTCTGGGATACCCTGGTCGATGCCGACCTGGCAAACAACACCATGGGCTGGCAATGGACCGCCGGCAGCGGTGCGGATGCAGCGCCTTACTTCCGTATCTTCAACCCGGTCCTGCAGGGTGAGAAGTTCGATTCGGCCGGGCTCTACGTTCGCCGCTGGGTGCCTGAACTGGAACGGCTCGATAACAAGTACCTGCACCGCCCCTGGTCAGCCGATCCTGCCATCCTCGCCGATGCCGGCATCAGGCTCGGTATTGATTATCCCGAGCCGCTGGTCGATCTGCAGGCAAGCCGCAAGGAGGCGCTGGCCGCGTGGGACCACATCAAGCGGCGGCCAGCCTGATTAAGCCGGTTTCCGCCTGGCGGCGCTGAATGTCTTTATGCGGGGTATGTTGACCGGGACTCGTATATAGACGAATGGCCAGGTATGGGCGCGGGGTGGTGGTTAATGGCAGGAGAATGTTGCAATTCCACTGAACAAGGGAGCTGCAATTGCTACAATGGCGCCCCTGTATCGCTGCATGCCCGAACTGGAGCTTGCGTGATCCTGTTAGTACTGGTTGATACAACCGACATGCCGGGAGAGCCGTTTACCCCGGCTGACTGTTTTACTGATATTTGGAGATAGTCATGCGAATTTTTTTGATCCTGATGGCCGGGCTGGTGTGCCTGCCGGGCGTTGTAGCAGCCCATGATCTGACCATCCCGGCGGACAAGGAGACCATCCAGTTCGAGACGAAGAAGGGTGTTGTTACCTTCCTGCACAAGATGCACGGCGAGCTGAGCGCCACCGAGTGCACCACCTGCCACCATACCCTCAAGCCCGAGGACGAGACCGTCAAGGCATGTCATGAGTGTCATGGCAGTAAAGATGGCGAAGCACCGAAGGTCAAGACGGCCTTCCACTCAACCTGCATCGGTTGCCATGAATACACGATTGCGCATGGCGAAGAGGCCGGCCCGCTGAAGAAAAAGTGCAAGCTGTGTCATGTCAAGTGATAGTGTGTCTGC
>JBATGJ010000273.1:0-1594 GCA_049665685.1 Gammaproteobacteria bacterium
CAACCCGACAACGTGGCGACAAAGCACACCATGGAGACAGCATGTCCGCCCAGCAAGGTTGCCAACGCGGCTCTCGCCCCGGCACGCGGCCAGAACAGGCCGAACAGAAAGATCACCACCACCGGCGGCACCAGGAACGCCAATGCCGTCTGCAGATAGTGGAACAATCCCTCGAAGCCGCCAATGGCCGGTGCGACCAGCGCGGACAGCACCATAAATACCACGATGGCTGCGCGCCCAATCCAGAGGATCTGGCGTGACGTGAGTTGCGGCCACAGCGGTTTTACAAAATCCAGCGTCACCAGGGTGGCGGCCGAGTTCAAAGTCGAGTCGATACTGGACATCAATGCCGCAACCAGTGCCGCAAGCACAAGCCCGGCCAAGCCCGCCGGTAATAACGTTCCGATCAACGCGGGGAACACCCGGTCCCCCCGGTCCAGGCCGGGAAGGAAAATGCTTGCCATCACACCCGGCAATACCATCAGGAACAAAACCGGCAGTTTAAGCAAACCGGCGAATAATGCACCACGGCGAGCATCGGCAATGCTGCGCGCGCCCAGCACCCGTTGCACGATGAACTGGTTGGTGCACCAGAAATAAAAACCCAATATCGGCACGCCTACCAACGTACCTAGCCACGGCAGATTCTCATCCGTAAGCGGCAACATCAGGGACAGGTGTGCGGGCGGAGTTTGTGCTACCAGGGATGCCCAGGAATAATCAAGCTGCGCAAATGCGAGTACCGCGACTACCGCGGACCCGACCAGAAGGATTACTGCCTGCAGGACATCGGTATAGACCACCGCTGCCAGCCCACCGGCTGCCGTGTAGAGTCCTGCAATGGCAGCCAGCAGCAACGCGGAGCTGAACAGGTCCAGCCCCGGCATGAACACAGTAAGCACAATGGCGCCGGCAAACAGCGTACCCGCGGTGTCCACCACGATATTCGCGACAATGGTCAACAGAGAAAAATAGCGGCGCACATGCCGGTCATAGCGGTATTCCAGGAACTCCGGGACCGTGCCAATGCGCGCATTCAGATACAGCGGCACCAGAAACAGCGCAAACACCACCAGGATCGGTGCCGCCATCCATTCGTAGTTCGCAACGGCGATACCCCAGGTATAGGCCGCGCCAGCCAGGCCGATCATTGTGGTGCTGGAGATGTTAGAGGCAAACAGTGACAGGCCAATCGGCAGCCAGCCCAGCCGCCGCCCAGCCAGAAACAGGTCCTCGGCGCTGTGGGTACGTCGCGCCATGCGGAAACCGATGATAAACACCAGCAGGAAGTAGCCGGCAACGATCACGAGGTCAATCGTGCTTAGTGTTAAATCCTGCATGTTGACTGACCGCCCCCGGTTAATGGAAAAAAGGGGACAGATTTATTATTTCACAGAAATAAATCTGTCCCCTTTCTTCCCATCCCCCTTCTTCCCACCGCAAGAATCATTTCTTGAACATCTGCTCCAGCTGCTCACGCAATGCGTCTTCAGCGGTTCGGGTCTCTGATGCAGCCGTAGATGACTCACCCCCGAACAAGCCATCCAACTGCCGGCGCGATTCGTCGGTCTGACCCGAGGGCACAGTATAGGCA
>JBATGJ010000274.1:0-2688 GCA_049665685.1 Gammaproteobacteria bacterium
CGTCCGTGGAACAGCCGTGTCTGGATGCCGTAGCGGCCGGTAATCGCGATGATCTTCTTCTGCGCCTCGTACAGGCCCCAGTTGGAGGCGAGTATGCCGCCGTCCTTGCAGGAATCCGAATAGCCCAGCATGACTTCCTGGCAGTTACACCCGCTGTTCAGCAGGGCACGGTAGGTGTCGTTCTCCAGCAGCTGTGACAGCACCTCCTCGACATGTGCCAGGTCGTCGATGGTCTCGAACAACGGGCTGATGCTGATACGACAGAACCAGGTATCACCCTGCCGGCCGGCCAGCCCGGTCAGCCAGGCGAGATACATCACCTCGAGAACATGGCTGGCCGTATGCGTCATCGAGATCACGTAGTTGCCGAAGGCGTGCGGGCTGACTTCATCCTGCATGCGGGCGATGACATCGAACACCGCGAGGATTTCACGCGTCTCTGCCGAGAGGCGGCTGCGCTCGATGTCCGGCCCGCCACCGGCCAGGCTGACCGTCAGCAGCTGTTGACGCGCGGTCTCGTCCAGCGCGTCATAGTCCGTCACGCCCGTTAACTGCCCGAGGATATCGCTGACGGCCGCGCTATGCCGTGAGGATTCCTGGCGGATATCCAGGTGCATGAGGAAAAAGCCGAAGGTTTCCACCAGCCTGATGAGGTCCTGCAGTTCGGCATTGGCTACATTCTCCTCACCGTCGGCCAGCAGCGACATACGGATGTCGTGCAGGTCGCGCATTAAGTCGTCTTCCGCATCGTAGCCGATAGTGCGGGTCCCGTTAGCACGATCCGGGTGTTCGATCCTGTCATCCGCCACCGCCAGGTTCAGGCGCAGACGGTACGCCATGATGTACAGCTTGCGGCGATAGAGCTCATGCTCATAGGCGCGTGGAAAATCCATGCTGGCGTCGACAAAGCGGGCTTCATCCGCGGCGAGGCCATCGGTAAATTCTCCGGAGAAGGTGCACAGGCGCGAGGAATGTGTCAGGCGCCGCCCAAGGTCTTCCACCTTTTGCAGGTACATCGCCAGTACTTCCCGCATATGCAGGCGCAGCGCCAGTACCGTGGTTTCCGGTTTGACGAACGGATTGCCGTCGCGGTCGCCGCCGATCCACGAGCCGAAGCGGATCAGGCCGCCCGGAACCGTGACCATCGGTGCGAAGTTGCGCGAACGGTAAACACTGCGAATAGACTTCTCCAGGTAACGGTAGGTCTTCGGGACGGCATCGAACAGGCTGACACGGAAAAAGTACAGGCCATTGCGAATTTCATCCTCGACCGTCGGTTTATGCCGGCGTACTTCTTCCGTCTTCCACAGCACCTGGATCTGTTGCTTGATCTCCGCCTTGACCTCATTGCGTTCTTCCATGCCAAGTCGCGTGTCGTCGAGTTTCTCGCTGATCAGGAAGATACGGCGCAGGGCATACATGATCGTGCGACGTTTTGCCTCGGTTGGATGGGCGGTGAAGACGGGCAGGTAGAGTGTCTGGTCAAGCAGTTTCTGCAGCTGCTCGTGGTCGATGCCCTCGCTGTACAGTTCCTCCAGCGTGCGTGTGAAGGAACCGCGCCACAGGCTGTTATGCCTGCGCAGCTGCTTGCGACGCTCGCTGTGCTGGAACGCCTCCTCGGCGACGTTTGCCAGGCTGAAATACAGGTTGAATGCACGGATAACATCGGTCAGTTCGTCCGGATCGAGGCGGGTAGTGATGCCGGTCAGTCGCTTGCGCAACCGTTCGTCCTCCCCCTTGCGCAGGCGGATGTAGCCCTTGCGCAGGTCCTCGACGGCACCCAGGATGTGTTCACCGGCATGCTCGTGCAGCACCTCGCCCAGCAGGTTGCCGAACAGACGCACCCGGCTGCGCAGTTCCTTGTCGCCGGTCTGGGTCAGTGTGGGGGTAATATCGCGTGAAATATCCATAAAAAAAGCCACGCAGTGCGCGGCGTGCACAGGATACTGTGCCGGTAACCAGTCTGGAATCGTGATTATACCGGTTGAGGGTGATTTCGCCACTTGACCGGCCACCTGAAATCCTGCCAGCTCGCTGAAAATATTGATATCCCGGCCGCGGGATCGCCTATACTTGCCAGCGGGAGTTGGCCAGGCAGCCGCGCCGCGCAAGCGGGGAGGAAAGTCCGGGCTCCACAGGGCAGGGTGCCAGGTAACGCCTGGAGGGCGCGAGTCCATGGAAAGTGCCACAGAAAATATACCGCTGGTTCTGTTAAGGCAGGGCCAGTAAGGGTGAAATGGTGCGGTAAGAGCGCACCGCGCGCCTGGTAACAGGCGTGGCAGGGTAAACCCCACCCGGAGCAAGACCAAATAGGGGGACATTCGTGCGGCCCGCACGGTCCCCGGGTAGGTTGCTTGAGGCCTGCGGAGACGCAGTGTCCAGATGAATGGCTGTCCACGACAGAACCCGGCTTATCGGCCGACTCCATTTGATTTCGGTAAACACCTTGCTCGCGCCGAGACGCAAAGGTGCCAGGAAAAGAAAACACGCCACAGAGGACGCAGAGCTTCCCTGGATCAAACGGGTTTTTATTTCCTTCATGATCGAGCTCTGGTGCAGGAGCGCCTTGCGGGCGCGATAATCCCGCACCAGGATGCCACGGTACAAAGAAAATCACTATAGAGAATACAGTCCCGCTCCCATCGGGGAGCCAGCTGGCTCCCCGATGCGGTATGATTGGATCTGGAT
>JBATGJ010000275.1:0-2844 GCA_049665685.1 Gammaproteobacteria bacterium
CGCAGGCTATCGAAAAAGCGTGCCTCCCAGCGGGCGCGCTCAGCCGTCTCGACGGCTGCAGCCGCATGGGCCACGCGACGCCAGGTAGCCTCGATGCCGGCCTCCGGTACCCCGCCCTTTTCCTGCCAGCGGTATTTGCTTGCCCAGATGTGGCGCGCAATGGGGCTCGTCAGCCAGTCCCGAGTGTTGTCTGCATCATGGTTCATTGCAGTAAAAGGTGAAATGCGCCAGCTGTCCGACGGTACCTGATGCCCTGGCTACTGAGCGGCCCCGACCGGTTTGTGCAACGGGTGCAGTGCCGCCTCGACCAGCGACTGGATCTGCGGCGCCTCCAGTATCTCCTGCTCCAGCAGGGCAGCGGCGAGGGTATCCAGCAGCTCGCGGTGGCCGGAGAGGATTTCATAAGCACTGGCCTCCAGTTCCCCGACCAGCTTGCGAACCTCATCATCAATCAGCTGTGCCGTATGCTCACTGAAGTCACGCTGCTGGGCCATCTCGCGACCAAGAAAGATATGTTCCTCGCCACGCCGGAAGGCGACCGGCCCCAGCTTTTCACTCATACCCCACTGGCTGATCATGCGGCGCGCAAGCGTGGTGGCCTGCTTTAGGTCATCTTCCGCGCCGCTGCTGAGTTCACCAAATACGATCCGCTCTGCCAAACGGCCACCCAGCATGATGGCGATACGGTCACGGAGGTAACTTTCCGACAGGGTATAGCGCTCCTCTTCCGGCATCTGTTCGGTCGCACCCAGTGCACGGCCGCGCGGGATGATGGTGACCTTGGCCAATGGATCGGTATTCGGCAGCAGGCAGGCCAGCAGGGCATGGCCGGACTCGTGGTATGCCACGCGCTTCTTCTCTTCCTCGTTCAGCACGGTTTCCTTCTCCGCTCCAAGCACGATCTTGTCGCGTGCCTTGTCAAGAATTCCCGCGTCCACTTTTTCCATATGAGCGCGCCCGGCGAGCAGTGCCGCCTCGTTCATCAGGTTCTCCAGGTCGGCACCCGAAAAGCCAACGGTCCGGGCCGCGAGATTATCCAGATTCACGTCATCGGCAAGCGGGATATCGCGGGCATGCACCTCGAGAATCTTCAGGCGTGCTTCCCTGCGTGGCAATTCGAGCGTGACCTTGCGGTCGAAGCGACCGGGACGCAGCAAGGCCGGATCGAGCACGTCGGGCCGGTTGGTCGCGGCCAGCACCACGACCGTCTGCTCCGGTTCGAAGCCGTCCATCTCGGCGAGGATCTGGTTGAGTGTCTGTTCACGTTCGTCATGGCCGCCACCCAGCCCACTGCCGCGCACCCGGCCAACGGAATCGATCTCGTCGATGAAAATAATGGCCGGCGCCTCTTTCTTGGCACTGTCGAACATGTCACGCACGCGCGAGGCGCCCACCCCCACAAACATCTCGATGAACTCTGATCCGCTGATGCTGTAGAACGGCACCTCGGCCTCGCCGGCAACCGCCTTCGCCAGCAAGGTCTTGCCGGTCCCGGGTGGACCCATCAGCAGGATGCCCTTGGGAATCTTTGCGCCGAGTTTGCGAAACCGTTCGGGCTCCTTGAGGAAATCGATAATCTCGTGCAGCTCGCGCTTGGCATTTTCCAGGCCGGCCACATCATCAAAGCCGATTTCCATACTGCCACGGCGAAACCGCCGTGCCCTGGACTTGCCGAAGCCAAATACCTCGCCCGGGCCGCCGCCCAGCATGCGTTCCTGCATCTTGCGCGAGGCGTAAAAGAACAGGCCGATAATCAGCAGCCAGGGCAACAGGTTGATCAGCGCGCTGGCCCACCAGGACAACTGCTCCACCTCGGCCCGTACCTCGACACCATGGCTCTCCAGCAACGGGATCAGCCCGGGGTCATCCACCGGCGGCAGGGTTGTCGAAAACATTGCCGTCCCTGCCTGCGTGTCTGGCAAGCGCCCCGGCCTTGCGGTGTCCGCTGGCGGTCTGACCACACCACTGAATTCACCGACTACCAGTTGCCCCCTGAAGGTGACACTGGCCACCTCGTCCGCGCGAACACGCTCCTTGAAGTCGGTGTAGGCCAGCTCCAGGCGCTGCGGCTGCTGGCTGACCCCGAACCAGTACCAGGAAAAGGCGAGCAGCAGCAGGAACCAGACGACATAACGCCACAGCGGCAGCGGCGTCTGCCAGGGATTCCCGGATGGCCCGCTCCCTTCAGGCATTGACTGGTTTGCCATGTTCCTGATGCCTCGTCCGCAGGAAAACAATATTCACCCGCTGTTATTCCACCTATTCATTCTAGACTCTCCAGGCACACTTTACATGACCGACATCATTTACATCTGCATTGAGCCGGGCCAAGCAGGGATGCTGTATTATCGGAAAATCTCCAGAGATGCCTGTTTTATAATCCACAGCAGATATACAGCAGATATAAAGATGGTCGGGGCACAGGTAAAATCGACGATAGAGCAGTGTCACCCTGGCATACTCATCGCTATCCTGCTGATACTGCCTGTTACTGTTCAGCCAGCCATTGCAGGACAGAAAATGGAAACCCTGTCGTCAATAAAACTGCCTGAACCACGCACGGATCATGGTACTTCCGTTAAACGGGCGCTGCGCCTGCGAAAATCGCATCGGGACCGCGGGCAATAGCGGCCGGCAGATTTTTTTCATCGCTACATTCGTCTGCGTCTGCATGCACTACACTTATCACTTAATCTCAAACGCTATAAATACCGCATCAGGAGAGACCAGATGGCAGTCACAGAAACCGTTCAACGTTTTCTTGAAAAACATTCAGTTGGGTACGACCTGGTTCCCCATCCGCATACGGGATCCAGTCACGAAACGGCCAAAGCTGCCCATGTA
>JBATGJ010000276.1:0-2005 GCA_049665685.1 Gammaproteobacteria bacterium
ATGCCGGTGAGGGCTAGGTCGGCCTGCAGCACGCGCACCACGACCAGGCCTTCATCGCGGTCACCGATGAGCACGGTGCCGCTGGCAAAGAACGGGTAGACGCTCCAGGCGCCATCGAACGAAGTCAGTGAATCCTTACTCGGGTGGGTATCGATAAAGGCCACCTCGCTGAGGTTGCCACTGGCGATGTCCGAATGCTCGAGCACCCGCAGGCCCGTGGTGTAGTTTGCCATGTAGACCAGGCCGTTATGCACGTAGAGGTTGTGATCGATCGATGCCACAGTTGCCTCGTAAAAACCGTTATAGACAGGTGCATCGAGGTCAGCGACATTCCAGATGTGAGTGCGGGTAAAATTAATCGACCCGTTATTACGTTCATCCAGTTCGTCGTTTGACAGGAACCAGGCATGATCCTCGGTCAGCCAGCCCTGGTGCGTGTAGGCGCTTAGCGAGTAACCGGTACGCGACAATTGTACCGGCGTGGTCTTGTTCGTGACATCCACGATGGTGAGCGTGTCTTCGTTACTGTTGAAGGCGATCTCCTGGCCGATGTAGGCCGTGTCCGGCCCGGCATAAGTCACGACCTGGTTGTCATGGGTGTAGCCATCGGCGCTGAAACCCCCGGCTGCAACCGGGTTGACCGGATTGGTGAGATCGATAAAGTGCAGGCCGCCGCTGAAGGTCTCGGCACCGACAATATAGGCATAGCCGGTGGCCTCGTTGATCGCGATATTGTGTGCCTCGGCAAACCCCGCGTAGTGCACGGTCTCGGAAAAACTTACCGGCGGCGTCACCACGGACCGTAACTGCGTGAGGTCAAATACCTGCATCCCGTGGCTGCCGTTGTTATCCGAAACGATGTAGGCATGATCGGCATAGACCTTGATATCGCGCCAGGCCGTGTTGCCGGTATGCGAGGCAAGGAAGCCAAGGTAGACCGGGTTCACCGGATCGGTCACATCGACAAACGCAGTGCCGTCGCTGCGTCCGACCAGCGCATATTCCCGGTTGTCCAGCGAATCGGTCCAGCCCCAGATGTCGTTGCCCCGCACGCCACCGCCGGCACCCATGGCGTTGAGGGTGAGCTGGGAAAGGAATTCGATATTGTTGGACGGAAACGGGCCGCCGGTTGCGGCAGCAGAACCGCCGCCTTCCAGACAGCCCTTCCCGGCAAGGAGCTCCGCCTTCGCGGCAGGGAGCCTCGCGGCACGCAGCCCCTCTATCGCGGCACGCAGCCTTGCCTCCGCGGCACGGAGCTCCACCTCCGCGGCAGGGAGCCCCTCCTTCGCGGTACGGAGACCCTTCTTCGCGCCACGGAGTTCCTTCTTCGCGGTACTGAGCTCCTCCTGCGCGGCACGGAGCCCCTCCTTCCCGGGACGGGCAAGCGGCCGCTTGCTGTTTTGGTTACCCTTTTCAGGGCTCAGGCAATCACTGGCCAAGGGCTCATCATGGGCCCAGGCCCCGTGAGATGCCAGGAACACAAATAAAAACAAACCTCTACAGGTGAGATAGTGCATGCATGCCTCGCCTTGTCTTCCACAGTAACCGAGGGACGGACCGCGAATTATCAGTATAGACATGGAATTCAGGGGACAGTATACGTAATTCCAAATCATGGCAGTGCAGTGAAATAAGTATACTGTCCCCCAATTACGGTGTTCATGCATCGTGCCAGCTGGGTTCTGGTCAGTTTCTGCTGCCGCATGATTTCTGTAAGCTGAAACGCAAGCACCCGCTTGACAGCCACCGCCTCGGCTTCTGCCAGAATGCACTCTTCATCCAGAAATTCGTCCAGCGTACTGCCAGCATGTTTACTCATTGCGTCCCTTCGGATCGACCAGCCGAATTGAACGGTTTTGCTATTCTCACGGATGACTTTCTTGTGCAGGCTGAAAAAGAACGCTGTAGGAGCGCCGCCCTCCGGCGCGATTGTTTGGTAACCCTATCGCGGCCAGGAGGCCGCTCCTACAGGTTTGTACCATTCTGTTCCTGTTTCGCAAGCCCC
>JBATGJ010000277.1:0-8721 GCA_049665685.1 Gammaproteobacteria bacterium
GGCCGTGGCAGGTTGCGCATCATCTCCAGGGCAAACCGATGACAATGCATCTGCTGCCCCCATGATAGTGTGCAAGGATCCGCGACCTGAAATGTGTACCCAGCACTATGATCCGGTATGCGGCAGTCTTGGAAAAGGAGAATTCAGGACTTATGGAAATGCCTGCACCGCATGTTCCGACGCGGCTGTCATCGGCTATCGTCCCGGGGCGTGCAATTGAAGTCAATTTTTACCAATAAAGTATGTTTGCGCCTGTGTTGCATACCTATGCCACCTGAAGTACGAAGTTGATAATGAACCAGTTAAATAAATTTGTTATCGGGTTTCTGTTGTTCACGATAGCGACATTGGCCTCACAGGCAGCCAAACGGTTACTGTCCGGATGCTGGTCAATGAACCACACTCAGATCAGAACGGATTGCCCAGGAACAGGAAACCGGCGTGATTGCCGCCTTCGGTGTAGCCGTAGCCGATGTAGACCGGGCCCAGGAAGCTATCCACGCCAAGGAACAGGCTGCCGGCGGCCAGCGTGTTGTCCCAGCTGATGTTGCTGGTGTCATCCCAGGCATTGCCCAGCTCGAGACTGGCACCCAGATAGGTCGGCAACAGATTAAAGTCATTGATGCGGCGCAGGTAGATGGCTTCCAGCAGGCCCAGCTGCTGGCCGGTGATCTCGTTCTGCTCGAAGCCTGACAGCTGGAGAAAGCCGCCGCCGCGGAACAGGCTCTCGATCGGCGCGTCGTCGTCCAGCGTGGTGTTGAACCTTGCGCCGAGGATGAGGGAGTTGCGCTCACCAAGCGGGAACGCCCCCAGGATAGTCGAGAGCACCTGTTCGTATTCCTCGTCGGCACCCAGGAAATCACGCGCGGACAGGTACTCGATTTGTCCACGCACACCGCTGTGCGGGAAATAGGCATTATTAAAGGTATCCAGTGACAGCCGCAGGAAGGCCTCACCCTTGTCAAAGTCGCCTGACGGGAGGGCAGTATCCCCGACTTCCAGGTCGGCTTTACCTGTGGCCCAGCGGACACCGCCACGCAGTTCTCCCCAGAAACCCAGTTCACGCCCGGCCTCGAGGCTGACGCCGAACCGCGAGATGTCGTATTCGGCTATCTTGTCGCCACTGTCGAACTGGTTGAAATTCTGACTTCGCCATTCGAGTTTGGGATTGACGAACCAGCGGGTTTTGTAGTCGAGCGGCTGGTACCATTCGGTAAAGAACCGCCGTTCGTTGCCCAACTGCACGATGGTGCGCCATTCACCGCCGAGCCGGTTCATGGCCGTGCGGGTATAGGAGCCCGCAATGGTGAAACTGTTGCTGCCACTGAAGTTGCCTTCCAGCGCGAGGCCGCCCTGCAGGTAGTTGGGCCCCCAGGATTTCTCCACCACCGTTACCACGACACCGGTCTTGCCATCTTCCTCGACGATGTCGTAGCTAACACCCTGGTACAGGTTGGCTCCATAGATGTTGTTGAGATCCTTTTCCAGTGACGGGACGTCCAGCGGCTCACCGATCTTGATGCGCAGTCGTGCTTGGATGACGTCATCCGATATCCGGGAGCGGTTGTCAATCCGCACAAACTCGATGACCGGTGGTTCTTCAACCCGTTTACTGCGTGCCGCAACATGGGCCGTGAACTGTTCCCCGGTCAGCGACAGGCGGCGCAGTTGCGGGACCTTCTGCTTGGCGGCTACGCGTCCGGTCGGGATGGCCTCGTCAGCGCGATCGAAGTCGCCCGAGGTGATGTCGCCGAGATCCGGCACGATCAGGATGTCCTTGTCCGTCAGCGATGCACGGCTGACCTCGGCATTGGCATTGGTCAGGAAGCCGGTCAGCTGTTTCGTGATCGACAGGACGTTCTTTATCTCGTCCCGGTTGGCGAGGGGCGTGCTGATATCCACCGCGATGACGATGTCGGCACCCATCTCGCGCGCCACGGAAACGGGGAGGTTGTTGGCCATGCCGCCGTCCACCAGCAACTGGCCACCGATCTCCACGGCCGAGAAGGCGCCGGGTACGGACATGCTGGCACGCATGGCCGTGGCCAGGTCACCGGAACCCAGTACCACCTCGTGTCCGGTGACGATGTCGGTGGCGACGGCCCGGAAGGGGATGCTCAGCTGGTCGAAGTCATCGATTTCGGCGACCGGCAGGGTGAGCTCTTTCATGACCAGCCCGAGTTTCTGTCCCTGGATAAAACCGGAGGGGAGTTTGATCTCGCCGTGGTCACTGACACCGGGTGCGGCCTTGACCAGGAAATCATCGTCTTCGCGTTTGCGCCGGAACGGCCGGTCTTCGCGTCTCGGTTCGTCCTGCAAGGCATCGTCCCAGTCAAGGGTGAGCAGGGTCTGCTCGAGTTCATCACTGGTCATGCCAGAGGCATACAGACCGCCGATGATCGAGCCCATGCTGGTCCCGGTGATGCAGTCGATCGGGATGTTCAGTTCCTCCAGCACCCGGATGACGCCCACATGGGCGGCGCCGCGGGCACCGCCACCGCTGAGCACCAGGCCAATGGCGGGGCGGTCGGCACCGTCTTTCGGGTGGCAGGGCTGCTCGGCCATGACCGGATATGTCAGGATAAACAGTAAGGGGAGTAACAGACCACCCGGCTTGAAACGTCGAGACATGTTGAGGTGCAACTGTTTGGACATTGTCAGTTAGCGGGTGGCTGGTATTCCAGCGTGTAACGCTCTACGACCGAGTGTCGCCGCTGTGGCTTGCCTTTCACTTCATCCATCTGCTGGCGGCAGCTGTTTGCAGTGTTCGCTGTGTTCCTCGGTCGTAGTGTCACGGGTCTTTTCCTGGTAGATAGGGTCCGGGTCGCCGGACATGATGGACTGGCCTTTCCCGGCATGGGCGCCGGGGGGAGGGTGATCAGTGCCAACAGGAGGAACAGTTGTTTCACGCCGGGGCTGCCGAGAAAACTGGGGGCTAATGTACCAATAATGCGTCCAGATGAAAACCGGACGATCCGTATCATACATTTCTGGCGCTACTTGCCCAATCGAAACACCTGCAGGAGCGCCTTGCAGGCGCGATATTTTAATTTAATCGCGCACGCGGTGCGCTCCTGCCTCAATTGATGCGACTGCCGTACAAACATGGCGCCTGCATACCGCTCCTGCGTATGAAATGTATCCGTCATCCCCGCAAAAGCGGGGATCCATTCAGTAACAGAACACCTATGACCAATAGCCTGGTCCGGCTGGAAACAAATCCTGGCCTTATTCCCGAATTCAAACCTGATGAATATGCAGATCGATACTC
This sequence comes from Gammaproteobacteria bacterium, assembly GCA_049665685.1. Lineage (GTDB taxonomy): Bacteria > Pseudomonadota > Gammaproteobacteria > UBA9214 > UBA9214 > UBA9214. The sequence continues at coordinate 3,272 of JBATGJ010000277.1, forward strand.
CGCTCTTGACTGGATTCCCGCTTTCGCGGGAATGACAGAAATAACGGAGGTATAACCTGGGCTGCAGGGGCGGATGCTGTTAGCCATTATAATCCAGCGATTGGAATGTCCAGTGTGAAGGTGAGTGGTCGGCGCTAGTTCAGAAAAGCATGCCAGTGCACGCCATGGAATGCTTAATAAGGGTTGTCTGATATTTGATTGAACAAGTGTAAGGTGTAGAATCTGCACGCAGAACAAATCATGTGTCGCCCCAGTCCTGGAAGGCTAATAACTTCAAGAAATAATAGACATGCATGTATTTCCTCGAATCGATAAAACCGGTGTGATGGCGGGTGCCAGGCAGACCTGGCGAATCCCGGCCAGCCTGTTACTCATTCTGATGATCACCGGTTGCACCACACTGGGGCCGGACTTCAAGCGGCCCGAGGCCCCTGCAAAGGAAACCTGGCAGACAAGCGATGAGGCGTTGACCGGTGAACCCGGTGAGCAGACCGAATGGTGGAAGCTCTTCAATGATCCGGTGCTCGATGAGCTGATCGAGACGGCCTACCAGCAGAACCTGCCGTTGCAGATTGCCGGCCTGCGCATCCTCGAGGCACGCGCCCAGCTGGGCATTGCCCGGGGCAACCGCTATCCGCAGCTGCAACAGGTGGGCGCTTCTGCCACTGCCAACCAGCTGAGTGAAAACAGCCCGAACTTCAGCCCATCGTTTGACGATGAATTTGCCAATTACCAGGCCGGTTTCGATGCGGCCTGGGAGCTGGATTTCTGGGGGCGTTTCCGGCGCGGTATCGAGTCCGCCGATGCCAACCTCTCGGCTACGGTGGCCGATTATGATAACGCCCTGGTTAGCCTGACGGCCGAGGTTGCCCGTACCTATGTCACCATCCGTACACTGGAAGAACGCCTCCAGCTGGCGCGCTCCAATATCGCCCTGCAGGAGAAAAGCCTGCGCATTGCGACCGTGCGTTTCGAGAATGGTGCGACCAGTGAACTCGATGTGCAGCAGGCAAGTTCCAACCTGGCCAATACCCAGGCGCTGGTACCGGTCCTGTTGAAATCATTGCGCCAGGCAAACAACGGCCTCAGTGTCCTGCTGGGCATGCCGCCATCAGACCTGACAGAGATGCTGGGGGATACAGGTACCATCCCCGTCGCTCCGGTCCAGGCGGCGGCAGGTGTACCCGCCGACCTGTTGCGGCGTCGTCCCGATGTACAGGCAGCCGAGTTGCAGGCGGCGAGTCAGAGTGCGCAGGTCGGCGTGGCGCAGGCGGACCTGTATCCGAGCTTTTCGCTGGTCGGTTCCATCGGTTTTCAATCCAGCGATACCGGTAGCAGTTCTGCCGGCGACCTGTTTGATTCCGACAGCCTGTTCTTTTCTGCGGGTCCCTCGTTTCGCTGGAATATCCTCAACTACGGTCGCATCAGGAATAACGTGCGCGTGCAGGATGCACAGCTGCAGCAGTTGTTGGTGAACTACCGCAACACCGTGCTCACCGCCTACCAGGAGGTCGAGGACGCGATGGTGGCGTTTGTGCAGTCGCAAAACGAGAGCGCGTTTCGTGCCACCAGTGCGCAGGCGGCGGCGCGCTCCACGGAACTGGCCAACATCCAGTACCGTGAAGGCTCGGTGGACTTCCAGCGGGTGGTCGATTCGGAGCGTTTCCTGGTTGCTCAGCAGGACCTGTGGGCCAGTACCCGCGGTGATATCGCGCTGAACCTGATTGCCATGTACAAGGCACTCGGCGGTGGCTGGGAGATTCGCGAGGGCCATGAATTCGTCTCCGAAGAAAACCGCAATGAGATGGCGGAGCGCACCAACTGGGGAGATCTGCTGGAGCACGCTCCGGCTCAATAAATGTGTAGGGTGCGTTTTACGCACCTTGACTAAATAATTGTGTAGGGTGCGTTTTACGCAACTTGGCAGAGGTAAATAATCGGTGCGCAGAGCGCACCATCCACCACCTGCGCAAATCCTGGTGCGCACGGCGCACCCTACACAAGAATTGCAGTCTCCCCCCGGAGGGGTTATGAAATCTACACATGCCAGTCTCGTTCACATTAGGTTACTCATTGTTGTTTTCGCTGCCCTTATGCTGCAGGCCTGCGGCGAGGCGCCCGAGCCGGAGGTCAGGGACGTCGTGCGCCCGATCAAGATGATGACGCTGGGCGGCGGTGGCGGAGGAAGCACACTGGAATATCCGGGTACGGTCTCCGCAATACGCAGCGTGGAACTGGGCTTCGAGGTGCCTGGCAAGATCATCGAGTTGCCGATCACGGAAGGTCAGGAAGTCAGGGAAGGTGACGTGCTGGCCCAGCTGGATCCTGCTGATTACGCGGCGGTGCGCGATGCGGCCGACTCGAATCGCCGGGCGCTGAGTGCGGCCTATAACCGGGCGAAGAAGATCTTTGACAAGGGCGCAGGTTCGCAGGCCGAGGTGGACAAGACACTGCGGGATATCCAGGTCGCCAAGGAGGACCTCAAAAAGGCCCAGAAGGCACTCGACGACACGACCCTGAAGGCGCCGTTCAGCGGCGAGATTGCCACCAAGATTGCCGACAACTTTCAAAACGTGCAGGCCAAGGAACCGATTCTGCTGATCCAGGATATTTCGAGCCTGGAGATGGATGTGACCGTGCCCGAAAAGGATTTTGCGCTGGCCACACCGGGGATCACGCACGCGGAACGGACCGCGCTGGCACAGCCGGAGATCGTGGTCAGTTCGTTTCCGGATCGCCGCTTCCCGGCGCGCTTCAAATCGGTCTCGACGACGGCCGATCCGGTGACCCGCACCTATGCAGTCACCTTTGCCTTCGAAAACCCGGCAGACCTCAACGTGCTGCCCGGTATGACAGCGAAGGTCCTCCTGCACCTGCGCAAGGGAAAACTGGCCGAGATCGGCGTGAGCGGTTTCATGGTGCCGGTCTCGGCCGTGGCGGCCGACGAGCAGGACAATGCCTATGCCTGGCGCATTGAACCCGACAGCATGCAGGTGTCGCGCGTGGCAGTCGAACTCGGCCCTATGTCCGGTGACGAGGTGCGCGTGCTGAGCGGTCTCAATGGCGGTGATCGCATTGCCATCTCCGGTGTCCACCATTTGCGCGAGGGGATGCAGGTGCGTCCATTGGGCGAGTGATGGCCGGGGCGACTGCATGAATATTGCCCAATTCTTTATCGAACGCCGTGTCATCACACTGGTACTGACCGTGGTGATGCTGGGTGCCGGTCTCATGGCCTATCAGGGCATGAGTCGGCTCGAGGACCCGGAATTCACCATCAAGGATGCCCTGGTGATCACGCCCTACCCGGGCGCCTCGGCGGCCGAGGTCGAGGCAGAGGTCTCCGACCGGCTGGAGAAGGCCGTGCAGAAGATGGGGCAGCTGAAGCGGGTGGTCTCCAAGTCCGATCGTGGTCTGTCTACCCTCACCGTGACCATCAAGGACAAGTACGATTCATCCAGACTGCCACAGGTGTGGGACGAACTGCGCCGCAAGGTCGGTGATGCGCAGAGCGAGCTGCCACCCGGTACCGGCACGTCACTGGTGGTGGATGACTATGGCGATGTTTACGGTATTTTCATTGCGATCTCGGGTGAGGGTTACAGCTATGCCGAGATCAAGGACGTGGTCGACATGCTGCGCCGTGAACTGCTGCTGGTCAGGGATGTCGGCAAGATCGATACCTACGGCGAGCGCACCGAAGCCGTTTATGTCGAGCTGAACCGCGACCGCATGTCGCAGCTGGGCATCTCGCACGATGTCATCATTAATGAACTGCAGCAGAAGAACCTGGTGACCAACTCGGGGCGGGTTACGGTCGGCACCGAGTTCATCACCCTCAATCCGACCGGTACGATCAAGGACGTCGAGCAGTTCGGTGACATCCTGATCAGCGGCCGGGGCTCGGAACAGATCTACCTGAAAGATGTCGCCACGGTCAGGCGTGGCTATGTGGAGCCGCAGAACAAACTGATTCGCTATGATGGCAGGACCGCTATCGGGCTGGGTATCTCGACGGTCTCCGGTGGTAACGTCGTTGATATGGGTGTAGCGCTGAAGCAGCGCGCGGAGGAACTCAAGGCACAGATTCCGATCGGTATCGAGGTCGGCCTGGTCTCGATGCAGTCGGATGCCGTCAAGACCGCCATCTCCGGTTTCGTGATCAGCCTGCTCGAGGCGGTGGCGATTGTCATCGTGGTGCTGCTGTTCTTCATGGGATTCCGCAGCGGCATGCTGATCGGCTTCGTGCTGCTACTGACCATCGCCGGCAGCTTCATCTTCCTGGCACCCATGGGAGTTGCCCTGGAACGAATCTCGCTGGGTGCCCTGATCATTGCGCTGGGTATGCTGGTCGATAATGCCATCGTGGTGGTGGACGGGGTGCTGGTACGCCTGCAGAAGGGCGAGGATGCCAGGCAGGCGGCCATCGAGGTGGTCAGGCAGACCGCCACTCCACTGCTCGGGGCAACGGTCATTGCCATCCTGGCCTTTGCCGCCATCGGCACCTCCGATGACAATACCGGCGAGTTCTGCCGTTCACTGTTCCAGGTGGTCATGGTCTCGCTGCTGCTGAGCTGGGTGACGGCCGTGACGGTCACACCGCTGCTGTGTGTCATGTTCCTGAAGAAGCCGGCGGAGGGGGCGGCGGCAGAGGATCCGTACGGCGGTGGTTTCTATGCCATGTACAAAGGTTTCCTGCGCACCTGTATAAAGATGAAGGTCGTTACCCTCGCAGTGGTGGTCGGTATGTTTGTAACCGCCCTGTGGGGTTTCCAGTTTGTCGAACGGAGTTTCTTTCCGCCCTCGACGCGGCCCCAGATCATGGTCGATGTGTGGCTGCCACAGGGCACCCATATCGACGAGACCACCAGGCTGGTTCAGTCAGTTGAGGATTACATCCGGGAGCAGGACGGGGTGACCCATATCACCTCGCTCATTGGACAGGGCGGACTGCGCTTCCTGCTGACCTATACACCGGAAAAACTCAACAGCAGCTATGCCCAGCTGCTGGTTGATGTGGATGATGTGGAAAAGATTGATGTCCTGCTTGCAAATGTCGAGACATATCTGCGAGAGACCTATCCGGATGTGCTGGGCTATACCTCCAGGTTTCAGCTCGGCCCCGGCAGCACCGGCAAGATCCAGGCACGCCTGAGCGGCCCTGACCGCAATGTGCTGCGTGAACTGTCCAGTCAGGTGCAGGCCATCCTGTATGCGGACCCTGATGCCAAGGCCATTCGCACCGACTGGCGCCAGCGCGTCAAGTTGGTGCGACCGATAGTGGCGGAGGAACAGGCCAATCTTAACGGTATCACCCGACCGGACATCGCCCGCGTACTGCTGGAGGGTTTCCAGGGTGAACAGGTGGGCGTGTACCGTGAAAGGGATCTGTTGTTGCCCATCATCATGCGGGCAGAGGAGGCCAACCGCTCGAAGATTGAGAGCCTCAA
>JBATGJ010000278.1:0-1884 GCA_049665685.1 Gammaproteobacteria bacterium
TTTTAGAGGCATATAGAACCTTTATTAAAAAATAGGCTCTTCTCCAAATCGAGTGGGTAGATTACCGTCGTAGGGCCGAATTCATTCGGCCAACAGCCATTATTGCCATTCGAGACAAGCAGGTCACCCTGTCCAGTGACGCATATGTAGGGCCGAATTCATTCGGCCAACAGCCTGTGACGCATTGCGCAGGGGGCGTCATTCCTAGCACCATCAAGTCTATTGCATCACCACGGTTACCCGCGGTCGTCATCCTTTGTTCACGGCTATCACGGCAGCATGCCTGCTCGGATGAAACACCGCTGGTCGAATGAATTCGACCCTTCTATGAAGAGTCGTTTGTCAAGGGTCATTCTCTCTCGATCAAATAGTTGTTTCACCCGTTACTGGTTTGTGGCGTGTCACATTGGCCGGTTCCTGTGGGCGTCTGATCAAAAAAGACCATGACAACCTTCTATCCGTTCCGGGCTATACCCGATCACCTGATGCTACGTTCGCCTGTTGGCTTGAGTGGAACCGTTGGCAGAAGGAACCCCATCTACATTATCGGTTTGGCATTCGCGACCCAGGGTCGAAACGGGCGCCTTCACCAACGTTGACCACAAACCTGTTTAACCGGTTGAACTCATCCTCTGTTTGTTAATAATCAATAGGCTATTAGTTGGATATCGCGATCAAACCGCAGGCTTGAGTACCGCACCTGCCGGAATCTCACCCGTCTCCAGATACTTCCACAACGCAATCACCAAACGCCGCGCAACTGCAACAATACCCACCCGACGCCCGCGTTTGCCCTGACCCGCCCAGCGTTCATTGAACCACCGCGTCAAGGCACTATCGGGCTGGTATCTCAGCCATAACCAGGCCAACTCGATCAATATCCGTCGCACTCGGCGATTGCCGGCCTTGCTGATCCCCTGTTCTCGCTCACTATCGCCACTGTTGTAGGGGGAAGGGTTCAATCCGGTACACCCCGCCAACTCCCGGCGGTTCCGGAAATGCCGCCACCCGAACAACTCCATGACCAGCGACCAGGCGGACTGCCAACCCACGGACTTTAATATCATCAACTGCTTGATCAAACCTTCCGGGCCTTCTCCGCAGACGGCTGCCTCAATCCGAACCTTTTGTAACTCGTGCAACTCCTTCAGCTGCGCCTGCACCTGTTCCCGGCGATGCCATTCGCGTCGCAATTCATCCCGCAGCTCTGCAGGCAATGGCGTACCATCCCACTGGCAGAGCGTATCCAGCTGCTCTGCAAAGTCCTTGCGCAACTCCATTCGAATACCATGCAGCACCAGCAATGACTTGATCCGGTTCGTGTGCTGACCCTGCTCGCTGATCAGCCGCTCCCGCTCTCGGTACAGGCGACGACGGTCTTCGTCCTCCACGCTGGGTACGTGAACCACACGCCAGACATCGTCGTCCCCTTTGACGTAACGGATCAACTGACCGTGCAGTGATTTTACGTCCAGGTGATCTGTCTTCATGCGACGGGCTCGCTGGTCTACCTTGATGCTGGACGAATCAACCACCACATTCTTAACGCCGTGCGAAAGCAGGCATCGGTGCAACCAGAACCCATCACGGCCTGCTTCGTAGCAACTGAATACCGGTGCTTCGCTTGGAACACACCACTTGGCCCGAAAAAGGGCTATTTGTTCCAGTAGACCTGCAATATCTCCAGCTACCACCGTCTTATGGCGGTGGTGGTGACCATCACCGATCAGGACTTTCCACTGCTTGTTGCTCAGCTCCAGCGCCATGTACACCGCCGTTGTGTTCTCGTAACATGCTTCTTGAAGGGTCGCACTCATGTCGGTTTCCTCGCTTTTCGTCAAAAAATTGAGATTAACCGATGCGACCCTTCATAGTATCTACAGT
>JBATGJ010000279.1:0-7705 GCA_049665685.1 Gammaproteobacteria bacterium
GCCCTGTTGTCCGCGCTTGCCGATACCCCCGTGCGACAGTCACTGGCGGTCACCGGATCCGTCAACCAGTTCGGTGACATTCAACCCATTGGCGGCGTCAATGAAAAGATCGAGGGCTTCTTCGACACCTGCAACATGGCGGGCCTGACCGGTGAGCACGGCGTGATCATCCCGGCAAGCAATGTCAAACACCTCATGTTGCGCGCTGATATACGCAAGGCCGTGCAGGACCACCAGTTTGCCATCCACAGCATTGACACCGTTGATGACGGCATCGAGTTACTGACCGGCATCCCGGCAGGACAACGCGACGACCAGGGGCTGTTTCCCGCAGACACTGTCAATCGACGCGTGGAAGAAACCCTGGCGCATTATTCCGAAGCCATGCAGGCCTATGCCGGAAAGGGTGGAAAGTCGGACACCGCACAGGACCGTTCAGCGTCATGACGCCGGCGCCGGTCGAGGGCACCACGCGACACGTTATCGTCACACTGGACGCAAGCGAGAGCGGCCGCCCGGCACTGGAGACCGCCGTGCGGCTCGCCGCGGTGACCGGCGCTCACCTGGAAGGGATCTTCGTGGAAGACATCAACCTGATTCGTCTGGCTGACCTGCCTTTCCTGCGCGAGGTGCGGCCCTTGTCCCTGGCCGAGGAGGCCATCAGTGTACAGCGCATGCAGCGGGAATTACGTTCCCTGGCACGTCAGGCCGAGCACATGCTTGAACAGGCCGCCAGTGCCATGGGTGTGCACTGGTCGTTCCAGGTATGGCGCGGTCATGCCGGCGCTGACACACTGGCAGCAACCTTCAGTGCCGATATTCTCAGCCTGGGACGGGTCAGCTCTCTGGCCTGTTCCGGTAGCTGGGCCAGCAGCAGACGACGCAGGCGTCAGCCACCGGCGGCCACCTCCAATATCAACGTGCTGTTCAGCGCATCGGAGCCGGCTTTGCGGGCACTGGCGACGGCCTGCAGCCTGGCAGGAGACCCTGATACGCATATCACCATACTGCTGCCGGACAACCACAAGGCCGATGCGCCGGAACTGCGGCAAAAGGCATTAGCCGTCCTGAAATCATATGGACAGACCGCCCGGATTGTTGAACTCCACGGCAGCGGTCTGCCGTCACTGCTGCAGGCCACCGGCATGAGCAAAAGCTGCATCCTCATCGCCGAGGGCGGACACCCGTTGCTGCAGGAGGCAGGCCTCGACCGGTGCCTGAATACGCTTGCCTGCCCGCTATTGCTGGTGCGCTGAGCCAGGCGGTCCGGCGTAGTGCAGGTCTGCAGCAGCCGGTTCCGCTGTGCATGGCCACGCAATATCCGCTCTGTGCTTGTCAGGTGACGTGGTGTTTGCCGATGAGTGTGACCGTACTCGCCTGTGGTCCGCGTTCGCCCGCCTCCTCCACGAAGCGCACCTCGCTGCCGACCGTCAGCCTGTCGAAGGCATTATCGAGCACACTGTGACGGTGGAAATACACCAGCCGATCGTCCGGTGTCTTGATCCTGCCATAGTCTTCTTCGGGGTGCAGACTCGAGATCCGCCCATGTGCCGGCGTCTCGTGATGCTTGACCTTGCCGCGCCGCTTGCGCGCATAGTCCTCCAGCTGACGCGTCATGGCATCAAACGCATCGCGGATGGCCACGTAGACGTCTTCGTGCGAATGGTCCTTGTGGTGGTGCTCGTGGGTTACCAGCAGCTCACCCTCGGGCACCGTCATATCGATACGCACCTGGTACAAGCGGCCCTTGTGATGATGGGCATGCGGCGCCTCCACCACGACCCGGCAACTCATCACATGGTCATAAAACCGGTCGAGTTTTTCTGCCTTCTCGCGGATGCGCGCCTCGACCGCATCCGAGGGCTCCATGTCGCGAAACTTAATCTGCAGGGGTATTTGCATTTATTCAGTCCTCACACGTCAGGATAACAGCTGCCTTCACGGATCCAGACTCCGCGCACTTCACAGCGCAATAATTCATCGCCGCTGCAGACATATTCACCAATGGCATAGGACTGACCATTGAAGTAACAGGCGCCGGTTTCCAGCTCCAGGTCCAGCGACAGCTCATCGTCGTCCGACTCATCGAAGATGGGTGAATTTTTCAGCTCCGGATCAGGCGCACCGACCTTAGGTATATCCAGCTTTTTAGTCATCCTGGCAATACTCCTTGTTGTGAGTCAAATAATATTATTTACAATGCGTTATAAGATTTTATTTATCTACTTTCTCAATTATTGAATGGCATCACCGTACCGGTGACAAAGATACCTGATATCCGGATCCGCGAAGCAGCCGACTGATGCAGTGGACCAACCAGACCGGCCACAGGGCTGCAAACAGGCCGGTCTCGATCAGGACCCGACCAGGCGGAGTCGGCCGTCACTGGATTGTATAACACGTGAGCCAAAGGGGTGGCTCTCACGATCCAGCGTCTGCTGTAACCAGGCGCTGTCGTCGCGACTGGCATGCTTTAGACGGAAGCGATATCGTTGCATGGGGACCATTTCCATCGATACCAGCCGACCGTCCGTGCGTGACAGTGTAACCAGATACAGCAGGGCCAGCTCGATCCGGAATTGCCCGTAGCGGCTGATGCCTTCGTAGTCGTCGATCAGGTCACCACAGCCGTACAGGATCGGCTTGCCCCGGTAGACTTCCACGCCCAGGGGGTGATGCGATGAATGGCCATACACCAGGTCAACGCTCGCCGTCTCGATCAGGGCATGGGCAAAACGGGTGTGTGCTGCCGGGATTTCATAGCCCCAGTTGCCGCCCCAGTGCAGCGACATCACGACGACATCACCGGGCTGCCGATGGTCGTTAACGACACGGGCGATGTCCTCTACGGTCTGCTCCGACAGGTCCGGCAACCGGTTCACCCCCGGCCGCTTTTTCGTCGCTGCCCAGTCGGGCGGCACCCCGCTGCTGCCAAGGGCCGCGGCAAATACCAGTACCCGCCCCTGCCCTGCGAGGTCCAGGACCGCCGGCGCCTGCGCCAAGGCCCGATTCACGCCCGCCCCCGCCACGGGCAGGGCCGCCCCGGTCAGGCTGGAGAGCGTCTCTTGCAGGCCGGCATGACCCCAGTCCAGCACATGGTTGTTGGCCAGTACACAGCAATCGATCGCGGCCGAGGTCAGGCAGGGTGTATTGGCCGGGTGCATGCGGTACTGGATGCCCTTGCCCGGCCAGGGCGAGCCGGTGCGGGTGATGGCGGTTTCCAGATTGATGATGCGTACATCGGGTGCGGCCGCGTCCAGCACCGCCAGGGCATCCCCCCAGATATAGGCGAACCCGACCGGCCGGGGGATCGGGCCATTGGTCCGCTCGGCCAGTGACACATAATCCCCGGCCGAACGACTGTGGCTTTCAAAGATCTGCGGATTGCCCGGATGCGGCAATATCTGGTCGATGCCCCTGCCGGTCATGACATCACCGGCGAGGAACAGCGTGACGGTATCGGCTGGCGGTGGTTGCGGCGGCCTTTCGGTGTGCGACATGGCGATGCGTGGGTGTGTGACAGCCTTGCTCAGGGCCAGCGCCGTGCAATACCCGAGAAAGTCACGCCGGCGCATGGCTGGTTGGTGTGCGCAAAAGGACGCAAGTTTCGGCCCCGGCAGGAAAACCGCTTCGCATCAGACCGTCACCAGGCCCGGACTGCTAAACCGTGATTGAATCTCTGCGGCCAGCGCCGCGACATCCACGGCCGATGTGGTATCGATACGGATACGGTATGGCTGGTCGTCGGCCGGCAACGCCTGCCAGCCGGACAACTGGTGCTCCAGCACTGCCCGATCGGCATCCGAAACCCCGCGTTCGCGTTGTTCGATACGCTGACGCAGGACGTCTGCCGGCGCGGTGAACTCGAGGATGACAAACTCAACCGCCATGGATTGCGCCAGTGTCCGGAAACGGGCAACCTGCTGCGGGTGCAGGCAGGCCGCGTCGACAATCACCGTGTGGCCCGCTGCCAGCACCTGCCCTGCCAGCTCGACCAGCCTGGCATAGGTCTGCTCGCTGGCCGTGACGCTGTAGATCCCGGCACCGACACCGTCATGCATGTTGGTCGCGGCCTGGATATCAAACAGGCGCTTGCGTTCCACATCCGAGCGTATGCGTATTGCGCCCAGCGCCTCCAGCAGGGGCTGTGTGAGGGTGGATTTTCCCGAGGCCGAGACGCCGCGGGTAATGATCAGTCCGGGGCTGGCCGCGGCCGTGTAGTCCCCGGCAAGTTGCAGGTAACCATCAAATTCCCGCAGCACGACAGCCTTTTCTTCAGCGCTGATGCCGGCCTGTGTCACGCGGATGGCCTCGACCTTGGCCCGCACCATGGCCCGGTAAAGCAAGTAGAACCGCAGCAGACCCATGCCGGCATAATCACCCGTGCCTTCCAGCCAGACATTCAGGAACCGCCAGGCAAGTCGTGGCCGGTCGCGGTCCTGTAAATCCATCACCAGGAAGGCGATCTCGCTGATGACATCGATCCAGCGCAATTGCGGGTTGAACTCGATGCAGTCGAACACCAGCGGCTGCCCCTCCACCCAGGCCAGATTGCGCAGGTGCATATCACCATGGCACTCGCGTACGAAGCCGTCTGCCTTGCGTTGTCTGAATACCGGTCGCAACCGGCTACAGGTCGCCTCGACCCAGCCCGCCAGCGGGTCCAGCCGGGCTGACGGTGCGTCCTGTTGCAGGTACTGGCTGATCTGCGAAAAATTTTCCCGCACGGCATGACAGATAGCCGCCGGTTCGCCATAGTCGGTGTCGGCCCCCGCCACGGCGACCTGTTGATGAAACCCGGCCATCAGGCGGGCAACGGCATCCAGATACTCGGGTTCGAGTTTGTCCTGCCCCAGCAGGATGTCCAGCTGATTGTCCGCCGGAAATTGCCGCATGCGGACAGCGTACTCGATGGCATCACCCGGGCCATTCAGCACGGGCTGCTCGAGGCTGCCGCTGATCGACACTACTTCCAGATAGTAGTCCGGTGCCAGGCGTGCGTTCAGCCGCAACTCTTCTTCGCAGTAGAAGCGACGCTTGTCCAGACTCGAAAAGTCGAGAAACCCGAGATCGACCGGCTTCTTCAGCTTGTAGGCAAAGTCTCCGGTCAGGATGACCCACGAAATATGGGTCTCGATCAGCCGGAGGTTTCTGACGGGATGTGGATAGACGGCCGCATCCAGCAGTGCGGCAATCAGCGGTGTCGACGGTCTTTGCGTTGCAGTGATAGCTGCGCTTTCCTGTTCGATAACGGGCAACGGTAAGGTCAAATTCAGAAGACTATTTACCTCCCCCGATCAACCGTAGCGCAGCTGATGCCTGAAAACAACAAAGCCGGCACAGGCATCAGTCGCCGGGCAAGCTCGCTGTCAGGTTTCCCACTCCTTAGCGTCCGCTTGTGGTGGAAAATGTTTCATAAGCAGGTCAATGATGTGCTCCAGTGCTGTACGGACAGTATCCTCGAGGTTCCAGTTCTCAATAATGGGTATCCCGGCCTTGTCCGCCTCGTCCAGCAACCAGGATTGCAGCTCCCAGATATCATCCAGGTATCCGATCCGGTGCGTCGCCTTGCGCTCAGTTTCCTCATTGCCGCGTCGTGTCAGCTGTTTGCGTAACATCCCCTTCTTCATGCTGGCAAGCATGAACGGGATGATGATGGCCCTATCCTCCATTCCATCGAGACTCATTTCCGTAGGCACCACATGGACACCTTCCAGGATCAGGTGATGTCGTTCTGCAATGCTGCGCTCGATGGTTGCCTCAAGCGCCAGTTTCATGGCTGCAAGCTGTGACAGGAAACCGGTCACGACAGGATTCTCAATGGCCGGCTTGGCCTCTCCATCGGCTCCCGGCAAACCACGCCAGGCCTCGAAACTTGAAAACCCCAGGGTCGGCAGCATCTGTGGAGACAGGTAGGAGCGAATGATATCGCGCATCATATCCGTGGACTGGTGACGCGCAATATCAAGCCGGTAGGCCAGTTCGGCCGATACCGTACTCTTGCCGCATCCGGTAACACCGCCAATCAATATAATCAGGGGTATGCCGCTGTTCTCAAACCTGCGCCAGGACAGATAACGGTTGGCTATATGCTCCGAACAGTGCTCACTCAGGCATCTGAATATAACCCGGCGTAATGCCTTGTGATCAATTTCCCGGTGACCGGTTTTCCTCAACGACGCATGCACCATACGCGCGCCCCGCATCGCCATTTCCGGCGGAATGGCGCAGGTTTCCAGCGAATGCGCCATGACACCTACGGAGAACGGTGCACTGCGTGCGGGAGTGTGAATGATGATAGCCGGCTCGTTGCCGGGCGTGTTTTCGTAGGCCCTGCGCTTGTCATTGCCGTGGTGTTCTTCCAGCAGCACGGCAACCCTGCCCCGCAGCTCTGTGCTTGTTATTTCCTGCCTGTCCTGCAGTTCATTCCTTGCTATCTGTGCCAGTGCATAGGCCTCATCAAAGACCAGACCGGCATTAACCAGTGATTGCACCAGAATCCCGCGCAAAAACGGGGACCGGTCGCCCTCAGGTTCCTTGATAACGGTTATCTTCGCCATGCCTGCACACTAGGGAGGTGAAACGTCGCAAATCCGGGAAGCACCACACGGGCTGGCAGCGCAAACGAGACTCCCGCTGCCACCCTCCTTCCGGAAATCTCCAGGAATGTATCTATACACACTCATTACTGTAATTATAGCCAACTGCTCCGTATCTATGGTGCCAGAATACCCCTCCAGGCTGCCGGCCCGGGGAGGCCTGATACCTGTCAGCGACCTTTGCAGACGCGTTTCGCCCGGTCGCGGGCCTGCCCCTCCATGTGCGCGTGGCCATTCGCCGGCCGCGGGCAGGTCCGGCTGCGAGATACCTGAGAAAACCCCTTTTTTGCAAACCCGGATTGGCAAAACTGCCGTGATCCCCTATATTCTCATAGTACTGAGGCCTGTATGGCCCAGGCACCGGCAAAAATGAGAATACATACCGGTGACTTCAACAATGGGGCAATCAACATGAAAGACTTACTCGGTAGCAGGTTCCCCTGGCTGCGTAACTCAATCCAGGATTTCAGGGACGCCAGGGCGCACAGCCATGGCAGCAGTCCCGAGAGTCTCACTGCTGTGGAAAGCGTGGCAGACAGCATCGACGCCAGGTTACGGCTTGCACCGGGCTATAAAAAGAAACTGCATAACGTTATTCATCCCTCGCTCGAGTTCGTTGATGAGCTCGTCGACCGGATCCCGCCGGCCATTGAAGTCAGCCGCAGGACATTTTCCAGCGATCCGTATGTGAATGCCTTTTTCACGAACGTCAGTGATCTGCAAGCGGTATTCAGTCACAGTTCCGAAATACAGGATTACATGGAAGAAATACATGAGAATGACGCTGCCTGCTGCGCACTGCTGTGTATGCACCGGACCGAGAAAACAGTACTGGGAATGGAACTGTCAGGGGAACTGTTGAAAAAGGACGTCCGGCAGGTCGCCGTCAGCTTCTCGGATCACAGGGTATATTCGCCGTCACCAAGCGAAGCCGGGACACGCGAAGGACTCAAGCACTGCCTCTTCCAGGGCCTGGTAACCCACGCGCTCGGTGAGATCATGCGACTCAAACTTGCCAGCCACCGCCTGGAAAGCAGGCACCGGATGCTGGATTCCCGGCTCAGGCACTACCAGCAGCGGACAAGGGAAATCGAACCGGGCAGCCC
>JBATGJ010000280.1:0-5374 GCA_049665685.1 Gammaproteobacteria bacterium
TGCCGGGGGACAACGTGAAGATGACGGTGTCGCTGATTGCGCCGATTGCGATGGAAGACGGTCTGCGTTTTGCGATTCGCGAAGGTGGCCGCACCGTGGGTGCCGGCGTGGTGTCGAAGATCCTGGAGTAACAGGTGAAAAGTGAAAGGTGTGTTGTTAACGTTTCACATTTCACGTTTCACGTATAGAGGTTAATCAAGGCCAGTAGCTCAATTGGCAGAGCGGCGGTCTCCAAAACCGCAGGTTGGGGGTTCGATTCCCTCCTGGCCTGCCATTATAAAATGGTGCAGGTGCGGACTGCGATGTACAGGAAGTACGAGTGCCGCGAGAGGCAGGAAGCCGGTAGCGGCCGTCCGCGAACAATTTGTCAGGCAACCGAGTTTATATGAACGCAAAAGCTGAAACGGAAGGCGGTGCACTCGACAACCTCAAGTTGTGGGCCGGTGTATTGATCCTGGCCGCGGCCATTTATGCCTTTTATCACTTCGAGGACCAGATCCTGGTCGTGCGGGTCCTGGGGTTGCTGGCAGCCGCCGGCGTGGCGATCTTTGTGGCGGCACAGTCCAGCACCGGCAAGAGCATCATAGGCTTTATCAGCGGCGCGCATACTGAAACGCGTCGCGTGGTCTGGCCATCGCGTGCCGAGACCATGCAGACCACACTGGCGGTGCTGTTCATCGTGTTGCTGGTGGGTATTGCACTCTGGTTGCTGGACATGTTCCTGCTCTGGGCAATCCAGATACTTACTGGACAAGGTGGTTGACGATGTCGTTGCAATGGTACGTGGTACACGCCTATTCGGGCTTCGAAAACCAGGTAAAGCGCGCGCTTGAAGAGCGCATTACGCGGGCACAGATGGACGATTCCTTCGGGGAGATCCTGGTCCCGACGGAAGAAGTGGTGGAGATGCGCGAGGGTTCGAAGCGCAAGAGTGAGCGCAAGTTCTTCCCCGGTTATGTGCTGGTGCAGATGGATATGAACGAGGATACCTGGCACCTGGTCAAGGACGCTCCCAAGGTGCTTGGATTTATCGGCGGCACGTCCGACAAGCCGGCGCCGATTACGCAGCGCGAGGCGGACTCAATCCTGCAGCGCGTGCAGGAAGGTGTCGACAAGCCGCGCCCGAAGGTGCTGTTCGAAGTCGGCGAGGTGGTACGTGTTACCGATGGCCCGTTCAACGATTTCAACGGTGTCGTCGAGGAAGTCAACTACGAGAAGAGCCGGCTGCGCGTGTCGGTGCTGATCTTCGGTCGTTCGACCCCGGTCGAACTCGAGTTCGGCCAGGTGGAAAAGGCGTAACAATTTTTAATCGGTGTCAGAGCACAGTTTCTGCTTATATTCACAATCTGGACTGCAGCCAGATATCCCGATCAACGAGCGATGATCCGGGAATATAAGCAGAAACTGTGCTCTGACCCCAATAGTACAACAGGGGAGCCGCAAGGCGTTCGTACCCACAGGAGTTAAACAAGATGGCCAAGAAAATCGAGGCTTACATCAAGCTGCAGGTTCCTGCCGGTGAAGCCAACCCGAGTCCGCCGGTCGGCCCTGCGCTGGGTCAGCACGGCGTCAACATCATGGAGTTCTGCAAGGCATTCAATGGCGCGACGCAGAAACTCGAGAAGGGACTGCCGATCCCGGTCGTGATTACGGTCTACAGCGACCGCAGCTTTACCTTTATTACCAAGACGCCACCGGCATCTGTTCTGCTGAAAAAGGCGGCCGGCATCCCGAAGGGTTCCGGTGTGCCCAATACCGACAAGGTGGGCACGGTAACGCGGGCACAGCTTGAAGAAATCGCGACCACCAAGATGCCTGACCTGAATGCCGCAGACATGGATGCGGCCGTGCGTATTATTGCCGGAAGTGCCCGCAGCATGGGCCTTGACGTAAAGGAGTAGGAACCATGGCCAAACTGAGCAAACGGGCAAAAGCCATCAGGGAAAAGGTTGAGCATGGCAAGCAGTACCCGATCGAAGAGGCAATTGCGCTGTTGCAGGAGCTGCACACCGTAAAGTTCAAGGAATCCGTCGATGTCAGCGTCAATCTCGGCGTCGATCCGCGCAAGTCCGACCAGAATGTGCGCGGTGCCACGGTGCTGCCCAACGGTACCGGCAAATCGGTGCGCGTTGCCGTATTTACCCAGGGCGCCAATGCCGATGCCGCGAAGGAAGCAGGCGCGGATATCGTCGGCATGGATGACCTGGCGGAAGAGGTGAAGAAGGGCAATCTGGATTTCGATGTCGTGATCGCATCGCCTGACGCCATGCGCGTCGTGGGTACGCTGGGTCAGATCCTTGGTCCGCGCGGGCTGATGCCGAATCCGAAGGTCGGGACCGTGACCCCGGACGTGGCCATGGCCGTGAAGAATGCCAAGGCAGGCCAGGTGCGTTATCGCACCGACAAGGCTGGCATTATTCACTGCCCCATCGGCCGGATTGATTTTGCCGTGGGCTCCCTCAAGGAAAACCTGGCGGCATTGCTGGCTGACCTGAACAAGGCCAAGCCATCTTCTGCCAAGGGTATTTACGTTAAAAAGGTGTCGGTCTCGACCACCATGGGACCCGGGCTGCAGGTCGATCAGGCGAGCCTGGAACTATAGATTTTTTTCATTATCCCTCTCTCCTCCTGAGTCGCCAAAGACCGGGGATAAAGGGGAGGGAGTAAAAGTTTTGACGTCAGCGGGCAGATGTTAGCCGGCGACCGTCAAAGACCGCAGGTACCCGGGTAACCGGGTTTAATGGTTCTGTTGATTTTGCAGGGCGGCCTGCGCAGATGGTGCGCGAAATGACAGTATTTCGAGGTGCTGGATCAGACCGGGAACCGTACGAGGGACTGGTCCGGGCCGGTACAAGTATCGCGGCAGGCACGACTGCAGGGATGCAGGAGGTAGGGCAACGCATGGAGCAGTTGCCGGGCAAGCCGGAAGCGATCTGTCTTCTAGTCACCGTACAGAGTGCACCGGGGTGTTTGACCGGTGAGTTGTAAACGGAGGGTAGCCCGTACGCCACGCGCACGGGTTTTCCCAATGAGGTAATTACAATGGCATTAACTCTTGAAGAGAAAAAGGCTGTTGTTGCTGAAGTGTCTGAAGTCGCCAAGGGGGCGTTCTCCGCCGTTGCTGCTGAGTATTGCGGCCTGACGGTCGAGCAGCTGACCAACCTGCGTATCAAGGCCCGCGAGGACAATGTCTATCTGCGTGTCGTGAAAAATACGCTGGCCCGTCGTGCCCTCGAGGATACCGACTTTGCATGCATGAGCGACCGGCTGACCGGGCCACTGATTCTGGCATTTTCCCAGGAAGACCCCGGTGCGGCTGCGCGTGTGACCAAGGACTTTGCCAGGGAACATGACAAGTTCCAGGTCACCATGCTGTCGGTGGGTGGAGAGTTGCTGGAACCGTCGGAAATCGACAAGCTCGCCAAGCTCCCGACACGCGACCAGGCAATCAGCTTGCTGATGGCGGTGATGAAGGCCCCGACCGAGAAGTTTGTCCGCACGCTCAACGAAATACCGGGCAAGCTGACACGTACGGTAGCGGCTATCCGTGACCAGAAGGCAGCTTAACTTAATCGTAAATACTAACGAGCGGACAGTCGCCAGGCTTGTTTTTCACCGGCAACCGGACACTCGTTACAAGCAACTATATTACTAGGAGTATTTGTTATGGCCGTTTCACAGGAAGAAATTCTGGAAACCATCTCGGGCATGTCAGTGATGGAGGTCGTTGACCTTATTTCTGCCATGGAAGAGAAATTTGGTGTGTCCGCTGCCGCAGCCGTTGCCGCTGCACCGGCAGCCGGTGGTGGCGAAGCAGCCGCTGTTGAAGAAAAGGACGAGTTCGACGTCGTCATGTCCAGCTTTGGCGAGAACAAGGTATCTGTCATCAAGGCAGTCCGCGGTATCACCGGCCTGGGCCTCAAGGAAGCGAAGGAGATGGTGGAATCAGTGCCTTCAACCATCAAGGAAGGTGCGAGCAAGGATGAGTCCGAGGATATCAAGAAGCAGCTGGAGGAAGCCGGCGCAACTGTCGAGCTCAAGTAAACGGGTCGCACGTAATCCATCTGTGATTGCTGCAATCCTGGAAATTCAGGGCAGGCTGGATGCATTCAATGCGTCCGGCCTGTTCCTGCCTGTTGGAAATACACGGGCGCTTCAGCTGTTGCGAAGTGCCTGCCTGTCCCGGTTGACGGTCTGACCGGCGGCGGCGAACAGATTTCTTCATCTCATACGGAGAGGAAAACCGATGGCCTATAGCTACACCGAGAAGAAACGCATTCGCAAGGACTTTGGCGAGCGTCACAGCATACTGGAGGTACCGTATCTGCTGGCGACCCAGATCGAGTCCTATCGTGACTTCCTGCAGGCAGACAAGGACCCTGAGTCCCGTGATGACAGGGGACTGCATGCGGCCTTCAGTTCGGTTTTCCCGATCGTCAGTTATTCCGGCAATGCCGCCCTCGACTACGTCAATTACCGCCTCGGCGAGCCGGGGTTCGATGTCAAGGAGTGCCAGATGCGCGGCCTGACCTACGCGGCCCCGCTGCGTGCACTGGTGCGGCTGATCATCTATGACAAGGATTCCCCGGCTGATGCCAGGAAGATCAAGGACATCAAGGAGCAGGAAGTCTACATGGGCGAGCTGCCGCTGATGACCGAAAACGGTACCTTTGTCATCAACGGTACCGAACGTGTCATCGTCTCCCAGTTGCATCGCTCGCCGGGCGTGTTCTTCGATCATGACAAGGGCAAGACGCATTCATCCGGCAAGCTGCTGTTTTCCGCGCGCGTGATTCCCTATCGCGGTTCCTGGCTCGATATGGAATTCGATCCGAAGGACTGCGTGTTCGTGCGTATCGACCGCCGTCGCAAGCTGCCGGCGAGTATTCTGCTGCGTGCGCTCGGTTACGACAACGAGCAGGTCCTCGATATGTTCTTCGATACCAATAATTTCACGTTCACCAAGAACGAGATCAAGCTTGATCTGGTCGCCGAGCGCCTGCGTGGCGAAATGGCCATGTTTGATATCAAGGCCAAGGGCAAGGTCATCGTCGAGGAAGGCCGGCGCATCACTGCACGGCATATCCGCGAGCTTGAGAAGAGCGCCGTGAAATCCCTGGCCGTGCCTGACGAGTACATGATTGGCCGGATCATCGCGACCAACATCATCGACAAGGAAACCGGCGAGATCGTTGCCAATGCCAATGACGAGATTACCGCCGAGTTGCTGGAGAAACTGCGCGCGGCCGACGTCAAGGAAATCAAGACATTGTATGTCAATGACCTGGATCGCGGTCCGTACATGTCCAGTACCCTGCGCATCGACCCGACCACCACCGAGCTG
The DNA here is from genome assembly GCA_049665685.1 of Gammaproteobacteria bacterium. Classification (GTDB taxonomy): domain Bacteria; phylum Pseudomonadota; class Gammaproteobacteria; order UBA9214; family UBA9214; genus UBA9214. Next base: position 5,345 of record JBATGJ010000280.1, read on the forward strand.
GAGGCCATGGTCGAGATCTACCGCATGATG